>JAZKFM010000251.1:5213-11140 GCA_040386415.1 Pseudomonadota bacterium
CAACGCGCCGCCCTACCAGATGCCGCCCGTGACGGCGAACGCGTAACCCTCTGATCGTCATGGCCGGGCTTGTCCCGGCCACCCATGATCTCCGAGGGGCAGCAAGCATTCGTGGCGTGCGCCGCGCGCGCCGCGGCGAGACGGAGATCATGGGTCCCCGGGACAAGCCCGGGGATGACGGCTGTTATGTGTTTGGGCTCTTGACCGCCCGCGTCGCCATGCAGGTGGGGAAGTAGGTGGAGCGTAGGTTCGTGGGCGCGCCGCCGTCGCGGTCCTCGAACATGTGGGTCAGGACGAAGCCGGCCTGCAGCTGGCCGCCGATCTGCGCCTCCAGCGTATGGCTGAACTCCACGGTGTGGTCGCGGGCCAACCGGCGCTCCAGTTCGTCGGGCGGCAGGTGGGTGATGTCGGCATAGGGCAGGGCGTGCCTGACGATCAGCTCCCCGCGGTCCTCCGCGGCGGCGTCGAACACGTAGACCATCGGGTTCATGAAGCCCGCCAGCAGCGCCCCGCCCGGCCGCAGCAACCGGAAGCACTCGCGCCACACCGGCAGGATATCGGGCGCGAAGCAGTTCGACAACGGGTGGAAGATCAGGTCGAAGCTGGCGTCGGCGAAGACCGACAGGTCGTGCATGAAGCCCTGACGCGTGGTCAGGGCGAGCCCGTCGCGCGCCGCCACCGCCTGATCCTGGGAGAGCTGACGCTCCGAGGCGTCGAACACGGTCACCCGCGCGCCGGCCGCCGCCAGGATCGGCCCCTGCTGGCCGCCGCCCGACGCCAGGGCCAGGATGTCTCGGCCCTCGACCTGGCCGAACCAGTCGCGGGGCACTGGGATGTGAGGCGTCAGGACCACCGACCAGTCACCCTGGCGGGCGCGGCCGACCGCCTCAGGTGAAACCGGTCGGGTCCAGACGTCCTGTTCTTCGACGCGGCGGTCCCAGCCCGTCTGGTTGTTTCGGGAAACCTCATCGGCGCGCATCCTGGACTTCCCCCTGCTTGGCGCCTGTTATAGACGATCCGTCCCCGAACCCAGGCGCAAGGCGGCAAGTTCGTCGCGATATGCGGCAGGTGAGGGAACGCGGCCACGCCGCGGTCCGGCGCGACTGTCCCAAATTGGCGCAGGCGGCGCCAGATGACGCAAAATAACGGCCAAGCTTTCGCGTCTCGCCTGAGACGCGAGTTAACCATGAGTGACCAAATAACGCATTGAATTCCGTAGTCTAGCGTGATACCTAGTCTGTTGTATTAACAACTCCGCACTTAGGCGGAGCGGGGCGCAACCGCGAAATTAAGCCGCGGTCAAACAGTGGGGTGTCAGGTAGCCATGCCTCTCGATACTGGCGGGGTTACAAATCTGAATTTGCGAGCGGACGGGGATCGCGATCCCGGTCTCGCGGACTCCTACATGCCCACCATGGACACCGGACCTGACATCGGCGCGGCCTTGAAGTCGGCTCGCGAGTTTCGCGGCCTGACGCTGCAGGACGTGGCCGACTCCACGCGCATCCGCCGCGCCTATCTGGCGGCGATCGAAGAGATGCGCCTGGACGAACTGCCCTCGCGCCCCTTCACCATCGGCTATGTGCGGGCCTACGCCAACGCGCTCGGCATGGACGGCGAGGCCGCGGTCGAGCGCTTCAAGCTAGACGAGCCGGCGCCCGACGAACCCCTGCGCGCGCCGGTCGGCGTGCGGCGCGACGGCGACCCGCGGGTCATGGCGATCGTCATCGTCGGCCTGCTGATCGTCGGCGCCATCGTCATGTGGAACATCGCCCAGCGGGCCATGAACGAGCAGGCCCCGCCGGCGGCGAACGCCCCGGAAGCCTCCGCGGTCGGCCTGCCCGCGCCTGCGCCCCCCGGCGGCCCGGTGGCGCTCGGCGCGCCCCTGCCCGCGCCCGTGGAATCCACCACCCCCACGCCCTACGAAACCCCGGGCCTGGAAGCCGCCACCGCCGGCGACGGCTCCAGCAAGGCCGCCGACGACGCGGCCCGGCTGGCCAAGGCCAATCCGGAAACCGTGGTCCCCGCCGTTTCGGGCACGCCGCTCTCAGCCACCTTCGTTCCGGCGGGCCCGGTCTACGGCGCTCCGGCGGCCGGCTCGGTGGTCACCCTGCAGGTGCGCCGGCCCACCTCGCTGATCGTGCGCGGCGCTGATGGTTCGGTCTATTTCGCCCGCCAGCTCGCGGCAGGGGAAGCCTACCGCGCGCCGATGCTCAAGGGCCTGACGGTGGACGTCGCCGACCCGTCGGCGGTCCAGGTGTTCGTGGCCGGCCAGAGCAAGGGCCTGCTGCCCGCGCCCCAGACCCTGGTCTCCAAGCTGGCGGCGCCGGCGGAATAGTCCCTCAGGGGATCTCGACACGCGTCAACAGGACAGGGCATCCGGCCGCCAGCAGCAGCGGGATTGCGGATCGTCGCCTCGCGGTCATGCCCCCATGATCGCCGAGGCGCCACGCAGGGCTTGGGATTTCGCGGCGAGGAGCCTATTTTCCCCAACATCATGACCGGTCACGATCACACCCATCTCCGTCCGTGGCGCGCCATCACGCGCCGGCCCTCGCGCAAGATCCGGGTGGGGAATGTGGAGGTCGGCGGCGACGCGCCGATCACCGTGCAGTCGATGACCAACACCCTGACGGCCGACGCCAACGCGACCATCGGCCAGATCCGCGAGCTGGAGGAGGCCGGGGCCGACATCGTGCGCGTCTCCTGCCCCGACGTGGAGTCCACGGCGGCGTTGTCCACCATCGTGAAGGCCTCGAAGGTCCCGATCGTGGCCGACATCCATTTCCACTACAAACGCGGCATCGAGGCGGCCAAGGCCGGCGCCGCCTGCCTGCGGATCAATCCGGGCAATATCGGCAGGCCGGACCGGGTGCGGGAAGTCATCCAGGCGGCCCGCGACCACGGCTGTTCCATGCGCATCGGCGTCAACGCCGGGAGCCTGGAGCCCCACCTGCTGGAGAAGTACGGCGAGCCCTGCCCCGAGGCGATGGTGGAGAGCGCCCTGGACCACGCCCGCATCCTGCAGGACCACGACTTCCACGAGTTCAAGATCAGCGTGAAGGCCTCGGACATCTTCATGACCGTGGCCGCCTACCAGATGCTGGCGGACGCCATCGACTGTCCGCTGCACGTCGGCGTCACCGAGGCCGGCGGCCTGCGTTCAGGCACCATCAAGTCCTCCATCGGCATGGGCAACCTGCTGTGGGCCGGGATCGGCGACACCATCCGGGTCAGCCTCGCCGCCGACCCGGTGGAGGAGATCAAGGTGGGCTTCGACATGCTGAAGTCGCTGGGCCTGCGCCACCGCGGCATCAACATCATCGCCTGCCCCTCCTGCGCGCGGCAGGGATTCAACGTCATCAAGACGGTGGAGACCCTGGAGGCGCGGCTGGCGCACATCGCCACCCCCATGAGCCTGTCGATCATCGGCTGCGTGGTGAACGGCCCGGGCGAGGCCCTGATGACCGACGTCGGCTTCACCGGCGGCGGCAAGGGCGCGGGGATGGTCTATGTGGCGGGCAAGCCCGACCACAAGATGGACAACGATCAGATGGTCGAGCACATCGTCCAGCTGGTCGAGGCCAAGGCCGCAGAACTGGACGCCGCCAGGCTGCTGGAAGCCGCCGAGTAGGCTGACCGACATCCCGCCCGACAGCCAGGGACGGCCGATCTCCGAGGCGGCCCTGGCCGACAAGCTGTGCATCGTCACCCGCGATGCGGAGAGGCTGGTGGCTCACCGACCGCTAGGTGGTCCCCTCGGCGGTGTTCACCCGGCCGGAGATGATGGACGGCGACAACGAGATCTATGCCCGCGTCTTGAGCCTCGTCAGCGCCTTGCGCGGAGCCGGTTTCTCCTTCGGCGACGAAGACTAGCGAGCAGGTTCGCGAATAATTCAAAGTTGACGCCGGGGTCACCACTTGCGCCCCGGCGATAGCCTTGGTTAGGTGCCGGCCACCATAAGGGAGGGACACCATGTCCGCTGACGGCAACTGGAAGATCACCATCAACTCGCCCATGGGCGCGCAGACGGTTACGGCCTCTATCAAGACGGACGGCGGCGCCTTCACCGGGACCACCCAAACCCCGGCCGGTGAGCAGGCCATCGAAGGCAAGGTCGACGGCGACAAGCTGACCTGGTCCACCTCCATCACCTCGCCCATGCCCATGACGCTGGAATTCGAAGCCACGGTTTCGGGCGACAGCATGTCGGGCAATGTGAAGCTCGGCGCCTTCGGCAATGCGCCGCTGACCGGCGTTCGCGCTTAAGGTTCAAAGTCGCTCTCACGAGCGCTGCAATCTCGGAGGGCGGGTCGACCTAGGTCGGCCCGCCCTTTTCGTGGGCGGGCCCCGCGAATGTAAACCATTGTCAAAACCCCCCAATCTAGGGGTTGGGGCCATCGCGCTCCCGTCAAGCGTCACCATAATGGGGCTCGTCAGCGGCGCTCGCCGCCTGGAACGGGGCCTGATGGTGGACAGTGAACTGAGGGAACGCGTCGCGGTCCGCATGGCGATCGGGGCCATCCTGCGGGCCGTCGAGATGGTCAATCGCGAGTATGACGGCGACATCACTGCGGCCCTGGTCTTCGCCGCTGTGGTGGAGGCCAATGTCGGCCACCTGGCGACCAATCCCGAATCCACCGCCCAGTTGGCGACCCTGGAGCGGCTGCCCCCAGACGAACTCCGACGCCCGGTGACCGGCGTCGCCCTGGCCGCCACCCTGGGTATTCCCAACGAGACGGTGCGGCGCAAGGTGAAGGGCCTGATCGAGCAGGGCCTGTTGGTGCGGGTGGACGGCGGCCTGATCGTCCCGACCCATATCATGGCCAGCGAGAAGATGACCCGGCTGACCCGGGCGAGCTTCCTGAACCTGCGCCGGCTGTTCATCCAGCTTCGGCGAATCGGGGTCGATCTGAGCGACGACGGTGTGGAGCTGAAGGAAGCGGTGGCTTAACCACTCCGCTCATCCCGGCGAAGGCCGCGACGAGCGGGTGTTAAAGGCTGGCGGAGGCCGCCACGTCGCGGGCGGCGCCGCCGGCGCGCAGGAAGGCCTCGGCCTCGGCCGTCAGGGCCCAGCGGTGGGAGCCGGGACCGAAGGGCCTGCGGAACAGCGGGCGCACGCCGCGGCTGTCACGATCGGAACCCGAATGGGCGTCGAAGGCCGCCACGGCGCGGGCCCGCAGGCTGAGCTGCACCTCGCCCTCGGACGCGCGGTTCAGGGCCAGGACTTCGAGCACGCGGTCGCGGTGGGCCGAGCCGCCGAGATGCAGCAGGGCCTCGGCGATCTCGCCGACCATGGGGTCCACGCCCTTGCGGGATGTGGTCCGGCGCGGCCTTCTTTTTTCGGGCTCTAGGATCGACGGCATGGGGTGACCATAGGCGCGGGTCCTGCGTCGCGAAACCCGGCAACTCTCAGTAGGCGAACCTTCTGCGCCCAGATTGGGTGTAAGGCGAACATCTCCCTCAATGGCCGTCCTTTGCGGGCGGCGCCACACGCAGGGGGGCTTCTCCGGTGCGGCTCCAGCGGTCCTGTTCGAATCCCTGGTCGGCCACCTGCCAGATGAGGTTCATGTAGTCCCGGGCCTGGGCCGGATCGCCCATGGGATAGAGGGCGTTGACCTCCGAGCCCGGCTCCAGCTGGGAAATCCGCCGGGCGAGATCAGCCACGCCCTTCAGCAGGACGTGCCGGGCCACCAGCGAATCGATCTTGGCCCTCATGCCGGACTGGGGCGCGCCGCCGAACCAGCCGCGACTGGGGGCCGAGACGCCGGCGCGGCGCTCCAGTTCGGTGAGCAGGACGGCCAGCAGCATGCGGCAGTCGGCGATCAGGCCCACCGGCGAGCGGCCGGCGGCGACCCCGGCCCAGATGTCCTTGAACCCCTTGGTGAAGGCCTCAGGCACCTGGTCGCTGAAGGTCGGCGGTGGG
>JAZKFM010000251.1:11150-11969 GCA_040386415.1 Pseudomonadota bacterium
CTTCTTGGGCGGCTCCGGCTTGGGTGGCGCGGGCGACTGAACCGGACAGGCGCAGATCACCATCGGCTGGGCGAAACCGCCAAAGCCGCAGCGGCAGATGGCCGGCTGCGGGTGCGCGCCAGCGGCCGGAGGCGCGGGGTGATCACTCACCGTCGCTCTCCCCGCGCCCGCCAGCGCGACGCCTGAAACAACCTGAACGACATGCCCCCATGATCATGGTTAACGACCATCAAAGCGTCAGCTTGGCAAGGTCAGCTCGCGTCTCGCGCGAGCCGCCGTCATCAGAAGTTTGGCAAGGCGGCGGCGGGGGGGTAGAGGAAGCCTCCGTTTCTTCCCGGTGATCCCTCCGTGCGCCTCCCCCAAGCCAGACTCGACCAGGTTCTCGACCGCTTCCGCGAGATCGAGGCCCGCATGGGCGCCGCCACCGACGGCCAGGAGATCGTGCGCCTGTCCAAGGAGCACGCCGAGCTCAAGCCCGTGGCCGACGCGGTCATGACGCTCGCCCGCGTCCGCTCCGAGGGGCCCGAGCTGGAGGAGATGGCGGCGTCCGGCGACCCCGAGATGGCGGCCATGGCCCGGGACGAACTGCAGATCCTCAGCGACAAGCTGCCCGCCCTGGAGCACGAGGTCGCCCTGCTGCTGGCCCCCAAGGACAAGGACGAGAACGCCTCGGCGATTCTCGAGGTCCGCGCCGGCACCGGCGGCGACGAGGCGGCCCTGTTCGCCGGCGACCTGTTCCGCATGTACTCCCGCTACGCCGCCACCCGCGGCTGGAAGGTCGAGCTGGACTCGGCCACCGAGGGCGACGCCGGCGGCTAC
>JAZKFM010000252.1:0-4952 GCA_040386415.1 Pseudomonadota bacterium
TGCGGCCCTCGATGGCGGCGGCGATCTCCCGCGCCAGGCCGGGCGCGGCCCCCTCCTCGTCAAAGACGGGAACCACCACGGAGATGTCGGGCGCTGAGGCTGCGGATATGGCCATGTCCTCTCCTTACCGGAAAAGTCGGCGCCTGGAAGGATCGTGCTATTCAAGCGCTCATGACTCTGGACGGCTTCATCGAACGTTGGAGCCGGGGTTGGCGTGGGCCGGCCCTGGCCGCCCTGATCGCCTTCCTGGCGGGCCTGCCCGGCGTCTTCGCCGTGCCGCCGCTGGATCGCGACGAATCACGCTTCGCCCAGGCGACGGCCCAGATGCTGGAGACCGGCGACTTCGTGGTGATCCGCTTCCAGGACGAGCCGCGGTTCAAGAAGCCGGTGGGCATCTACTGGATGCAGGCCGGATCGGTGGCCCTGCTGTCCCAGTCCGAGGCGCGGGACATCTGGGCCTACCGGATTCCCTCCCTCCTCGGGGCGATGCTCGCGGCCGCGGCCTGCGCCTGGGGCGCGGCGGCTTTCTTCGGCGGGCCCACCGGCCTGCTTGCGGGGGGCCTGTTCGCCTCGACCCTGCTGTTGTCGTCCGAGGCCTTCATCGCCAAGACCGATGCGGTGCTGGCGGGGACAACCACCCTGGCCCTGGCCGCCCTGGCGCGGATCTATGCCGGCAGTCTCGACGGCGCGCCCGCCGGGCGGCTGACGCGGCTGCTGTTCTGGCTGGGCCTCTCTGTGGCCGTGCTGGTGAAGGGGCCAGTGGGCCTGATGGTGGTGGTCCTCACCGCCGCGACCCTGTGGATCTGGGACCGCAAGGCGCCATGGCTGAACCGCCTGGGCTGGAGCTGGGGTCTGATCCTGTTCGCCGCGATCATCGGGCCGTGGGCCTGGGCGGTGACGGTGGCCACCGACGGCGGGTTCTGGAGCGCCGCGGTGGTGGGCGACCTGGCGCCCAAGCTGGCGGGCGGCCAGGAGAGCCACGGCGCGCCCCCCGGCTATCACACCCTGGCCACCCCGCTGCTGTTCTTCCCCGCAGCCCTCCTGCTCCCCGCAGCCCTGGTGTTCGGTTGGCGCAACCGCGCCGAGCCCGGTGTGCGATTCGCCCTGGCCTGGCTGGTCCCGGCCTTCCTGGTCTTCGAGCTGACCCCCACCAAGCTGGTCCACTACACCCTGCCCACCTTTGGCGCCCTGGCCTGGCTGGCCGCGGCCGCCCTGCGCGAGACCCTGGGGGGCCGCGTGCGCTGGGCCGGGGCCGGCCTGTCGGCCCTGGTGGGCCTGCTCCTGGCGGGCGGGGTGGGCTATCTGATGGCTGAGTACGGCGACGCCTCCGACCTCCCTACGGCCCTGGTCACCGGCGCCCTGCTGGCGGCGGCGGGGCTGGCCGGCGCCTACCTGCTGATGCGGGGCCGGGCGGCCACCGCCCTGGTCACCGCCTGCGCCCTGGGCATCCTAGGCCATGCCGCCCTGGCGGCGGCCTTCGCGCCCCGGCTGGAGCCGCTGTGGATTTCGCAACGCACCGAGCAGGCCCTGGCCACGGCCCGACTGCTGCCCCGCCAGGGGATCGCGCCCGCGCCCGTCGCGGTGGCCGGCTATGCGGAGCCGAGCCTGGTCTTCGCGCTCGGCACCCCCACCGACCTGGGTGGCCCCGACCAGGCCGCCGAGGCCCTGGCCGACAATCGCCCCGCCGTGGTGGAGAGCCGCGAGCAAAAGGCCTTCGAGTCCGCCATCAAGGCGCGCGGGCTGAAGCCGCGCCAGATCGGCGAGGTCAGCGGCCTGGACTATTCCAACGGCGACGAGACCACCCTGCGCATCTACGCCCCGCCGCCCACGCCTCAGGAGGCCGCGCCATGAGCCGCTTCATCGAGATTGTCGAGGTCGGCCCACGCGACGGCCTGCAGAACGAGAAGGCCCTGCTCGATGTCGACCAGAAGCTGGCCTTCATCGCCCGGCTGGAGGCCGCGGGCGCGAAGCGGATGGAGACGGTGTCCTTCGTCAATCCCAAGCGCGTGCCCCAGATGGCCGGCGCCGAGGCGGTGATGGAGGGCCTGCCCACCGCCGCCGGACGGTCCCGCATCGGCCTGGTGCTGAACATGAAGGGCTGGGAGCGGGCTGTGGCCGCCAACTGCGACGAGGCCAATGTGGTGGTCTGCGCCACCGACGGTTTCGGCATCCGCAACCAGGGGGCCAGCAGCGCCGAGCAGATGGCGGCCCTGGCGGCCATCGCCGCGCGCCGTGACGCCGAGGGCGGGCCGCCGATCAGCGTCACCTTTTCCGTCGCCTTCGGCTGCCCCTTCGACGGAGAGGTCAGCCAGGACCAGGTGGTGGCCCTGGCCCGCGAGGCCGCGCGCCTGAACATCGCCGAGATCGCCCTCGCCGACACCATCGGCGTGGCCGACCCGTGGACCGTGCGGGCCCGCGTCGAGGCGGTAAAGCCGGTGATCGGGACCAAGAAGCTGCGCCTGCACTTCCACGACACCCGCAATACCGGCCTGGCCAACGCCTATGCCGGCGTCGAGGCCGGCGTCGATATCCTGGATGCGAGCTGCGGCGGTCTGGGGGGCTGTCCCTTCGCGCCGGACGCCACAGGGAATATCGGCACCGAGGACCTGGTCTACATGCTGGAGCGCGCGGGGTTCTCCACCGGCTACGACCTGCCGGCCCTGATCAGCACGGCCAGATGGGTGTCGGGCCTGTTGGGAAAGCCACCGACCTCGTCGGTGGCGCGGGCCGGGCTGTTCCCCGCCTGAGGCGCCTAGGTCGCTCGGCCGCGCACGCGCCACATGACGGGCCGCGCGACAGCGGTGCAGACGATGATCGGGGAGAGCAGCCAGGCCAGCAGGGTCTCGGAAATGTTCTCCGCCCGCTTGCGGAAGTAGCGGGCCAGGCCGACGCCCTTGTGGAACTCCACCTTGATGGGGCTGGCGTGGCTGGTGTGGCCCAGGTGGATGACCTCGGCCTTCGGTTGGAACAGCACGATGCCGCCGGCGCGGCGCACCCGCCAGCACAGGTCCACGTCCTCGACGTGCAGGAAATAGCCCTCGTCGAAACCCTGGACGGCGTCGAAGTCCTCGCGGCGCATGGCGAAGCAGGCGCCGGAGATCGTGGGGATGGCGGCCACCGAGTCGGGCGCCGCGTCGTTTTCCCAGTGCACCTCGTACCGGCTCCAGGCCGGAACATGCCTGGAGAGGTGGCTGAGGCTCATCAGGGCGCTGATCGGGGTGATGTCGCCCCGGCGGGCGCCGCGCTGCTCGGTGCGGTCGGTGTTCAGCACGCGGCCGCCGACGATGCAGGGGACCGGACGGCCCTCGGTGGCGCGCACCAGTTCGGTGACGCAGTCCGGCTGCAGGAAGGCGTCGGGATTGAGGAAGACGATCACCTCGCCCCTGGAGGCCCGGGCCCCCAGGTTTGCGCCGCGCGCGAAGCCCACATTGCCCTGACCGCTGATCAAGACCACGCGGCGTTCACGCTCGGCGAGGTCGCCGAGGCGCGCCGCCTCCGTGGGGGTCGAACCGTTGTCGACGATGACAAACTCATCGACGGCGGGATCAGCCAGCACGCAGGCGACACTTTCCTCCAGCGCCGCACCGGTCATGTAAACGACCATGACCACCGACACCTTGCGGCGCGCCCTTACAAAATCAGGCGTTGGCGCGGGTTCGAAGGCGACGATCGGTGCGGCGATGCCGTTCATCCAGCCTCCCTGGCCCCGACCGGTTCACGGGGCGAAGCCGAAGCCGCCGCCGTGGTGGAACGGGCAACATCGGGCGCTAAGGCCTCCAAGGCAAGAGTCTTCGCGGCTTGAGCGAGCGAAAGGATTTCCTGTCCATCCGATCCGAACCGCCGCAACGCCACCTTGCCCTCCTCAGCCTCGCGCCTTCCGACCACGGCGATCACCGGGGCCTTGGCGAGACTGTGCTCACGAATCTTGTAGTTGATCTTCTCGTTGCGAAGATCGGTCTCGACCCGCAGGCCCGCCGCACGCAATTCCTGGGCGACCGCCAAGGCATAATCATCCGCGTCGGACGTAATTGTGGCGACCACCACCTGGGTGGGGGCCAGCCAGAGCGGGAAAGCGCCGGCGTGATTCTCGATCAGGATGCCCAGGAAGCGTTCCACGGCCCCGAACACCGCACGGTGCAGGACCACCGGCCGCTGCTTGGAGCCGTCCTCGGCGGTGTATTCCGCGTCCAGCCGCTCGGGCAGGACGAAGTCGAGTTGCAGGGTGCCGCACTGCCACGTCCGGCCGATGGCGTCGCGGAGGTGGAATTCGAGCTTGGGGCCGTAGAAAGCCCCCTCGCCCGGCATCCGCTCGATCTCGATGTTCACCGCCTGGCGGGCGGCGCGATCAAGCTTGTCCTCGGCGATGTCCCAGATCTCGTCGGTGCCGGCCCGCAGGTCGGGACGCAGGGCCAGCTTGACGCTGTCCAGGTGCACGCCGAAGTCGGAATAGACCGAGTTCAGCAGGCGGACGAACTTGGTCGTCTCCTCCTCGATCTGATCCTCGCGGCAGAAGATGTGAGCGTCGTCCTGGGTGAAGGCGCGCAAGCGCATGATGCCGTGCAGGGCGCCCGACGGCTCATAGCGGTGGCAGGCCCCGAACTCGGCGAGCCGCAGCGGCAGGTCCCGATAGCTCTTTTGCCCGACGTTGAAGATCTGGATGTGTCCCGGACAGTTCATCGGTTTAACGGCCAGCTCTTCGCCTTCCGTCGTTTCGCAGACGAACATGTTGGCGCCGAACTTTTCCCAGTGCCCGGAACGCTCCCAGAGCCCGCGATCCATGATCTGCGGCGTCTTGACCTCCTGATAGCCGTCCAGGTCCAGGCGGCGGCGGATGTAGTTCTCCACCGTCCGGAACAGGGTCCAGCCCTTGGGGTGCCAGAAGATCATGCCCTTGGCCTCTTCCTGCAGGTGGAAGAGGTCCATGGCCCGGCCGATCTTGCGGTGGTCGCGCT
>JAZKFM010000253.1:0-2683 GCA_040386415.1 Pseudomonadota bacterium
CCTAGGCGTCCTTGAAGCCGGGCGCGCGCCGCGGCGCCTTTGCGCGTGAAACGGAACGGGAACATGCTATAGGGCGAGGGATGGCCGAAGACGCGGGCGCCGCCCCTCCCCTCCTGCCCCCGAGGTTCGCGGCCTGGTTTGCAGACCGCGGCTGGAGCGCGCGCGAACACCAGCTGGAGATGGTCGCCAAGGGCCGCGCCGGGCGCGACGCCCTGCTGATCGCGCCGACCGGCGGCGGCAAGACCCTGGCCGGGTTCCTGCCCAGCCTGATCGAGCTGGCCGAGCGGCCGCCGGCCAATACCCCGCGGGGGATCCACACCCTCTACATCTCGCCGCTGAAGGCGCTGGCGGTGGACGTCGAGCGCAACCTGATGGCGCCGATCCTCCAGATGGGCCTGCCCATCGTCGCCGAGAGCCGCACCGGCGACACCGGCCAGGCGCGCCGCCAGCGTCAGCGGATCAAGCCGCCGGACATCCTGCTGACCACGCCCGAGCAACTGGCCCTGTTCTGCGCCTGGGAAGGGGCCCGGCTCTATTTCGAGGACCTGGCCTGCGTGATCGTCGACGAGATCCACGCGATCCACGCCTCCAAGCGCGGCGACCTCCTGGCGCTCGACCTGGCGCGGCTGCAGAACTTCGCGCCGAGGATGCGGCGGGTGGGTCTTTCAGCAACCGTGGACGATCCCGACGTGATCCGCCGCTGGCTGGGGTGCGCGGCGCCCGAGGTGGAGAACCAGGTCGACCTGGTGCGGGGTCCCGGCGGGGCGGCGCCCATCGTCGACATGCTGTTGGCGCAGGGCCGGGTGCCGTGGGCGGGCCACACCGCCCAGCACGCCATGCCCGAGGTCTATGAGGCCATCAAGCAGGCCCGCACGGCGCTGGTCTTCGTCAATACCCGGTTCCAGGCGGAGTTCGCCTTCCAGGAACTGTGGAAGCTGAACGACGATGACCTGCCCATCGCCCTGCACCACGGCAGCCTGGCCGCCGAGCAGAGGCGAAAGGTGGAGGCGGCCATGGCGCGGGGCGAACTGCGCGCGGTGGTCTGCACCTCCACCCTGGACCTGGGCATCGACTGGGGGGACGTGGACCTCGTCATCCAGCTCGCCTCGCCGAAAGGCGCGAGCCGCATGGTTCAGCGGATCGGGCGGGCCAATCACCGGCTGGACGAGCCGAGCCGGGCGCTGTTCGTGCCGGCCAACCGTTTCGAGATGCTGGAGTGCCAGGCGGCCCGCGAGGCCATCGCCGAGAACAGGTTCGACGGCGACCCGGCCCGCACCGGGGCGCTGGACGTCCTGGCCCAGCACGTCATGGGCTGCGCCTGTTCCGAGCCCTTCGACCTGCTGAAGCTCTATGACGAACTGGTCACCGCCGGCCCCTATCGCGACCTAGCCTGGGAGGACTTCGAGGCCGTGGTCGATTTCGTCTCCACCGGCGGCTACGCGCTGAAGACCTATGACCGCTTCCGCCGGATCGTGAAGGGCCAGGACGGCCTGTGGCGGGTGCGCGACCAGGCGACCGCCCAGCGTCACCGGATGAATGTCGGCGCCATCCTCTCGCCCGCGGTGCTGGCCGTGCGCATCGCCATGGGCAAGCGCCTGACCGGCGGCCGCAAGATCGGTGAGGTGGAGGAAGGCTATGTGGAGATGCTGGAGCCCGGCGACACCTTCATCTTCGCGGGCCAGGTCTGGTCGCTGGCGGCGGTGACCGGGCTGGACGTCCTGGTGCGGCCGGCTATGGGCAAGGACCCGAAGATGCCGTCCTGGGGCGGCTCGAAGTTCGCCCTGTCCACCTTCCTGGCCAAGCGCGTCCGCGAGCTGATGTTCGACGAGACCCACTGGGAGGTGCTGCCCAATGACGTGCGCGAATGGCTTGAGATCCAGAAGGACCGCTCGCTGATCGTGAAGGAAGACGAACTGCTGCTGGAGACCTTCCCGCGTGGGAAGCGCCACTTCATCGTCTGCTACCCCTTCGAGGGCCGCCTGGCCCACACGACGCTGGCCATGCTGCTGACGAGGCGGCTGGAGCGGATGGGCGCCGCGCCCCTGGGGTTTGTCTGCAACGACTATGCGGTGGCGGTCTGGGCGCTGAACCCGCTGGACGGACTCGATTTCGACGAACTGTTCGCCCAGGACATGCTCGGCGACGACCTGGAATCCTGGTTGTCGGAGAGCTTCATGATGAAGCGCGCCTTCAAGGGCTGTGCGATCATCTCAGGCCTCATCGAGCGGCGATTCCCAGGCGAGCAGCAGAAGTCCGGACGGCAAGTGACCTTCTCCACCGACCTCATCTACGACGTGCTGCGCCGCCACCAGCCGGACCACCTGCTGCTGCGCTGCGCCCGGGAGGATGCGGCGACCGGGCTGATCGACGTGGCCCGGCTGGGGACTATGCTGGCGCGGATCAAGGGGCGCATCCGCCATGCGGCCCTGGACCACCTGTCCCCCTTCTCGGTGCCGATCCTGCTTGAGATCGGCAAGGAGCGGTCGCCGGGACAGGCCTATGAGATGATCCTGGCCGAGGCCGAGGAAGATCTGATCGCCGAGGCCCTGCAGTGACCCGCTTCACCTACGATTTTTCCGACAGCCCCTGCGGCTCCCTGCGCACCCGGGTGGGCGGCGCCGACGCCATGCTGCGGCCCTCCGGCGCCCTGTGGCTGGCGCTGACCCGGACCCTGGTGGTGGCC
>JAZKFM010000254.1:0-2820 GCA_040386415.1 Pseudomonadota bacterium
CGCGCCGCATCGCCGATGGCATGGACGCCGGAGGCGCAGGCCGTCACCACCGCATGGTTCGGACCTTTCAGCCCGTGACGGATCGAGATCTGACCCGAGGCCAGGTTGATCAGGGCCGACGGGATGAAGAACGGGCCGATGCGGCGCGGCCCCTTCTCGTGCAGCTCGATGGCGTTCTTCTCGATGGTGGCCAGGCCGCCGATGCCGGAGCCGATGATGACCCCGGTGCGCTGCTTGTCTTCCTCGGTCTCGGGAACCCAGCCCGAATCCTTCACCGCCTCGTCGGCCGCGGCCATGGCGTAGAGGATGAAGTCGTCCACCCGGCGCTGGTCGCGGGCGCTCATGGTCTGGTCGGGATCGAAGGAGCCCGCCACGTCGGGGCCGCCGCCGCCGCGTCCGTCAACGCGCGGGACCTCGAAGGCCACCTGACAGCCATAGTCGGCCGGATCGAAGGTGGTGATCCGGCCTGCGCCGGACTTGCCCTCGAGGAGCGCCTTCCAGGTGTGCTCGGTCCCCTGCCCCAAGGGGGTCAGCAGACCGATGCCGGTGACCACGACTCGACGCATAGCGGGGCTCCAAAACGCAGACCGCCGCGGCTCATATGAGCGTCGCGGCGGTCAAATCTTGAACGAACTCTGGGCCTTAGGCGCCCAGACGCTCTCCGATGAACTTCACCGCGTCGCCGACGGTCTGGATGTGCTCCGCCGCGTCGTCGGGGATCTCGATATCGAATTCTTCTTCGAAGGCCATCACCAGTTCGACGTTGTCGAGGCTGTCGGCGCCCAGATCGTCGATGAAGCTCGCCTTCTCGGTGACCTTCTCCGGATCGGCGTCGAGGTGTTCGATGACGATCTTACGCACGCGCTCGAGGATGTCGGACATCAGGTTTAGTTCCTCAATTAGTCACTTGATCCATCCGTGACCGCCGACATGTTGTCAACCGGTACGGAGCTTCGATTTCGGCCTTGGCCCAACCGCTTCGGGCGTGGCCGTAGCATGTTCAGTTGGCGGAGGCCAACAGGTTAGATCATCGCCATGCCGCCGTTCACATGCAGGGTCTGCCCCGTCATGTAAGCGGCCTCATCGCTGGCCAGATAAACGCACGCCGCGGCCACATCGCTCCCCAAACCCAGGCGGCCGGCGGGGATTGTCGACAGGATCTGGCCCTTCTGGGCCTCGTTCAGGGCGTCGGTCATGGGACTCTCAATGAAGCCCGGCGCCACGCAATTGACCGTGATCCCGCGGGTCGCGACCTCCTGGGCCAGGGCCTTGGAAAACCCGATCATTCCGGCCTTGGAGGCCGCGTAATTGGCCTGGCCGGGGTTGCCCATCACCCCCACGACCGAGGTGATGCCGATGATCCGGCCCGCCCGGCGCTTCATCATCCCGCGCATGGCCGCCCGGCTGAGTCGGAAGTAGCTCTCCAGGTTCACCTTCAGGACGGACTCCCAGTCCTCGTCCTTCATGCGCATCAGCAGGCCGTCCTTGGTGATTCCGGCGTTGGCCACCAGGATGTCCAGCGGGCTGCCTGCGGCCTCCTCGGCCTTGGCGATCAGGCCATCCACTGATTCGGCGTCGGCCAGGTTGGCCGGGGCGATGGAGGTGCGCTCGCCGAGTTCCTTGGCCAGCTCGGCCAGGACCGGCTCGCGGGTCCCCGACAGCACCACGTGGGCGCCCTGGGCGTGCAGGGCCCGGGCGATGTGGGCGCCGATGCCGCCGGTGGCGCCGGTGATCAGGGCGGTCTTTCCAGTCAGGTCGAACATCAGAGGCTGCTCGCGAAGGCTTCAAGGTCGGCAGGCGTATTCAGCGGCGTGGCCTCGGCGTCGGGCGCGATGCGCTTGGCCATGCCCGACAGGACCTTGCCAGACCCGGCCTCGGCGAAGCGGGTCACCCCGCCCTCCTCCACCAGCCAGATCATGCTCTCGCGCCAACGGACGCGCCCGGTGACCTGTTCCACCAGCAGGCGGCGGATCTCTTCCGGGTCCAGCGTCGGTCGGGCGGTGATGTTGGCCACCAGCGGCGCGCGGGGCGCCAGGATGGTTGCGGCCCCCAAGGCTTTCGCCATCTCGTCTGCGGCTGGCTGCATGAGGGGGCAGTGGAAGGGCGCCGAGACGTTCAGCGGGATGGCGCGGGCCCCCAGCTCCTTGGCCTTTTCGATGGCGGCGTCGACCGCGGCCTTGGCCCCGGAGATCACCACATTGCCGTTGTTGTTGTCGTTGGCGACGACGCAGACCCCGAAGGCCGAGCCCGCCTTGGCGGCTTCTTCGGCGAGCGCCACATCGCTCTTGGGACCGATCAGGGAGGCCATGGCCCCCTCGCCCACCGGCACGGCTCTTTGCATGGCCTGGCCGCGCAGCTTCAGCAGGCGCGCGGTGTCGGCCAGGCTGATGGCGCCGGCGGCGGCCAGCGCCGAGTACTCACCCAGCGAGTGGCCGGCCACGAAGGCGGCCTTGTCGACGCCGATCTTGAATTCCTTCTCCAGGGTCCGGCTGACCGCCAGGCTGACGGCCATCAGGGCGGGTTGGGCGTTCTCGGTCAGGGTGAGCTGGTCCTCCGGCCCCTCCTTCATCAGCTTGAACAGCTTCTGGCCAAGGGCGTCGTCGACCTCCTGGAACACTTCGCGCGCGCTGGCGAAGGCTTCGGCGAGGTCGGCGCCCATGCCCACGGCCTGGCTGCCCTGGCCGGGAAAGAGAAAGGCGAGGCTCATCTGGGGCTCCCTTCGGCGCGCGTTGGCGCCACTTCGATTCAAGGGCGGAGGGTTAGGGGATTGCGCCCCGCCGGGCAAGGCGGCCCGCATTCCGCGACGACAGGCTGGAAATC
>JAZKFM010000254.1:2920-9460 GCA_040386415.1 Pseudomonadota bacterium
GATTGCGCCCCGCCGGGCAAGGCGGCCCGCATTCCGCGACGACAGGCTGGAAATCCCCACGCGCCCCCCGCAAGCTGTCCCAAACCCTGGGAGGGAACGCCATGCGCGCCGTCATCCGCCGCAACAAGCAGCTGGTCTGCGATGAGATCGAAGAGCTCACGCCCAGGGCAGGCCAGGTCCTGGTCAAGACCCTGGCCTGCGGGATCTGCGGTTCGGACCTGCACGCCCTGCACCACATGGAACACATGATCGAGACCACGCGGCGCGCCAGCGGCGGGGATGGCGGCGCGATGGGCGGCGGCTTCGACCCCACGGCCGACACGGTGTTCGGCCACGAGTTCTGCGCCGAGATCCTGGAACACGGGCCTGGGACCACAGGCCTGCTGAAACCCGGAACCCGCGTTGTCAGCGTGCCTGCCACCATCACCGGGACCGGCGTCGAACTTCTTGGCTATTCAAACAACCTGCCCGGCGGCTTCGCCGAGCGGATGATCCTGTCGGAGATGATGCTGCTGGAGGTCAAGAACGGCCTGCCCACCGACCAGGCGGCGCTCACTGAACCCTTCGCCGTCGGCGCCCACGCCGTCGCCAAGGCCCGGCTGGACAAGGACAGCGTCAGCCTGGTGATCGGCTGCGGGCCGGTGGGCCTGGCGGTGATCGCGGGCTTGAAGGCCAAGGGCCACGGCCCGGTCATCGCCGCCGACTACTCCCCGCGCCGCCGCGCCGCCGCCGAGATGCTGGGCGCAGACGTGGTGATCGACCCGGCCAGCGAAAGTCCCCACGCCCGCTGGGAGGCCTTCGGCGTCCCGACCGCGCGGGCCGCCCAGAGCATGGCCCGCATGATGGGCAAGACCTTCGGCCAGCCCGTGGTCTTCGAATGCGTCGGCTCGCCCGGCATCCTGCAGCACCTGATCGAGGCCAGCCCCGCCGGCAGCCAGATCGTGGTGGCCGGCGTCTGCATGGAGACCGACAAGATCGAACCCGCGATCGCCATCACCAAGGAGATCGAGCTGACCTTCGTGTTCGGCTATTCGCCGGAAGAGTTCGCCCACACCCTGCACCAGATCTCCGAGGGCGTGATCGACGTCAGTCGGGTGGTCACCGGCAAGGTGGGTCTGTCCGAAGTCGCGCAGGCCTTCGTCACCCTCGGCGATCCCGAGGCCCATGTGAAAATCCTGGTGGAGCCCGGTCGTTGAGAACCTCCTTTGTAAGCTTTCCCACCTCCGGCGGCCTCAATGTCGCCGGCCTGTTGCGCACGCCGCGTGAGGCCGGAGACCCGGTCGGCGCGGTCCTGATCTGCCACGGCTCCGACGGGGTCGATGGGCGCGGCGAGTACTATGCAGGCGCGCTCAACGCCGCGGGTGTGGCGACCCTGGAGATCGACATGTGGGCGGCGCGCAGCACGTCGCGCGGCGCGGCCGGCCGCCCGCGCTCGCCCATGGAGACCCTGCCCGACGCCTTCGCGGCCCTGAGGTTCATGGGAGAGCAGCCGGAGATCGACGCAGCGCGCATCGGCATCCTCGGCTTTTCCTGGGGTGGGGTCGTCACCCTGCTTAGCGCTACAAAGGGCCGGGCCGATCCGTTGCGGGGGGAGCTTGCGGGGTTCAAGGCCCACGTCGCCCACTACCCTGTCTGCTACGCCTATGCCGCGGATCCGCGCATGGCCCTGACCGACCTCACCGGCGCGCCGATCCTGATCCAGACCGGCGACATCGACACCTACGATCATCCCGACGCCGGCGCGAAACTGGCGGCCACGCTGGCCGCCCAAGAGACGGCGCCGGTCCGCAACATCACCTATGCCGGCGCCGGCCACGGCTTCGACCGCGACCTGCCGGCCCAGACCATCAACGACCCCTTCGCCCACAACGGCGCGGGCGGTCCGGTGCTGATGGAATTCAACAAGAGCGCGGCGGAAGCGGCGCGCGCCGAGGTCGTGGGCTTCTTCACCTCGGCCCTTTAGGCAACACAGCGCCGCCTGATGCGTTCACGGACTCGAACTTCGTGGAGGGTATCATGGCGGCGCGTCCAACCTGGCAGGGGCACCTTCGGCTCTCGCTCGTTTCCTGTCCGGTGGCCCTCTACACCGCCACCAGCCGGACCGGCGACGTGTCCTTCAACATGCTGCACAAGACCACCCCCAACCGCATCCGGATGATCCCCACCGACCCGGAGACCGGGCCGGTGGAGCGCTCTGACATCGTCAAGGGCTACGAGATCGAGAAGGACCACTACGTCGTGGTCACGCCAGAGGAGATCGAGAGCGTCCGGCTGGAGAGCACCAAGACCATCGACATCGACAAGTTCGTCGACGCCGAGGAGATCGACCGCCTCTACTGGAACGACCCCTACTTCCTGGTCCCGGACGGCAAGGTGGCCGTCGAGGCCTTCACCGTCATCCGCGAGGCCATGCAGAAGGCCGGCAAGATCGCGCTGGGCCGCCTCGTCATGCACCAGCGCGAACGCATGCTGGCCATGGAGCCGCGCGGCAAGGGCCTGGTGGCATACACCCTGCGCACCTTCGACGAGGTCAAGAAGCCCGAAAGCTTCTTCGACGACATCCCGGAGGTGAAGGCCGACAGGAACATGATCGAGATCGCCGCCAAGATCATCGAGCAGCAGGAGGGCGACTTCGACGCCTCGGAGTTCAAGGACCGCTACGAGGAAGCCCTGCGCGCCCTGATCAAGGAAAAGGAGAAGGGCGCCGGCCGCAAGGTCACCGTCGAGGAGCCCAAGGGCGCGGAGGTCATCGACCTCATGGAAGCCCTGCGCCGCAGCCTGGCCGGAGACAAGAAGGGCGCGGCGAAGCCTGCGGCCAAGCCTGCGGCCAAGGCGCCCGCCAAGAAGGCCGCCGCCAAGCCCGCGCCAGCGAAAAAGCGGGCCTAATCCAACACGTCATCCCGGACGGCCGACAGGCCGATCCGGGACCCAGGGGCCGCGCCCAGTCACCTGGGTCCCGGATCGCCTATCGGCGTCCGGGATGACGGATCATATCAAACCTTCCCCAGCCGCTTGATCGCAGGCGCCAGGGGCCGCTCACTGTCGAAATAGTCCTCCCACGCGGTCAGCTTCTTCAACAGACCCGGCACGGTGCGGATCGTGTATTTCGCCGGATCGAGGCCCTTCTTCACCTGGCTCCAGGTGACCGGCAGGGACACCGGCGCGCCCGGACGGCCGCGCGGCGAGAACGGGGCCACCGCCGTCGACATGCGGTCATTGCGCAGATAGTCGAGGAAGATACGGCCGCCCCGGTCCTTCTTGGCCATGGTGATCAGGAACTTGTCGGGCGCGTCCAGGGCCATGGCCTTGCACACATTGCGGGCGAAGGCCTTGGCCGTGGGCCAGTCCACCTTTCCGGCCTTCAACGGGGTGACGACGTGCAGCCCCTTGCCGCCGGTGGTCTTGCAGAAGCTCACCAGCCCCAGCGCCTCCAGCCGGTCGCGCACCTCGCGCGCGGCCTCGATCACGGCGTCGAAGTCCACGTCCGGCGCGGGATCGAGGTCGAACACCAGCCGCCCCGGAACCTCCGGCTTGAAGGGCTCGCAGTTCCAGGGGTGCAGTTCCACCGCCCCGATCTGGGCCGCGGCCACCAGGGCCTCGGGACGATCGATCTGCAGGTAGGGCTTGTGATCCCCGGACACCTCCACCTCGGTGAAGAGGGACGATGATCCCCGCGAGGCGTGGCGCTGGAAGAAGGTCTCTCCGCCTGCGATGCCGTCCGGCATGCGGATGATGGAACAGGGCCTGCCCTTGATGTGCGGCAGGATCACATCGGCGACCGTCTCGTAGTACCGGGCGAGGTCCAACTTGGTGACCGGCTTGCCGTCGAGGGCGTCGGGCCAGAGCGGCTTCTCGGCGCTGGAGATGGTCACCCCCATCACCACCGAGGAACCCTTCGGCGACACGGTCTTGGAAACCACCGTCGCAGGCGTCGGCTCGGCCAGGTCCGCGCTCTCGGCCGGCGCCGGGACCTCGGCCTCCACCTCCTGGGCCGGCTTGTCGGCGCGCAGACCCTTGAACGCCGCCTGCCGGATCGAGCCGTCTCCGGTGAAGCCGGCATACTCGATCTCGGCCACCAGTTCGGGCTTCACCCAGTGGACGCCGGCGGCCTTCTTGGGCGCGCCCTTGCCGCTGAACGGGCTCTTGTCGGTCTCCAACGCCTTGAGCCTGGGCATCAGGCTGTCGACCTTGTCGCGGCCGAAGCCGGTGCCGATCCGGCCGACATGGGCCAGCTGGCCGTCGCGATAGACCCCGGCGATCAGCGAGCGGAAGGCGTCGCCGGTCGTCGTCCAGCCGCCGATCACCACCTCGTGGCCCTGGCGGCACTTGGACTTCGCCCAGGTGTCGCTGCGACCAGAGCGATAGGGCGCGTCGATCCGCTTGGAGATGATGCCTTCCAGGTCCATGCGGCAGGCCGACTGCAGCACCGCGTCGCCCGCGGTGATGAAGTGGTCGACATAGCGGACATTGGCCGGCGGCTTGGCCAGCATGGCCTTCAGCCGTTCCTTGCGCTCCGAGAGCGGAAGCGTGCGCAGGTCCTCGCCGTCCACGAACAGCAGGTCGAAGACGAAGAAGATCAGGTCATCGGTCTTTTCCGCTGAGATCGCCGCCTGCAGGGCCGCGAAGTCCGGCGCGCCGGTGTGGTCCAACGCCACCACCTCGCCATCGATGATGCTGTCGGCCAGGCCTGCGCCGGCCTTGACGATCGCCTTGAACTTGGCCGACCAGTCGAGGCCCTTGCGGGTCTTCAAGGTCGCCTTCCCGGCCTCCGTGCGCAGCTGCATCCGGTAGCCGTCGAACTTGATCTCGTGGGCCCAGCCCGGCCCCTGCGGCGGCTTTTCCAGCGACTTGCAGAGCTGCGGCGCCACGAAGTCCGGCAGGGTCGCGACGGTCTTGGTTTTCGCGGCCTTGGCCGGCTTGGCGGGGTTCTTGGTCATCTTCGGCGAGGCCGCGGCGGTGGAGTTGGCGTTGTGGTGACTCTGCCACACCGCGTCGGCGGCGGTCTTCGACGCGGTCATGAACGGCGGCGCGGCCTTACCCTCGCCGGCCGCGATCTGGGCCATGGTTCGGTCCGAGGCGATGGAGCGGTCCTCGGCGGCGAGCGCCCCGCCCTCACCTTCCACCGCGCCCTCGTCGCGGTGCTTGATCAGCAGCCAGTTGTGACGCTTGGACCTGGCGTCGTCCCGCAGGCGCACCAGCACCCACGAGCCGTGCAGGCGGCCGCCCTCCATGACGAACTTCAGCTCGCCCTTTTTCAGGGCCTTGTCGACATCCTCCATGCCGGGCTCCGGCGCCCAGTAGCCCCGGTCCCACAGCTGCACCGTGCCGCCGCCATACTGGCCCTTGGGGATCGTCCCCTCGAAGTCGCCATAGTCGAGGGGATGGTCTTCCACCTCGACCGCCAGGCGCTTGTCGGCGGGGTCCAGCGAGGGGCCGCGGGTCACGGCCCAGGACTTGAACACCCCCTCATGCTCCAGGCGCAGGTCGAAGTGCAGGCGGGTGGCGGCGTGCTTCTGGATGACGAACCGCAGGCGCTCGGACTTCACCACCTTGGCGTCATGGCCGGAGGGCTCCGCCGTCTGTCCGAAGTCCCGCATTTCCTGGTAGCGCGCGAGTTTCGACGTGGCCATGGTCGCCTCCGTTGCCGGTTAGAGCTGGCGAAACGATTGACACGGATACTCGATCCAGGACGGCGCGAAGTTCAAGCCTGGATAACAAAGTCTTACAGCTAAGCCTCTGAACCTGCGGAAAAAGGTCGCAACCCGCCGTTCCCTGTTGCGGCGATTCCGCTCGCGCCCTACGAGAGTCGGACGCTGAGGGGCGTGTCGTATGGTGAGCTTACAATGGCCCTGACCGTCTCTGGTGATCCGTCCGCCTTCGCGAGCCTGACGGACGCCGACACCGCGCCCCAGGCTTTCCAGTCCGCAGACGCCCGCGGAGCGACCTCGGGGGGGAAGGAAAGCTTCACGGTGGCCGAGGCCGCCAACCGCCTGGTGGGCGGCGAGCCAGGCTGGTCCCATGCGCTGGGCGTGGGCTTCACCGTCTCCTACGCCTTCCGCGCCGACGCCCCCAACACCATGCCCGACGACGCCACGGGCTTCAGCCGGTTCAACACCACCCAGATCAACGCCACCGAACAGATCCTGAAGGGCTGGTCCGACGTCGCCAACATCACCTTCGTGCGGGTGGGCGCGGGCGCCAGCGGCGAGGCCGCCTACAGTAATTCCGCCAGCATCCTGTTCGCCAACTATGCCGACGGCGTCGATGGGGCCTCGGCGTTCAGCTACTATCCCGGCCGGACCGACTTCTCCTCGGCGGCGGGCGATGTCTGGGTCTACAGCGGGTCCAACTACAACGTGAACCCCACCATCGGAAACTATGGCGGTTCAGTCCTGGTCCACGAACTCGGCCACGCCATCGGCCTCAGCCACCCCAGCGCGTACGACGCCAGCGACGAGGCCTCCCCCACCTACAGCGCCAGCGCCGACTATGCCGAGGACAGCCGGCAGTACACGGTGATGAGCTATTTCAGCGAGAGCA
>JAZKFM010000254.1:9470-22109 GCA_040386415.1 Pseudomonadota bacterium
CACGGGGGGCTATTTCGGCGGCGTCTATTCCGCCGCCCCCATGCTGGACGACATCGCCGCGGCCCAGCTGGAGTACGGAGCCAACACCGCCACCCGCACCGGCGACACCACCTACGGCTTCAACTCCAACGCTGCGCGGCCCTGGTTCGAGGCGACCTCCGGCAGCAGCCGCATGGTGTTCGCGGTCTGGGACGCCGGCGGCAAGGACAGCTTCGACTTCTCCGGCTTCGGCCAGAACCAGATCATCGACCTGCGGGCCGGCTACTTCTCCAACGTCGGCGGCCTGACCGGCAACGTGGCCGTGGCCGTGGGCGCGGTGATCGAGAACGCCATCGGCGGCTCTGGATCCGACCAGATCAACGGCAACAGCGCCGCCAACAACATCGCCGCCGGACCGGGCGCCGACACCGTCGATGGCGGCGCGGCCGACGACTACCTGCGCGGCGATTCCGGCGACGACAGCCTGATCGGCGGCGCGGGCTTCGACGACATCAACGGCAACCAGGGCGACGACACCGCCCGGGGCGGCGAAGGTCCCGACTGGGTGGTCGGCGGCCAGGCCCACGACCGCCTGTTCGGCGACGCCGGGGACGACGTGGTCTATGGCAACCTTGGCGACGACACCCAGGACGGCGGCGACGGCCGCGACTGGGTCCGCGGCGGCCAGGGCTCGGACAGCATCGCCGGCGGCGCGGGCGACGACTGGATGTCCGGCGATCTCGGCGACGACACCGTCAGCGGCGGGGCTGGCGCCGACATCTTCCACACCTGGGGCGCGGCCGGCCTCGACCGGGTGACGGACTTCAGCCTGGCGGCGGGCGACCGCGTCCAGGTCGACGTGGGCACGGTCTATACGGTGACCCAGCTGGGCGCCGACACGGTGATCTCCATGACCGGCGGCGCCCAGATGGTGCTCCAGAACATCCAGACCGCCAGCCTCACCGGCGGCTGGATCTTCGCCGCCTAGCCAATCGCTAGGCGGCTCGGCGCACCGGCCTTCCAGCCGGCGCGTCGCTGATGCGGAACTTGGCGGCGGATTCGGCTAGGGTCTGGGCCTCGTTGGCGAGGCCGTGGCTGGCGGCCGTGGACTGCTCCACCATCGCGGCGTTCTGCTGGGTGACCTGGTCCATCTCGTTCACGGCGCTGTTGACCTGGGCCAGACCGATGGACTGCTCCTGGGCGCTGGCGGCGATCTCACCCACCAGGGTGTCGATCTCCGTGACCCGGCCGACGATCCTCTGCAGGGCCTCGCCGGTCTGACCCACCAGATGGACGCCTGAGCCCACCTGCTGGCTCGAGGCGCTGATCAGCGCCTTGATCTCGCGGGCGGCCTCAGCCGAACGCTGGGCCAGGGCCCGAACCTCCGACGCCACAACTGCGAAGCCGCGACCGGCCTCGCCCGCTCGCGCGGCCTCGACCCCGGCGTTTAGGGCCAGGAGGTTGGTCTGGAAGGCGATCTCGTCGATGACGCCGATGATCTGGCTGATCTCCTGGGCCGACTTCTCGATCTCGCTCATGGCCGTCACCGCCTGATTGACGACCTCGCCGCTGGTCTGGGCGTCACCACGGGCGGCCAACACCACGTCGGCCGCCGCCTTGGCGCCGGTGGCGGTCTTGCGAACCGTGGCGGTGATCTCGTCCAGCGCGGCCGCGGTCTCCTCCAGGCCGGCCGCCTGCTGCTCGGTGCGGCGCGACAGGTCGTCGGCGGCCGAGGCGATCTCAGACGCCCCGCTGCGAATGGTGCGGGCCGATTGGACGATGCCGGCCAAGGTCTGCTCCAGGCGCTCAGCCGCGCCGTTGAAGTCGGTGCGCAGGGTCTCGTACTTGGGCGGGAAGGCCTGTTGCAGCCGTGCGGTCAGGTCGCCGTCGGAGAGCTGCTTCAGTCCACGCGCCAGACCGTCCACCACCTGGGTGCTCTCGTTCTCCACGGTGCGCTGCAAGGTCTCACGGTCGTGGGCCGCGGCATTCTCCGACACGCGTGCGCCCTCCGCGGCGCGCATTGCGGCCTCAGCCTCGGCCCTGGCCGCGGCGGCCTGCGCCAGGGACGCGCCCGAGCGGGCGAACATGGAGGAGATGTTGGACGCCGCCCACATCAGGACGACGGCCTCGACGATCAGGATGACGGCGTGCACCACCACCCGGCCCAGGTCTCCGCCGCCAGGAAACACAGCGGCGGGCAGGACGAAGCTCAGCAGCAGGTGGTGCAGCGCCACAACGACCGCGCCGGCCGCGATGGCGCGCCAGTCGCAATAGACGATCAGGGCGGCCAGGGCCGCGAAATAGGCCATGTGCATGTCGATCTGCCACTGCTGTCCGGCGAAGGCCGCCACCAGCAGAGAGACTGAGCCCATCAGGGCCGCCGATGCGGCGATCCGCACGCCTTGCGGGTTCAGCTTCCAGAAGACGGTCACCGCGCCCGCCAGACCCGCCGAGGCCAGCCCGAACCCTAGCCAGGGGGCCTTGATCAGCAGGGCCGCGATCAGGGTGACAGGCGCCAGCGCCCACAGCGCGCCGACGATAATGCGGTCCGCGAACCTCCGCTGTTCCTCGATGGATTGGAACATGGCGTTTCTCCTAGAGGCTGCAGGGGGCGACACGCCCCGGATCGATGGAAAAGAGCGCTCCGGCCTCGCGCAGGCGGGCGGACGCCACGCCCTGGTCGGAGCGGATGATGACGATGCACGGCAAGGCGCCAACGGCCAGGATGGAGCCGGCTTGCGAAGCGGCCACCAGGGCGGCCTCGCGGCCCCACCAGGGCGGGAAGACGCCGGCGGCCTCTCGAGGATCCAGCGGTCGGGCGCCGAGCAGAGTGGCCGCGGCGACCCCGATCAAGGCGATCAGACCCGCGAAGATCAGGCTTGAACGCGGCATGGGATCGGAGGGCGAGTCGAGGCACATGCCCAAGAAGTAGGCGGCGCGGATTGAAGAAGGTTTAACCATAGACCGCCGGGGGCGGGTTTCGTGAGCGAATTCAACGCTCAGGGTTGCGCAACCTCAGCACGGCGCCACCCCAGGGTGCGCCTAGTCGTCGGCGGACTCGTCGTCGTCGTCGTCATCCGCTTCGGCGAGGGCGACGACCTTCTTGGCGCGCGGCTTCGGCGGAGCCTTGGGCGGAACGCGCGACAGGCGCTCGGCCAGCTCGGCGTCGATCAGGGGCAGCAGGGCGGCGGCCTGCTCGGCCTGGCGAGCGACATCCGAGGTTTCGAGCCGCTGGGCGTTGGCGCGCAGGTTCGCGAGGCCTTCGTCGTCGAGCGTGGGGATCAGATCGGCCATGGACATGGGCAGCTCCCGTCAGCGCGAACGCCGCGCAAAAAGACCGGGGCCGGCGCGAGGATCGCGCCGGCCCCTTATCGTCTTAGGCCGACTTCAGATTGACGGCGCTTTCCTTGCCGGAGCGCTGGTCGCGCTCCATTTCGTAGGAAACCGTGTCGCCTTCGTTGAGACCGTTGAGGTCCGAACGTTCGACGGCGGAGATGTGGACGAAGACGTCCTTGCCGCCGTCAGCCGGCTGGATGAAGCCGAAGCCCTTGGTGGAATTGAACCATTTGACAGTACCGGTCGCCATGACAGCCTCCGAGAAATGCGTAGGCTCGCCGGAAGAGCCCGGCGGGCCATCGAGGTCTGAGAGGGTCGGCTTCGAAAGTTCCGCGCGCTGAGCGAGAGGGCTTAAGAGCGTTGCGCGGCAGAGATCGACGCAGACATCATGCGCCTTTCCCCAGGCATAGACCAGACAATCCGCTGCCTGCTCCGTTGCGGGCGATGACATGGGCGTGATAGGCCGCGCCCTATGACCGACCAACCCGAGCCCACGCCTGAGGAACTCAAGGCCGCCCATCGCCGCAAGTGGTTCGGACGCGCCCTGCTCATCGGCTTCGGAATCCTGCTCATCCTGCAGATGATCCCCTTCCTGATGCGCTCGGGGCTCGGCTAGCCTTCTCCGAACATTCGTTTGACAGGCCGCGCGGGCCCTCCGGTAAGATGCCCGCAATGACGCCGCGTAAGGCGTCGCGGAGGAACCTGCATGCGCCTGACCCAACCCCGGATCCAACCCGTCGACCTCGGCAAGCTCGACGAAGCCCAGACCGAGGTCCTGGCCCCCATGGTGGCCACGGGTCGGGTGCTCAACATCTTCCGGACCATGGTCAACGCTCCCAAGGCGGCCAAGGGCTTCCTGGCCTGGGGCAACTACATCCTCTCGCGCCGCAATGACCTGCCGGGCCGCGAGCGGGAGATCGTCATCCTGCGCATCGGCTATCTCTGCAAGTCGGGCTACGAGTGGACCCAGCACGTGCCCATCGGCAAGCGCGAGGGCCTGACCGCACAGGAGTGCGAGGCGATCAAGGGCGGCGCCGAGGCCCCCGGCTGGAGCGCCGCCGACCAGGCGCTGCTGAGGGCCTCCGACGAACTGCACCACGACCAGTTCATCACCAACGCCACCTGGGCCCAGCTCAAGGCCCACTTCAGCGACAAGCAATGCATGGACGTGGTGTTCACCGCCGGCCAGTACACCCAGGTCTCGATGATCCTGAACTCCTTCGGGGTGCAGCTCGATGAGGGCCAGACCCTTGACCCCGACCTGAAGGGGTTCTGAGCATGGCCGACCGCCTGAAGGGCAAGACCGCCATCATCGTCGGCGCCGGCCAGACGCCGGGCGAGACCATCGGCAATGGCCGCGCCATGTCGATCCTGTTCGCCCGCGAGGGCGCCCACGTCCTGTGCGTCGACCGCGTCGCCGAGCGCGCCGAGGAGACCGCCGCCATGATCGTGGCCGAGGGCGGCCAGGCCAGCGCCTTCACCGCCAATGTGACCAAGGCCGACGACGTCGCCGCCATGATCGAGGCCGGCAAGGACCGCCTGGGCCGCATCGACATCCTGGTGAACAATGTCGGCATCGGCGGCGGCGACGGCCCGGCCCACCGGGTCGAGGAGGCCGCCTTCGACCGGATCCTGTCGGTGAACCTCAAGGGCATGTGGCTGACCATCAAGGCCGCCATCCCCACCATGCGCGACCAGGGGGGCGGGGCCATCGTCAACATCTCATCCCTGGCCGGGATCGCCGGGGGCAATCAGGTGGCCTACGAGGTCTCCAAGGCCGCCGTGAACCGCCTGACCACCAGCGTCGCCCAGTCCAACGCTGGCAAGGGCGTCCGCTGCAACGCCATCATGCCGGGCCTCATGGACACCCCCATGGCCGTGGCCGGCATCGCCCAGGCCAGCGGCCAGGAGCAGGAGGCCGTGCGCGCCGCCCGAAACGCGCGGGTTCCGCTGGGCGGCAAGATGGGCAACGCCTGGGACACCGCCTATGCGGCCCTGTTCCTGGCCTCCGACGAGGCCGGCTTCATCACCGGGGCGATCCTGCCCGTGGACGGCGGCATGGGGAGTCGGATCGGATGATCCTGCAACGCAGAACCTTCCTGGCCGGGGCCGGCGCGCTCGCCGCCTCCCCTGCCCTGGCCGCGACCGGCCTGGTCCATGTGAAGCTCACCACCCCGGTGGGCGCCATCGTCCTGGCCCTGAACCAGGCCAAGGCCCCGATCACCGTGGCCAACTTCCTGCGCTACACCGACACCAAGCGCTACGACGGGGCGACCTTCTACCGGGCCTCGCGGCCCAAGGGCTACACGGCCGACGACTACGGCTCGATCCAGGGCGGCCTGCAGAACGACCCGGCCAAGGTGATGAAGCCCATCGGCCATGAGCCGACCACCAGGACCGGCCTCTCCCATACCGACGGCGCCATCTCCATGGGCCGCTTCGCCCCGGGCAGCGCCACCTCGGACTTCTTCATCTGTATCGGCGACAACACCTATCTGGACGCCAACCCCAAGGCCAAGGGCGACAACCTGGGCTTCGCCGCCTTCGGCTATGTGGTCGAGGGCATGGACGTGGTGCGCAAGATCCTCGTCAAGCCGCGCGACCCCAATGCCGGGGTCGGCGTCATGAAGGGCGAGATGCTCAAGCCCCCGGTCAGGATCCTCAGCGCGCGCCGGACGACAGCGCCCGTCCCGAAGGTCGAGACGCCGCCCGTCGAGGCCGCACCTGCGACCCCCGCGGCGCCGGCTGTGACGCCGGAGCCAGCGGCTCCTGCTTCGCCTTCGCCGGCGGCGGCGCCCCAGGGGTGAGCCGGCGCTGGGCCAGGGCCGCGCAGGACGCCTGTCCGATCGGCCCCTGCTCGTCATAGAGCCAGCATTCGCCGATCGCCACGCCGTCGGTGGCGTGGTGGTCGGCGACCTCGAACCCGATCCACTCGGTGGCCGGCAGGCGGTGCAGATAGACCGTCACGTCGGAGTTGATATAGCCCAGCCCCTCGGTGCTGGAATTGGCGAAGGGGCTGGAGAAGTCCGCCGCCAGGGACACCCGCTGGAACGGTGTCAGCGGCGCGCCGTCCACCATCTCGCGGACCTCGCTCATCCAGGTCTTGCGCGGGCCCGGCTGGCCAAAGCCGCCGGTGATCGGCCGCATGGCCCACATGCCGCCCATGCCCTGGCGCCCATCGGTGGGCGGCTCCAGGTCGGCGGGCTTGGGAACGTCCCAGTCGGGACGATGCCAGGACTCGCCCGGTGAGTTCTCGGTGCGCTTCAGGAACTGCACCGAGGCCCGCGCCATGCTGACCCCGCCCGAGATAAACTCGGCGTCGACGACCCGGATGCGGTTGCCGTCGCGGACCACCGTGGTCTTGACCTCGATGGGGTCGAAGCCCGGTAGCCGGTACATGTCCACCGTCAGGCGGGCCGGCATGAAATCAGGGCTGCCGTGCTTGGCCTCGATCTCGAAGCCGAGCAGGCCGACGATGACGCGCCCGTGCAGGGACTGAGGATTCCAGGGGCCACGGCAGGACGGTTGCGGGACGTAAAATTGACCGTCCCTTTTGAAAAAAGGTTCGTTTTGCATGGGGCGGGACCATGACGGATTCCGTCCGGCCATGCGACCCCACGTTCTTCCAGTTTTTCTAGGCCGGGGTGTAGACCGCAAGGTTCCTGCGGATGCGCGCCAGGATCGGCTCCTCGCCCGCGTCGACCTCGAAGGTCTGGCCGGTGATGGTCTCGAAGGCCCGGATATAGACCCGCGCCGTCTCATCGATCATCTCGGCCGGGATTTCCGGGATCGGGTCTTTGTATGGGTCGCAGCGGGCGGCCACCCAGGACCGCACGAAGTCCTTGTCGAAGCTGTCGGGCCGCTCACCCTTGGCGAACTTCTCCGCATAGGTCTTGGCGAACCAGTAGCGGCTGGAGTCCGGGGTGTGGATCTCGTCGGCCAGGATGATCTGGCCGTTTGAGTCGACGCCGAACTCGTACTTGGTGTCCACCAGGATCAGGCCGCGGGCCGCCGCCATCTCCTGCCCGCGGGCGAACAGCGCCAGGGCGTACTTGCTCAGCGTCTCCCACTGCAGGGCGCTCAGCAGGCCCTGCTCGACGATTTCGGCCGGCGTCAGGGGCGCGTCGTGGTCGCCGTCATTGGCCTTGGAGGTCGGCGTGATGATGGGGGCCGGCAGTTTCTGGTTGTCGGCCAGGCCGTCGGGCAGCCGGTGGCCGTACATCTCCCGCTCGCCCTTCTTGTAGAGCGTCAGGATCGAGGTGCCGGTGGTCCCGGCCAGATAGCCGCGCACCACGACCTCCACCGGCAGGATGTCCAGCCGCGTCCCCACCACCACATTGGGGTCGGGATAGGCCAGGACGTGGTTGGGGCAGATGTCGGCCGTGGCGTCGAACCAGAACCGCGCCGTCTGGGTCAGGACCTGCCCCTTGTAGGGGATCACCGCCAGGATGGAGTCGAAGGCCGAGAGCCGGTCGCTGGAGATGATCACGATCCTTCCGTCACCCAGGTCGTAGGTGTCGCGCACCTTGCCCCGGTAGTGATTGGGCAGCTCGGGAAACTTGGCGTCGGCCAGGATCTGGTCGGGGCGGGCGGGCAGCGTCGGTGTCATTGTCTCGCTATGCTGCGAAGACAAAGCGCCGTCCAGTTCGTATGATCACCGAACCTCGGAGAAACGCCCCATGAAACGCCTGTTCGCTCTCGCCGCCCTGGCCGCGGTCACCGCCGCCACGCCCGCCCTCGCCGACCTCGCCGTGGGCTCCAAGGCGCCTGACTTCAAGGCCCAGGCCTTCCTCGCGGGCAAGCCCTTCACCTTCGACATGGCCGCCGCCCGCAAGAAGGGCCCCGTGGTGATGTACTTCTTCCCCTCGGCCTATACCGGCGGCTGCAACCTAGAGGCCCACCTGTTCTCCGAGGCGGCCGACGACTTCAAAGCCCAGGGTGCGACCCTGATCGGCGTCACCGCCGGCAAGGTCGAACGGCTGGCCGAGTTCTCCGCCGACACCAAGACCTGCGGCGGCAAGTTCCCCGTCGCCGCCGATCCGGGCGCGAAGATCGCCAAGACCTATGATGCGCCGATGAAGATGGCCGGCATCAAGGCGCCGGTGGATATGTCGTCCCGCACCTCCTACGTCATCGCCCCGGACGGCACGGTGCTGCTGGCCTACGACAACATGGCCGCCGACGACCACGTCACCCAGACCATGGGCGCCCTCAAGGCCTGGAAGGCCAAGCAGAAGAAGAAGTAGGGCTCAGCAGGCCAGGACGGGAAAAGCTTGCGAAACAACCGCTTTTCCCGTATCAGCCCGCCTCTTCACGGACGGCGGTCTCAAGTCGGAACGTAAAAGGCGCGGGAACCTCCCGCGCGCCGCATTGAGATCCATCGTTTTCGCCGGGCTTCCGCCGGCGAACGCGCCGCCTCCACAACGGAAGAAGGAAAACATGGCGCTCTACGAGCACGTCGTTATTTCGCGGCAGGATATCTCGCCGCAACAAGCCGAAGCCCTCAATGACCAGATCAAGGCCCTCATCGAAGAGGGTGGCGGCGTGGTCGCGAAGATCGAGTACTGGGGCCTTCGCAACCTGACCTATCGCATCAAGAAGAACCGCAAGGGCCACTATTCCCTGATCTCCATCGACGCCCCGGCGCCGGCGGTGAAGGAAATGGAGCGCCAGCTGTCTCTCAATGAAGACGTGCTGCGCCACCTGACGGTCCGCGTCGAGGAGCTCGACCTGGAGCTCTCGCCGGTCCTGGCCCGTCGCGACCGCGATCGTGAGCGCGAACCGCGCCGCGAAGACAGCTTCCAAGCTTAAGAAAGGGAGGATCATCACATGACCGACGAAACCTCCGAAGCCACCACCGCCGGCGCGCCTGCCGCCGGTGGCCAGCGCCGCCCCTTCTTCCGTCGCCGCAAGGTCTGCCCGTTCTCGGGCGCCGGCGCGCCGAAGATCGACTACAAGGACGTCAAGCTGCTGCAGCGTTACGTCTCGGAACGCGGCAAGATCGTGCCCTCGCGCATCACCGCGGTGTCGGCCAAGAAGCAACGCGAACTGGCCAAGGCCATCAAGCGCGCCCGCTTCCTCGCCCTCCTCCCCTACGTCGTGAAGTAGGGAGACAGGCACATGAAAGTCATTCTGCTCGAACGCGTCGAAGGCAAGGGCGTCCTGGGCGATGTGGTCACCGTCAAGGACGGCTACGCGCGCAACTTCCTCCTGCCCCGTCACAAGGCGCTCCGCGCCAACGCCGCCAATCTGAAGGTCTTCGAAGGCCAGCGCGCCGACATCGAGGCTCGCAACCAGAAGGCCAAGGAACAAGCCGGCAAGACCGGTGAGAACCTGGACGGCACGTCCTACATCCTGATCCGTCAGGCGGGCGAAAGCGGCCAGCTCTACGGTTCGGTCTCCGGCCGTGACGTCGCCGACATCGTCAACGCGGCCGGCGGCAAGCTGGAACGCTCGATGGTGGCCCTCGACAAGCCGATCAAGACCCTGGGTCTCCACCCGGTGAAGGTCGTCCTGCACGCTGAAGTCATCGTCACCGTGACCCTGAACATCGCCCGCAGCCAGGACGAGGCCGAGCGCCAAGCCCGCGGCGAGGACGTGATCAACTCGCAGTTCGAGGAAGATCGCGTCGCGGCCGAGGAAGCCGCCCAGGACATGCTGGCCGGCGGCGCCGGTTCGCACGAAGGCGACTACGTCGAGAGCTAAGCCTCCCGACCTCTACCGGTCTGGCGACGGCGCGGAACTTCGGTTCCGCGCCGTTTCCTTTTGTGTGCGACAAACTCGGTCGCAGCCCCCCAGAACGGCGCTGAATCCCGCGCGCCGATCGGCTAGGCTCACCCCACCAGCCCTACCCAGACTGAGGTCATCCACAGGGGCCGGATTTCCTGTGCGTAGGCCATCTGGTCACACTGCCTGGGGCTGGTCGTTAAGCTATCGGTAACCCATGGCCCTCGTCCCCGCACTCGACCTTCGTCCCGCCCACAACGACACGGCGATCCCCCACGCTCCGGCCAATATCGAGGCCGAACAGGCTCTGCTGGGGGCTGTGCTGTACGACAACGCCACCTTCGAGCGCATCGGCGACTATCTCCAGGCCCGCCACTTCTACGAGCCCTTCCACGCCCGCCTCTACGCGGCCATCGAGACCCACGTCCGCAAGGGGCAGCTGGCCGAGCCGATCCTGCTGGCCGAGCAGTTTGGCCGCGACCCGGCCTTCGAGGAACTGGGGGGCATCCGCTACCTGGCCGACCTGGTGGACCGCGCCCCGCCGGCCGCCAACGCGCCCGACTATTCCCGCGCCATCTATGACCTGGCCCTGCGCCGCGACCTGATCCGCATCGGCGGCGACATCGCCACCACCGCCACGGCGCCCGACGAGGAGACCTCGGCCCGCGACCAGATCGAGGCGGCCGAACAGCAGCTCTATCAACTGGCCGAGAGCGGCGGGACCAGCCAGGGCTTCATCCCGCTGTCCCAGGCCCTGCACGGCGCCGTCACCATGGCCGCCGAGGCCCACAGCCGCGACGGCGGTCTGGCCGGCCTCTCCACCGGCCTCATCGACCTGGACGCCAAGCTCGGCGGCCTGCACCCCTCCGACCTGCTGATCCTGGCCGCTCGCCCCTCGATGGGGAAGAGCGCGCTGGCCGTGAACATCGCCTTCCACGTGGCCCGCAACTACGCCTGGGAGCCCCAGCCCGACGGCAGCAAGAAGACCGTCTCGGGCGGCGTCGTGGCCTTCTTCCAGCTTGAAATGTCCGCCGACCAGCTGGCCATGCGGATGCTGGCCGAGGTCTCGGGCGTGTCCGGCGACCGGCTGCGCAAGGGCGAGATCGACGCCGTCGAGTTCGGCCGGGTGCGCGACGCCGCCCTGGAGATCCAGGACGCGCCGCTCTACATCGACGACACCGGCGGCATCACCATGGCCAAGCTGGCCGCCCGCGCCCGCCGCCTCAAGCGCATGGTCGGCCTCGACCTCATCGTCGTGGACTACCTCCAGCTCGTGACCATCGGCCCCGGCGGCAAGGTGGACAACCGGGTGCAGGAGGTCAGCGCCATCACCCAGGGCCTCAAGACCCTGGCCAAGGAGCTCTCCGTCCCGGTGATCGCGCTCGCCCAGCTTTCCCGCCAGGTGGAGAACCGCGAGGACAAGAAGCCCCAGCTCTCCGACCTGCGCGAATCCGGCTCCATCGAGCAGGACGCCGACTGCGTGATGTTCATCTATCGGGAGGAATACTACCTCTCCCGCACCGAGCCCCGCGAAGGCACCCCCGAGCACCTCACCTGGCAGGACCAGATGGACCAGGTGGCCGGCCAGGCCGAGGTGATCATCGGCAAGCAGCGTCACGGCCCCATCGGCACCGTCAAACTGGCCTTCAACTCCGACCTCACCAAGTTCGGCAACCTGGCCCGCGACCCCAGCCGCTACGACCCGCACAGCCGCGACTGACCCTCGCGATTGAACCGGCTTTCCCTTGCCGCGCCGAGTCTCTAAGGGAGCGCCAATGGCTCTCCCCTCCTCCGCGCGCCTGACGGTCGACCTCGACGCCCTGGCTCACAACTACGCGGTCCTGCGCGATCAGGCGCCGGGCGCCGAGGCCGCGCCGGTGGTCAAGGGCGACGGCTATGGCCTGGGCGCCGGCCCCGTCTGCCGCCGGCTGTGGGCGGAGGGCGCCCGCAGCTTCTTCGTCGCCCGCCTGACCGAGGGCGAGGCCCTGCGCGCGGCCCTGGGCCCCGAGCGCCCCGCCGTCATCTATGTGCTGGACGGCATGACCGGCGGCACGGGCCCGCGGCTGGTCGCCGCCGACCTGACCCCGGCGCTCACCAGCGTGCCGCAGGTCGAGGCCGCCGGCAGCTTCGCCTCCACCCTGGGCCGCACCCTGCCTGTCGCCCTGCACATCGACACCGGCATGAACCGCCAGGGGATCACCCCCGATCAGGCCGTGGCCCTGGCCCAGTCCGGCGACCGCCTGGCCCATCTCGACATCGGACTGGTGATGAGCCACCTGGGCTCCGCGCCCGAGCCCCGCGATCCGCGCAATGGGCGCCAGCTCGAACGCTTCGCCGCCGCGCGCAAGCTGTTCCCGGACGCCCGGGCCAGCTTCGCGGCCTCGGCCGGCATCTTCCTGGGCGAAGACTACCGCTTCGACATGGTCCGCCCCGGTGTCAGCCTCTATGGCGGCGGCCCCGAGGAGCGTCCCGATCCGCGCCTGAAGGCGGTGGCGACTCTGGAAGCCCCCATCCTCGACATCCGCAACATCCAGGCCGGTGAGACCGTCGGCTACGGCTCCAGCCGCATCGTCGCCCGACCCACCCGCGTCGCTGTGG
>JAZKFM010000255.1:0-1809 GCA_040386415.1 Pseudomonadota bacterium
ATGGAGGCGCTGCCCAGGGCCTTGGTCCAGACCTCCGGCTCGGCCCTCTGGCCCAACACGTCGGCCAGCCGCTCCTTGATCACGTCCTTCGACAGCAGGGGCAGGGCCAGCGCCTCGGCGAGCGGCCCTGCCAAGGTCGACTTGCCCGCGCCGGGCGCCCCCGAGACCATCACCACCCGGCGCACGGCTCAGACCTCTTGCGCCAGTGCGGCGGTCAGGGCGGCCAGCGCCGCCTCGTCCCGCCGGTAGAAGGTCCACTGCTTGATACGCCTCGGCGTCACCAGCCCCGCCTGGGTCAGGACCCGCATGTGCTCCGAAAGCGTCGGCTGGCTGACCCCCAGCTTCTCGGCGATCCGCACGCCGCAGACTCCGTCCTCCACCAGGTCCCCGTCCACCTGCGGCGGGAAGTTGGCGCGCGGGTCCTTCAGCCAGGCCAGAATCTGCAGCCGGCGGTCATTGCCCAGGGCCTTGAAGGCGAGTGCGTTCGTCATATCGCCAATTGGCTAAGTTTCGCGTCGAACCTAGGTCGGCGCGCGCCTTCCGACAACCTCAGACCCGGTAGACCACCCGCCCGTCCACGAGCGTCATGCGGATCTCGCCCTGCAGCCGACGCCCGTCGAAGGGCGAGTTCTTGGACTTCGAGCGTAGCTTGTCGGCGTCGATGACGATGGGGGCGTTCAGGTCGCACAGCACCAGGTCCGCCGGCGCGCCCTTGGACAGCGTCCCGGCGTTCAGCCCCAGCAGCCTGGCCGGCCGGCTGGTCACCGCCGCCATCAGGTCGATCAGCGGGATGCGCCCCTCGTGGTGGAAGGCCAGCAGGGCCGGCAGCAGGGTCTGCAGGCCGATGGCGCCGGGCGCCGCCTCATCATAGGGCAGGCGCTTGTCCTCGGCCGGCGCGGGCGCATGGGCCGAGACCACGATGTCGATCAGCCCCGTCGCCAGGGCCTCGATCACCGCCTGGCGGTCGTCCTCGCTGCGCACCGGGGGGTCGAACTTCATGAAGGTGCGGTAGTCGCCGATGTCGATCTCGTTGAACGACAGGTGGTTGATCGAGGTGGTCGCCGTGATCGGCAGGCCCCGGGCCTTGCCCCGCGCCAGGGTCTCCAGGGCGCAAGCGGTGGTCACCTGGTCCACCAGGAACGGCGCCCCGGTCATCTCGACGAGCGCCAGGTCGCGCTCCAGCATGATCTTCTCGGCGAAGGTGGGAACGCTGGGCAGGCCCATGCGGCCGGCGAACTCGCCCTCGGTGGCCGCGGCGCCCGCGCTCAGCCACGGATCGGCCGGACGATGGGCCACCAGCACCCCGAAGCTCTTGGCGTAGGCCAGCACCCGGCGCAGGACCTTGGAGTCCACGATCGGCCGGTCGGCGTCGGTGACATAGACGCAGCCGGCCTCGGCCATCAGGCCGATCTCGGCCATCCGCTCGCCCCGCGCCCCCTTGGTGGCCGCCCCGGCCGGATAGACGTGGACCAGCTCGATGTCCCGCGTCCGGCGCAGGATGAAATCCACCACCGAGGCCTCGTCGATCACCGGATCGGTGTCGGGCTGCAGCACGATGGAGGTCACCCCGCCGGCCGCCGCCGCCAGCCCCGCCGACTTCAGGGTCTCCTTGGTCTCCGAACCCGGCTCGCCGGTCTTGACCCGCAGGTCCACCAGACCCGGCGCCAGCATGGCGCCGCGGGCGTCGATGATCTCGATGTCCGGCGACAGGCTCCCCAGATCACCGCCATGGCTGGCGTCGGCGATCTTGCCGTCGCGGACCAGCAGGGCGCCCGGGCCGTCCCAGCCGCTGGCCGGGTCGACGATGCG
>JAZKFM010000256.1:0-15058 GCA_040386415.1 Pseudomonadota bacterium
CAGGAGGCGCTGTTCGCCGAGATGAAGGGGCGGATCAAGGAGGACGATTCGTCGGTCCCGGCCTCGGACGGCGCCTGGGACTACTATGTCCGCTACGAGATCGGGGCCGAGCATCCGGTCCACGGCCGCCGTCCGCGCGGCCGCAGCGACGGCGAGGTCGTGCTTCTGGACGAGGAGGCGCTGTCCAAGGGCAAGGCCTTCTTCCAGGTCGGCGCGGCCCACCACAGCCCTGACCACCGGCTCTACGCCTGGGCGGCCGACGAGCAGGGGTCGGAATACTACACGATCCGCGTCAAGGACCTGGCCACCGGCGAGACCTTGGCCTTCGAGATCGAGAGCGCCTATGGCGACTTCAGCTTCTCCCCCGACAGCCAGTGGCTGTTCTGGATCTGGCGCGACGAGAACGCCCGGCCCTCCAAGGTCTACCGCCGCCCGGCGCGCGGCGGCGAGGACGTCCCGGTCTATGAGGAGGCCGACGACGGCATGTTCCTGGGGGTCGGGACCACCTCCGACGACAGCCACATCGTGGTCCACGTCGGCAACCAGGAGACCACCGAGATCTGGCTGATCCCGGCCAGCGATCCGACCCGCCCGCCCTTCGTCGCCGAGCCGCGCCGGGTGGGGGTGAAGTACGAGCTGGACCACTGGACCGACCGCTGGGTGATCCGCACCAACGATGACGGGGCGGTGGACTTCAAGCTGGTCACCAGCACCGCCGAGATCCCCGCAAAGTCTACCTGGACGGACTTCGTCCCCCATCAGCCCGGCCATTACGTCACCGGCTTCGCGGCCTATGCCGATCATCTGGTGCGGCTGGAGCGGGTGAACGCCAACGACCGGATCGTGGTCATGGCGCGGGGCGGCGGCGAGCATGAGATCGTCTTCGACGAGGAGGCCTGCGCGCTCTCGCTGAGCGGCGGCTACGAGTACGACACCACGGTCACCCGCTTCATTTACCAGTCGCCCACCACGCCGCGGCAGTGGTTCGACTACGACATGGCCAGCCGCGAGCGGACCCTGCGCAAGACCCAGGAGATCCCCTCCGGTCACGATCCGGCGAAGTACGTCGCGCGCCGCCTGATGGCCAAGGCGGCCGATGGGGCCGAGGTTCCGATCACCGTCCTGATGCTGAAGGACACGCCGCTGGACGGCTCGGCGCCCCTGCTGCTCTACGGCTACGGCGCCTATGGCCACGCCATGGAGCCCAGCTTCTCGATCCGCAATCTCAGCCTGGTGGACCGGGGCTGGATCTGGGCCACGGCCCATGTGCGCGGCGGCTCCGACAAGGGCTGGGGCTGGTTCCTGGACGGCCGCAAGGAAAAGAAGCCCAACAGCTTCACCGACTTCATCGCCTGCGCCGAGCACCTGTCCGCCGAGGGCTACGGCAAGGCCGGGAAGATGGTGGCCTATGGCGGCTCGGCCGGCGGCATGCTGATGGGCGCCATCGCCAACCTGCGGCCCGACCTGTGGGCCGGCGTCATTGCCGCCGTGCCCTTCGTCGATGTGCTCAACACCATGAGCGACACCACCCTGCCCCTGACTCCGCCGGAGTGGCCCGAGTGGGGCAACCCGCTGGAGGACGAGGCCGCCTACGACACCATCGCCGCCTACAGCCCCTACGACCAGGTGGCCGCGCGGCCCTATCCGCCGGTGCTGGCGACGGGCGGGCTGTCGGACCCCCGCGTCACCTACTGGGAGCCCCAGAAGTGGGTGGCCAGGCTGCGCGCGGTCTCGACATCGGATGCCCCGATCCTGCTCAAGATCAACATGGACGCCGGCCACGGCGGCGCCTCGGGACGGTTCGACTTCCTCAAGGAGATCGCCCTCGACTACGCCTTCGCCATCTGGGCCGTGGACAGGGGTTGGGAATGACCGTCAGGCCATCGACGCCGGCGACACCAGCCCGCCGAGCGCCAGCGGCCTGACCCTGACCGGCCACTAGAGCTTCGTCAGCCTCAGGCGCAGGGCGTTGGAGATCACGCTCACCGAGGACAGCGACATGGCCGCCGCGGCGATCGCCGGGGTCAGCAGCAGGCCGAAGGCCGGGTAGAGCACCCCGGCCGCGATCGGCACGCCCAGGGCGTTGTAGACAAAGGCCAGCACCAGGTTCTGGCGGATGTTGCCCATCACCGCCCGCGACAGCCGCCGCGCCCGCAGCAGGGCCGCGAGGTCGCCGCGCAGCAGGGTGATCCCGGCGCTCTCGATGGCCACGTCCGAGCCCGCGCCCATGGCCACGCCCACATCGGCGGCGGCGAGCGCCGGGGCGTCATTGACCCCGTCGCCGGCCATGGCCACCACCCGGCCCTCGGCCCGCAGGCGGTGAACCACGTCGGCCTTCTGGCCGGGCAGGACCTCGGCCTCGACCTCGGGGATCCCCAGCCGGTCGGCGACCGCCTGGGCCGTCACCCGGTTATCCCCGGTGAGCATGACCACCCGCACGCCCTGCGCGCGCAGCTGCGCCACCACATCGGCGGCGTTGGGCTTGATGGGGTCGGAGATGCCGATCAGGCCGGCCAGGGCGCCGTCCACCGCCACGAAGATCCCCGTCGCGCCGGTTCCCCGCAGGGCCTGGGCGGCGGCGCTCAACGGACCGGTGTCGATCCCCGCCTCGGCCAGGAAGCGGTCGCTGCCGATGGCCAGGCTGCGGCCTTCCACCGAGCCCGTGACACCCTTGCCGACGGGGGAGTTGAAGTCGGCCGCCTCGCCCAGGGCCAGGCCGCGGTCGACCGCCGCACGGACCACGGCCTCGGCCAGGGGGTGCTCGCTACCCCGCTCCAGGCTGGCGGCCAGGCGTAGCAGGTCATCCTCCGCAAAGCCTTGCGCGGCATGGATCTCGGTCACGGCGGGGCGCCCCTCGGTGAGGGTGCCGGTCTTGTCCACCACCAGGGTGTCGACCTTCTCCAGCCGCTCCAGGGCCTCGGCGTTCTTGATCAGCACGCCTGCCTGCGCCCCGCGTCCGACCCCCACCATGATCGACATCGGGGTGGCCAGGCCCAGCGCGCAGGGGCAGGCGATGATCAGCACCGAGACGGCGGCCACCAGGGCGTGGGCCAGGCGGGGATCAGGCCCCAGCAGCCACCAGGCGGCGAAGGCGGCCAGGGCCGCGGAGATGACGACCGGCACGAACCAGGCCGAGACCTGGTCGGCCAGGCGCTGGATCGGGGCGCGGCTGCGCTGGGCCTGGGCGACCATCTGCACGATCTGCGACAGCAGGGTGTCAGCGCCCACCTTGTCGGCCCGCAGGAGGAAGGCGCCGGTCTTGTTGATGGCCCCGGCCACCAGGCGGTCACCGGGCGCCTTGTCCACCGGCAGGGACTCGCCGGTGACCAGGGCCTCGTCCACCGCGCCCGAGCCCTCCAGCACCTGGCCGTCCACCGGGACCTTCTCGCCGGGGCGGACCCGGAGGCGGTCGCCGACCACGATCTGGTCGACAGGCACGTCCTCATCGGTCCCGTCCGGGCGCAGGCGCCGCGCGGTCTTGGGGGCCAGGGTGAGCAGGGCCTTGATGGCGCCGGAGGTCTGCTCGCGGGCCCGCAGCTCCAGCAGCTGGCCCAGCAGGACCAGGACGATGATGACCGCGGCGGCCTCGAAGTAGAGCGGCGGCTCCCCCATCGGGCCCTTGAAATCGTTGGGGATCAGGCCCGGGAACAGGGTGGCGAAGGCCGAGTAGAGCCAGGCGGTTCCGGCCCCCAGCGCGATCAGGGTGAACATGTTGAGGTGGCCCGACCGCAGGCTGGCGGCGCCCCGCTCGAAGAACGGCCAGCCGGCCCAGAGCACCACCGGGGTCGCCAGCAGCAGCTGGATCCAGCCGTTCCACGCCATCGGCCAGGGGGTGGCCAGGCCCAGCAGGTGGCCCCCCATCTCGAGGAGGAAGACCGGTGCGGTCAGGGCCGCGCCGACCCAGAAGCGGCGGGTGAAGTCCACCAGCTCCGGGTTGGGACCGTGGTCCAGGCTGACCAGGTCGGGCTCCAGGGCCATGCCACAGATCGGGCAGGAGCCCGGCCCCTCCTGGCGGATCTCCGGGTGCATGGGGCAGGTGTAGATCGTGCCGGGCGGGGGCGGCGGCTCGGGCTCGCGATCCCCCAGGTACTTGCCCGGATCGGTGGCGAACTTCCCTTTGCACCCGGCCGAGCAGAAGCCGAACTCCACCCCGTCGTGCACATGGCGGTGGGTGTCGGTCTTCACGGTCATGCCGCAGACGGGGTCGATCAGGGGGGCTTGCTCGGACATGTCGGTCGCCACGGATGGAGGATAACTGTCCTCCGCAGATATACCCCCCGGGGGCATATTGCAATTACCCCCTGGGGGTATATACGGGTGGCATGATGCGCGAGAACAAAGCCAAGCTGCAGGGCCGGTTGAGCCGGATCGAGGGCCAGGTGCGCGGCATCGCGCGGATGGTAGACGAAGACCGTTATTGCATCGACATCCTCACCCAGCTGCAGGCGGTCCGCGCCGCCCTGGCCAAGGTGGAGACCGAGCTGCTGCGCGACCACCTCGGCCACTGCATCGAGGGGGCCATCGTCAGCGGCGACGCCGCCGAGCAGCGCCAAAAGGCCAATGAACTCATCACCCTGCTGGAACGCGGCCTCCGCTGACAGACCCTGCGCCATGACCACCACCCGCCTCCCCGCCGCCGCCCGAGCCGCCTTGGCCCGGCAAGCCCACGCCCCGGACAGCCCCGCCCGGCGCGCCACGCACGGCGGCCGACCTTGGCCGACAAGTGACCGTCGAGGTCCCGCCACGTCCGCAGAGCCCCGCGCGGCGGAGCCCCCGAGGTGACGGTCGTCTACTTCCACGGCCAGACCGGCTCGCCGGCCGAGCTGGACCTGGTCTTCGCCGATGCGCGCGAGCACCAGGGACGGGTCCATGCGCCCGACCGGGCGACCGATCGCCCCGACCTGCCGCTGGCGGCCTATCTCGACCATCTGGGGCCGACATCGTGACGCGAATCCCCGAGGGCCCCATCCGCCTCGTGGGCTTCTCGCTCGGCAGCTTCGTGGCGGTCGAGGTCGGGCTGAGGCTGGAGGCGCTGGGCCGGGACCTCAGCCTGGACCTGGTCTCGGCCGCCGCCCCGCTCGCGTGCGGCGACTTCCTGCCCGACATGGCCGGCGGCGCGGTGTTTTCCCTGGCGCGCGACCGGCCACGGCTGTTTTCCGCCCTGACCTCGGTCCAGGGGGGACTTTTGAGGCTCGCGCCCGGCCTGCTGTTTGCGCAGATCTTTTCCGGGGCGGCCGGGGCGGACGCGGTTCTGGCCCGCGACGCGGCGTTCCAGACCACGGTGCGCGGGATGATCGCCCATAGCCTGGCGCGCGGCGCCCGGGCCTACCGGCGCGAGATCCTCGGCTATGTCGCCCAGCGGGCGGAGAGGCTGGCCGGCCTGAGGGCGCCGGTCACCCTGTGGCAGGGCGACGCCGACACCTGGACTCCGCCCGCCATGGCCCAGGCCATCGTCGCGGCCCGCCCCGGCGAGACCATTCTGCGGCGGTTCCCCCGCCTGTCCCACGACTCGACCCTGCAGGTCGCCCTGCCCCAGATCCTTGCGGGGGCCGCCTTTACCTAGGCCGCGTCGGCCCCTTGCGGGTCGCGGTGGGATGGCCGGGAGCATGTGCGCTATTGCGACGCATTCCTATTTGCGATAGGTGCAGCGCCCTCGTCCTGTTGGTTGATCTGAGAGAAATTCGTGAAAAAGCTGCTGCTCGCCACCGTCGCCGTTGCGGGTCTGCCGACCGCTACATTTGCTGCTGAGGCTGACGGCCACGAGGTCAGCGCGATCATCGTCACCGGCAAGGCGATCGGCTACAAGGCGGTCAATTCGGTCACGGCGACAAAGACCAACACCCCCCTGCTGGACGTTCCGCAGTCCATCTCGGTGGTGACCCGTGAACGCCTAGACGATCAGGCGCAGCGCAGCATGGCCGATGTCCTGCGATATGTGCCGGGCACGACAGTGGGCCAGGGCGAAGGCAACCGCGATCAGATCACCCTGCGCGGCCAGAACACCTCCGCCGACTTCTTCCTCGATGGCGTGCGCGATGACGTTCAGTACTACCGCAGCCTCTACAACATCGAGCGGGTGGAAGTCCTCAAAGGACCCTTCGCGCTGATTTTCGGGCGCGGCGGCAGCGGCGGCATCATCAACCGCGTGCAGAAAACCCCGACCGCCGACGCCCTTGCGCTCGGCGGCAGCGTCAGCGTCAACACGTTCGGCGCGTGGGACCTGGCGGCGGACATCAACGCCCCGATCAGCGGCAACGCCGCCTTGCGGCTGAATGCGACCTACGAAAGCCTTGATAATCACCGCGATTTCTTCGGCGGCGAGCGTTATGCGATCAATCCCTATCTGGCGGTCGATATGGGCCCGTGGAAGCTTGGCCTGTCCTATGAGTATGTGAACGATGATCGCGTGACCGATCGCGGCGTGCCGTCGATCGCAACCGGCGCGGGCCAGCCCAACCGGCCTATCACCGGCTACCGCGATACGTTCTTCGGAACGCCGGGCGTCAACCGCGCCGGGCTGGAAGCCCATATCGTCAAGGCGCGGCTCGATGGCGAACTGACCGAGACCCTGAACTGGTCGACCACCCTGCTCTATGGCGACTATGACAAGTACTACACCAACGTCTATGCCGATGGCGCAGCTAGTGCGCAGACCGGAACGGTCGCGCTTTTCAGTTATACTGACCCTACCCGGCGTCAGAACCTTATCGCCCAGACAAACCTGGTCTGGGATGTCGATTTCGGCTCCGTAAGCAACAAGATCCTTCTGGGCGTGGAGTATGGCGATCAGAGCTCAACCAACCAGAGACGGAACGGCTTGCTGTCCAACCGGACATTGAACCTTGCCAATATTGTCTATCCGAGCGTGACCTTCGGCGCGTTGGCCCGTAACACAAAATCGAACGTGAAGTTTGTTTCAGCCTATGCACAGGACCAGATCAGCTTTGGCGAGCACATAGATGTCGTCGTCGGGGTCCGCTATGATCGGTTTGAGATCGATGGCGTCGATTTGATCGGCACGCCGCGGCCGTTCCAGCGCACAGACGAGAACATCAGCCCGCGTATCGGCCTGATCGTCAAACCCGCGGAAAACATCTCCATCTACGGCAGCTACAGCCAATCCTTCCTGCCGCGCTCGGGCGATCAGTTCCTGACGATGTCGGCGGCGCAGCAAAACCTCGCGCCGGAAAAATTCACCAACTACGAATTGGGCGCGAAATGGGACCTGCGCCCCGATCTCAACGTCACCCTGGCGCTGTTTCAGCTTGATCGCACCAACGCCACGACGCCCGATCCGAACAATGTGGCGGCCACGATCAATATCGGTGAGACCCGCACCAAGGGTGTCGAGCTGGCGCTGATTGGCCGCATCACACCCAAGTGGCAGGTGAGCGGCGGCTATACCTACCAGGACGCTCAGCTGAGCGGGAACGGCTTCGTCCAGCTGGCGCAGGCGCCCAAGCACCAGATCGCCTTGTGGAACCGCTACAACGTCAACAGCCGCATCGGCCTGGGTCTGGGTCTGGTGCGCCAGTCCAGCCAATTTGCGGCGATCCGCACCTCGGCGACCACGACCCTGCTGCCGGCTTTCACGCGCCTCGACGCTGCGCTGTTCTTCAGGGCGAACGACCGGCTCGAACTTCAGCTCAACATCGAGAACCTGCTCGATGAGGCGTATTCCTCGGATGCGCACAACAACAACAACATCACGCCAGGGGCTCCGATGAACGCCCGCTTCACCGCCCGAACGCGGTTCTGATCAACGACGCTTCGGCGCAATCACCGAAGATCCTGACCCGGAACTGGGGGGAAGGGCTGATCTCGCCCGCGGGGGAGATCGATTCCCAATGGGCCAGCATCCTGCGGGCTGAATTGATCGGCCGTCAGGTGCGCGCCAAGGCCTGGATCGAGCAGTTGGAGCTCCAGTCCGGCCGCGCCCTGTCGCCGCAAAGCGTGGCCCGAAGCCTAAGGGTGACAAGGCGGGCGCGACGACCTCGCCGTCTTCAGGCAGGGCTGTCCCCGCCCCTGAATGGATAGGGAGCGGACGCAGGTCCGTTGCCGCGCGCCCCGCGCTTCACCTAATAAAACGGCATGCCAGCGTACAGATTCTACAAACTGCCGCTCGACGATCAGAGCGTCGTGACGACGGAGTACTTCCATAGCGATGGGGCCGCGATGATGTGGGGGCTTCGGCTGGGGAGCCCGGCCGGGACCGAAGTCTGGCAAGAGGCTCGGTTTGTGGGGCGGCTGCATGCGGCCTCCGCCGAGGCGGCGCGGGCGGGCTGAGGCGGCGCGATACACCGAAATTGGGGTTGGGTCCGGCGCCGGAAGACCTCCGCTGCGCGGAGGCCCCCTCACCCTACCCTCTCCCCCAAAGGTGGCGAGGGGCGATGACCAGCGGGCGCGGCGCTTGGGCCGTTCTTCAGCAAAGCCCCCTATGGGATCAGCAGGACGCGGCCTACGGTCTGGCGGCTTTCGATGAGGGCGTGAGCCTCGGCGGCCTGGGCCAGGGGGAAGCTGCGGTCGATTTGGACCTGGTAGTCGCCGGCGGCGATGGCGGTCATGTATTCGGCGACCATCCGGCGCACGCGGCTGGTCCCCATCTCCAGGCCAAGCCCCAGGCCCATGAGGGCGCGGTTACCGGCCATCAGGGAGCGGACGTCGATGGTCATGTCCTCGCGCGCGGTGACGCCGATGAAGGTGGCGCGGCCTTTCCAGCCGAGCACCGCGACGCACTGCTGCAGGGAGCGGCGGCCGTTGCCATCCAGGGTGACGTCGCAGCCCTTGCCCTCGGTGATGCGCATCACCTCCGCCACCACGTCGGCGGTGGACGAGTTGATCCCGTGGTCGAGGCCAAGGGGATAGAGGGCGGCCAGGCGCTCGTCCGATGAGGCCGTGGCGATGACGCGGGCGCCGGCTCGCTTGGCGATCTGAATGGCCGCCACGCCGACGCCGCCCGCCCCGGACTGGATGAAGGCGGTGTCGCCGGCCTTCAGCTGGCCTTAGTGGATCAAGCAGTTGTCGGCGGTGCCGAAGGGAATGGGAATGGTGGCGGCGATCTGCATGTCGAGGCCCGCCGGGACCTTCCAGGCGGTGCGGCCGGTGACGGCGCGCAGCTCGGCGTGGGAGCCGTGGGTGCCGGTGACCGCCACCTTGTCGCCGACCGCGAAGTCGCCGGCCTCGGAACCGACCCAAGGCACCTCGCCCGCCGACTGGTAGCCGACGATGTGGTCGCGCTCGGTGGCGGGCGCATAGGCGCGGTTGGTGAGATCGCCCCCCTCGATACTGATGGCTTCATTGCGGATCAGGATCTCGGTGGGCTTCGGCGTCGGGTCGCCGACGTCGATGTAGCGGAACACGTCCGGGGGGCCGCCCTTGTTGTAAACCGCCGCCTTTATGGCCTGTCTCCTCTGATCGCCTGCGCCGACTCGCCTAGCGTACCCTTCCATAGAGACCTGGTGGCGGCTTGCCGAGCCGGGAGCGGTTGCGCGTCCGCCATTCCAGGGCCATGAGGTTGGCGCTAGGGTCGGGCCAGGCCGCTGAGACGGCAGCGTGAGGAGCGAGACATGATCCAGGGACCCATCACGGGCGGACAGCACGGCTGGGCGTTCAACCGGCCGCTCATCGACCTGGCGGCCAAGGGCTTTGTCGAGGCGGAGTATTTCCTGGAGGGTCAGGCGACGACCTACGGGCCTGGCGCGGGCGCCGAGTTGGGGCGTGACGGGAAGTGGACCGTGGAGCCGCGGGGCAAGGTCCCCTTCAAGACCCGCTTCCTGGTCTACCGGCCCGCCGACCCGGCCAAGTTCAACGGCACGGTGGTGGTGTGCTGGAACAATGTCACCGCCGGCTATGAGCTGTTCTTCGGCGAGGGGCCCGAGGTGCTGGAGGAGGGCTACGCCTATGTCTGCGCCACGGTGCAGGCCGTCGGCGTGCACGGGTTCGAGGCCAACCCCCAGGGGCTGGCGGCCTGGGACGCCGAGCGGTACGGGACCTTGAGCATTCCCACCGACGACGCCTCCTATGACATCTTTTCCCAGGTCGCCCGGGCCGTGGGGCCGGGCCGCTCCGGGCCGGTCGATCCGATGGGCGGGCTGGCGGTGAAGACGGTGATCGGCCTGGGCGCCTCGCAGTCGGCGGGGCGGCTCTCGACCTATATCAACGCGGTCCATCCCCTGGCGCCCGAGCAGGGCGGCCACGCCTTTGACGGCTACATTCTGCAGATCTATTTCGGCGGCGGCACGGCCATCGAGGGCAGCGATCCGCCGGTGCGGGTGTCGCCGGGCGCGCCAGGCGCGGCGCGTCCCCTGGCCCGGGCCCAGAACCTGATCCGTGAGGATCTCGATGTCCCGGCGATGATCGTCAACACCGAGCTGGAGGCCATCGCCTGTCTGAAGGTGCGCCAGCCCGACACCGAGCGGTTCCGCACCTGGGAGGCCGCGGCCCTGACCCATGTGTCCTACCAGGCCCAGTTGACCCGCAACGAGAAGTACCAGCGCGACTTCGGCGTGGCGCCCGCGCCGCCGTCGGAGGACATGAACCGCATCTACCTGCAGCCCTTCTATGACGCGGCCCTGCACCACATGAACCGCTGGGTGAACGGGGGCGCGGCCCCGCCGTCACAGCCGCTGATCGACTTCGACGGCGACGGCAAGGTGGTGCGCGACCGGCACGGGATCGCCACGGGGGGCGTGCGCCTACCCCAGGCGCAGGCGCCGGTGGCGATGAACAGCTCCCAGCCGGTGAGCGACGACTTTTCGGGTCGGCTGCGAGGGTCGAACAGGCCCTTCGACGCCGCCACCCTGGACGCGCTCTATGGCGACGAAGCGGGCTACCTTGCCCGGTTCCGCCAGGCGGCGACGGCGGCCGTCGCGGCCGGGGTGATGATGCCCCGCGACGTGGAGCCGGCGGTGGCGGAGGCTGTGCTGGAATACCGGCGGGCGCGGGCGACCAGCGCCCGTGAGCCCGCCGTTCCGGTGGGGTAGGGTCTAGTCCTCGAGGGCGTAGCCGAGCTTCAGGCTGACCTGGAAGTGGGCCACCTGGCCCTCCTCCACGTGCCCGCGCACCTGGGTGACCTCGAACCAGCGGATGTGCCGGCGGTTTTCCGACGCCTTGGTGATGGCGGTGCGGATGGCGTCATCGACGGACGTCTTGGACGTGCCGACGATTTCGCTGACGCCGTAGGTGTTGTCTTCGGTCATGGAGCCTCCAGGTTTCTGCAGGTCCAGAGCGCGCGACGGGAGCCCGGGTTCCAGGCGGCCCGCGTGGCCGGCGCTGAGGCGCGATCTTTACGCGGCCCTTACGCCGGCGCCCACGATCCCGCATAGAACCGCAATGCGCAGCCGGGCTAGCACCGGCCTGTCCATGTGGACGGGTCAGCAGCAGGGTCGAGATGACGGCGGTACAGGTTAAGGACGGGGCGGCGCAGGACGACCCCAAGGTGGCGCGGCGGAGGTTCTGGGCCCTGACGCTCGGCTCCATCGGGGTGGTGTTCGGCGATATCGGCACCAGCCCGCTCTACGCCATGAAGGAGGCCCTGGCCCACGCCAAGGGCGGCGCGGGTGACCTGGCGGTGTTCGGGGTGGTGTCCCTGGTGTTCTGGGCCCTGCTGCTGATCGTGACGGTGAAGTACACCCTGGTGGTGATGCGGGCCGACAATCGCGGCGAGGGCGGGACGCTGGCCCTGATGGCGCTGGCTCAGCACGCGCTGGGGCGGCGCTCGCGGCTGGTGCTGATCCTGGGGATCTGCGGGGCGGCGCTGTTCTATGGCGACGGCCTGATCACGCCCGCCATCTCGGTGCTGTCGGCCACCGAGGGCCTGGCCCTGGCGCCGGGGATCGGCAAGCTGTTCGAGCCCTATGTGCTGCCGGCCGCCGCGGCGATCCTGGCCGGGCTGTTCCTGGTGCAGTCGCACGGGACGGCGGCGGTGGGGCGGTTCTTCGGGCCGATCACCCTGGTCTGGTTCCTGGTGCTGGCCTGGCTGGGCCTGATCCACATCGTCCAGGAGCCGGCGATCCTGGCGGCCTTCAGCCCGGTCTATGCGGTCAAGCTGCTGGTGAGCAACGGCCTGCTGGGCCTGGCCATCCTGGGCAGCGTGTTCCTGGTGGTGACCGGCGCCGAGGCGCTCTACGCCGACATGGGCCATTTCGGCCGGGCGCCGATCCGGGCGGGCTGGCTGATTGTGGCCTTCCCTTGCCTTATGCTGAACTATCTGGGCCAGGGCGCCCTGGTGCTGGCCGATCCGCAGGCGGCGGCCAATCCCTTCTTCCTGATGATCCCGCAGGCGGCCTACTGGCCGGTGATGCTGCTGACGGCGGCGGCCACGGTGATCGCCAGCCAGGCGGTGATCACCGGCGCCTTCTCGGTGACCCAGCAGGCGGTGCAGCTGGGCCTGCTGCCGCGCATCGAGATCAGGCGGACCAGCGAGACCATCGCCGGCCAGATCTATGTGCCGGCGGTGAACGCCTTCCTGCTGGTCGGCGTGCTGTGGCTGCTGGTGATGTTCCGCTCCTCCTCCAACCTGGCGACCGCCTATGGCATCGCGGTGACGGCGACCATGGTGGTGACCGTGCTGCTGCTGTTCGTGGTGGCGCGGCGCCATTGGAAGTGGCCCCTGGCCGCGGTGCTGGCCCTGGTGGTCCCGCTGCTGGCCATCGACCTGGTGTTCCTGGGCTCCAACGTGATGCGCATCGCCCAGGGCGGCTGGTTCCCCATCGCCATCGGCGCCCTGATCGTCCTGGTCATGCTGACCTGGATGAAGGGGGTGGCGATCCTGGGGGACAAGACCCAGCGCGACTCCCTGCCCCTGGCCGACCTGATCGAGAGCCTGAGGGCGCGGCCGCCACACCGGGCGCCCGGCACGGCCATCTTCCTGACCTCCCAGGGGGACCTGGCCCCCGTGGCCCTGATGCACAACCTCAAGCACAACAAGGTGCTGCACGAGAAGAACGTGATCCTGACCGTGGCCACCAGCGACCGGCCCCGCGTGGGCGACGAGGACCGGGTGGCGGTGGAGAGCCTGGGACCCGACTTCAGCCGGGTGACGGTGACCTACGGCTTCATGGAGCAGCCCAATGTGCCCGCCGCCCTGGCCGCCTGTCGCCGCCAGGGGCTGAGGTTCGATATCATGGCAACCTCGTTCTTCCTGGGGCGCCGCTCGGTGCTGCCGGGCCGAGAACCGGGGATGGCGCTGTGGCGGGACAAGCTGTTCATCTACCTGCTGCGCAACGCGGCCAACCCCACCGACTTCTATCAGATCCCGCCGGGCCGGGTGGTGGAGATGGGGGCCCAGGTGACGGTCTAGGGCCCCGTCACGAACCGGTAGCCGACGCCCGGCTCCGTCACGATGTGGCGGGGCTGGGCGGGGTCGGCTTCGAGCTTGTGGCGCAGCTGGCCGATGAAGACCCGCAGGTACTGAGTGTCATGGACGTGGGCCGGGCCCCAGACGGCGGTGAGCAGCTGGCGGTGGGTGACCACCCTGCCTCCGCCCTCCACCAGCTGGGCCAGCAGCTGGAACTCCTTGGGCGAAAGCCGCACCGCCGCTCCGTCGCGGCGCACCGCGTGCATGGCCAGGTCGATCTCCAGGGCGCCGGCCGTGACGCTGCGCGGGGCGGCGTCGGCGGGAGCCCCGCGTCGCAGGGCGACCCGCAGCCGGGCCAGCAGCTCCCCCACCCCGAAGGGCTTTTCCACATAGTCGTCGGCGCCCAGGTCCAGGGCGTCGATCTTCTCGGTCTCCCGGTCGCGAGCCGAGAGGATCAGGATGGGCCCTGAATAGAAGGCCCGCGCTTGGGCCAGGGCCGTCTTGCCGTCCATGTCGGGCAGGCCGAGGTCGAGAATGACGGCGTCGGGCGCCCGGCGGGCCAGCTCCCGCAGACCTTCGGCGGCGGTGTCGGCGCGGATCGGCTCGAAGCCGGCCGCCTCCAGGGCCGGCGTCAGGAACCGGTGGATCTGCGGCTCGTCGTCGATGACCAGGATGCGGGGGCGGAGGCTCACATCAGGTCCTTGGGCGTCGGATGCGGCTTTGGCAAGGCGATCAGGACGCGGGTCCCGTGGCCGTCGGCCACCGGGCTGGAGGCGGCGATCCGTCCGCCCATGGCCTCCACGAAGCCCTTGGCGATGGAGAGGCCGAGACCCAGTCCGTGGCCCCGGTCGGTGGGCTGGTTCAGCCGCCGGAAGCGGTCGAACACCTGCTCCAGGGCCTCAGGCGGGATGCCCGGACCGGCGTCCTCGATGGCGATCAGGACGTGGCCAAGGTCCTCGTGGACCGCCAGCTCGATGGGCGCGCCCGGCGGGCTGTAGGCCGCGGCGTTCTCGATGATGTTGAGCACCGCCTGCTCCAGCAGGGTCGGGTCGGCGTTGACGCGGGACAGACGCTCGGCGAAGTCGCGGCGGATGGGGCGGCCGTCCAGGCGGCCCTCCAGGCGGTCGACCGCCGAGGCCAGGACGGCCCGGACATCGGTGAGCTCGCGCCGCGGCGTCAGGGCGCCGCCCTCCAGCCGGCTCATGTCCAGCAGGTCGCCGACATAGCGGTTCAGGCGCCGGGCCGCCTGGGCGATGCTCTCCAGCAGGTCGCGGCGGACGGCGGGCTTCAGCTCGGCCTCGAAGTCCAGCAGGGTGGTGGAGGATCCGAGCACCGTGGCCAGGGGGGTGCGGAAGTCGTGGCTGATGGAGTTCAGCAGGGCCGAGCGCAGGTGGTCGGCGCGGCGCAGGCCCTCCAGCTCGGCGGCGGCGACCGCAAGACTGGCCCGCTCCAAGGCCACGGCCCCCTGGCGCAGCACGGCGGTCAGCAGGCCCTCCTGATCGGCGGGCAGGCGCGGGCCGCGCAGGCCGATCACCCCCACCTGGCCGCCCACCCCCTGCAGGGGCCGCATCGCCCAGCTCCCATCCTCGGCGTCGAGACCGGAGTCCCACACCTGGCGGGCGGCGGCCAGGGTCGCCTCCGACAGGTCCGAGAGCCCCTCGGGCCCGGCCGCCAGCCGCATGGACCCATCCTGGGGCAGCATGACGATGGCCGCCCGGCCGGCCAGCGCGGCGGCCTGGTCGGCTAGAACCCGCGCGGCCT
>JAZKFM010000257.1:0-9299 GCA_040386415.1 Pseudomonadota bacterium
GGGCCTCGAGCGGCAGGTCGGGCAGGACCTGCAGCAGGCGGTGGATCAGGTCGCCGCGCCGGAAGCGGCCGAGGCCTGAGACCACCGCCAGGGGCGAGGCGGCCGGGGTGGCGGCGTCCTCCCCCAGCTGCGACGGCGAGGCGTAGCGGGCGTGGGGTTCGGTGGCGGCCTCGGCGCGGGTCCAGGCGGGGGCGGCGGTCGCGGTCACGGCGGTGTCGGCGGCCCTGCCCAGGGCGACGGGATCTGGCCCGAAGCGCAGGATCTGCAGCTCGCCGCAGGTGGTGGTCCGCTTGTGCGGGCTGACCTGCGCGTGGTCGAAGGCCGCCGTGAGCGCGCCCCACCAGCCCTTGAGGTTCTCTTCCCTGGCGTTGGCGGCGATCCGGCCGCACAGCACCAGGCGGTCGCGGGCCCGGGTCAGCGCCACATAGAGCAGGCGGTAGGCCTCGTCCTCCTCCCGGGCGGCGCGGCGTTCGCGGGCGGTGGCCGAGGCCTCGCAGTCGCCCTTGGCGCTGGCGCACCAGAGGAAGCCGCCGCCCTCGGTCTCCAGCAGGGGTGTGCCGCGCGCGCCGCGGGAGAGCGTGGTCTCGGGCAGGAAGACGATGGGCGCCTCCAGGCCCTTGGCGCCGTGGGCGGTCATCACCCGGACCTCGTCGCGGCCGGCCTCCAGCTCGCGCTTGACCGTGATGTCCAGGCTGGCGAAGGCGGCGGTCAGGCTCTCCAGGTCCTCGATCCCCCGGCTCTCGGCGGCCAGGACCTGGGCCAGGAACTCGTCCAGGGCGTCCTCGGCCTCGCTCCCTAGCCGCCGCAGCAGGCGCTGGCGCATGGAGCGGCCGCTCGCATCGCGGGCGCCCAGCAGGCGGGAATAGAACTCGAAGGGCCGCCGCTCGCGGGCCTCCTCCAGCAGTCGGGTCAGCAGGTCGTGGGCCTCGCGCCACTCGGGGCGCTCCTCGGCGCGGGCGGCCAGGGCCTGCCAGAGGGTCAGCGGCGCGCGACCCTTCGCCAGGGCGTAGAGGCTGTCGTCGGTGAGATCGCAGAAGGGGCTGCGCAGCAGGGCCGCCAGGGTCAGGTCGTCGGCGGGGAAGAGGGCGAAGCGGGCGACCGCCACCAGGTCGTCGAAGACGATGTGTTCCGACAGCGCCAGGCGATCGGCGCCGGCCACGGGGATCTTGGCGTGCTTGAGGGCCCGCAGGATCTCCTCGAATAGGGCCTTGCGGCGACGCACCAGGATCAGGACGTCGCCGGGGCGGGCGGGACGCCACTCACCCTTGGCGCCGAGGCCCTTGTCGAACACGCCGTCGCCGCGGGCCAGCAGCTCGCCGATCTCGCAGGCGATACGGGCGGCCAGGCGCTTGTTGGCGCTGGCTTCGGTCTCCTGGTCGAGGGGGGCGTCCCAGGCCTCGCGGACGTCGCCCTTCTCCTCGCGCTCCAGGGGCCAGATGTCGACGCAGCCGGCGTGGTCGACCCGGCGCGCCTTGTGGGTGATGGGCTCGGCCAGGGCGCGCGGCAGGATGGCGGTGGCCAGCTCCGGCGAGGAGAAGGTGGCGTCGACGAAGGTGAGCACCTGGGGCGTCGAGCGCCAGGAATCCAGCAGATCCACCTTCTCGAAGCGGAAGCCGGCTCCGGTGGCGCGGTCCCGGTGGAACTCGAACTGCTCCATCAGCAGCTCGGGCCGGGCGCCCTGGAAGGAGTAGATCGACTGCTTCTCGTCGCCCACCACGAACATGTTGCGCTCCAGCCGGGTGGCGGTGGGGACGCCGGCGCCGGAGAAGAACTCGCCGGCGAGTGAGCGGACGATGGCCCACTGGTCCGGGGCGGTGTCCTGGGCCTCGTCCACCAGGATGTGGTCGATGCCGCCGTCCAGCTTGTAGAGCACCCAGGCCGCCGCCGGGCTCTCGGCCACCAGATCCCGGGTCTTCTCGATGAGGTCGGAGAAATCGAGCGCGCCGTAGGACGCCTTCTCCATGGCGTAGGCGGTGAGGTAGGCATTGGCCAGGATGAGCGCGCCCTGGGTGTCGACGGCGACCTGGGCCGCGCGGCGCCAGGCGCGGGCCTCCTCCAGGGCCTCCTGGTCGGCCAGCAGGCCCGCGCGCAGGGGTTCGTGGCTCTTGAGGCCGCTGGTCTTGGCCACCCATGTCGCCGGGGTCCCCTCGCCCTTGTCGGTGAACAGGCAGGTTAGGGCGCCGTGGAAGGTCGGCTCGTTCGCCAGGGCCAGCAGGGCGGCGCCGTTCTTGGCGTCTGCCTTGCCGCCCTGGGCCAGAACCTCGGCGGCCTCGCGCCAGGTGCGCAGGTTCAGCGCGGCGACGGCGCGCAGTTCGACCGCCTCGGGGTCGACGGGCTCGGGGAAGCCGCAGACGTCCCAGACATCGGCCACCGCGCCCGGCAGGCCGCCGTGCTTTTCCAGATAGACGGCCAGCCGGCCCCGGGCGCTCTCGAAGGCGCCGAACATCGACTGGAAGCTCTGGAAATCCAGGGCCACCGAGAAGCGGGCATAGGCCTCCGCGACCCGGCCCTCGCCCTTGAGCGCCAGCCTGGCGACGGCCTTACGGGCGGCGTCGGCGATGGCGGCGCTGGCGGCGTCGTCCATGACCCGGAAGCCGGGGGAGACGCCGGCCTCCAGGGGGAAGCGGCGCAGCAGCTTCTCGCAGAAGGCGTGGATGGTCTGGATCTTCAGGCCGCCGGGGGTCTCCAGGGCGCGGGCGAAGAGGGCGCGGGCCTGGGAGAGGCGGATGTGGTCGTAGTCGAGGATGGGCCGGCCCTCGAGGTCCGACAGGGCCGCGCTGAGGCTGGCGTCATCGCGCACCGACCAGTCGCCCAGAAGGCCGAACAGCCGGCGCTGCATCTCGGCGGCGGCTGCCTTGGTGTAGGTGACGCAGAGGATGGTGGCGGGCTCGGCCCCGGCCAGCAGCAGGCGGGCGACCCGGTCGATCAGGGTCTTAGTCTTGCCCGAGCCCGCGTTGGCGGTGACGAAGGCCGAGAGCTCGGGGTTGGCGGCGACGCGCTGCGGATCGATCTCGCGAGTGGGGAAGGGAATGACGGTCATTCGCCCTCCTCGTCGCCGCTGGTGGACCATTCGAACACCCGGGCCAGGTGGTCGTAGTCGCTGATGTGGGTCTTCACGAACTGCGGGGCGCTACGAGAGAGGTAGGGCTGGGCCGGGTCGTCGAAGCGGGCGACCAGCTTGCCCAGGCCGTCCAGGGCGGTGCGGGCGGCGGCCTCGCTCTCCTCGCCCGCGGCGGCGCGGGTCTCCTCCCGGCCGGCGGGCTTGCGGCCGGTGACCTCCAGATAGGTCAGGTCGCCGGGCATGGGACGGCCGAGGGTCGAGAAGCCGCCATAGGCCAGGATGGCCGCGGTCAGGGTCAGCTGCGGCGAGAAGCCGGTGTCGACCACCTTCTGCGAGGGCGCCTTTCCGGTCTTGTAGTCCAGGATATGGCCGTAGCCCTCCGGCGAGATTTCGATGCGGTCGGCGCGGGCGTTGACCTTGAAGAGGCCGCCGGGCGCCATGATCTCCAGCTCGCCCTTCAGCTCGACATGGATGGTGCGGCCATCGGCGCGGCGGCGGCGTTCAAGATCGGCGACCCAGAGGGCGGCCTCGCGGGCCAGCGCGCTTTCACGGGCCAGGGCCTCGTGGGGCATGCCGGCCTCTTCGAGGGCGGTGACGTACAGGGCTTCGAAGATCGCTGCGGCGTCGGCGGGCACATCGACGGGGTGCGCCTCGGCGAAGCGCTCGAAGGCCTTGTGGATGGCGGTGCCCCGGGCGCGGGCCTCCACCGCTTCGTCGGGACGCTCCAGCGGATAGAGCCGCAGGATGTCGCGGGCCCAGACGGCGTAGGGATCCCGGGTCAGGGCCTCGACCCGGGTGACGGCCATCTCGCGGGGGCGGTCTGCGACGGGCGGACGGGGGGCGGGGCGCTTGGCGGGCGTGTAGTCGACAGCCGCGTCCAGGGATCTCGCCCAGTCCAGGATCTCCGGACGGGTCGGCAGGACGATGCCGGCGCCGCGCGCCAGGGTCTCCAGGCGCCACAGCCAGCGGGACTTCACCGCCGGCTGGCCGTCGCGGCGCTCGGTGTGCAGCAGGATCACCTCGGGCGCGCAGACTGCCTGGGCGAAGTCGTGGGCGGCCAGGCCGATGCGGCGCTCGGGCGACGGCAGCCCCAGCGCCTCGCGCATCGGGCGCGACAGGAAGGGATCGGTGGGCGCGGAGCCTGGCCACACGCCCTCCTCCAGCCCGGCGACCACCAGCCGGTCGGCGCGCACCAGGCGGGCCTCGATGGCGCCCAGGATGCGCAGGCGCGGATGGGTGGCGCCGCCCGAGCGGATGCTCTCCCCCGACATCAGCCGGGCCAGCAGGTCAGCGAAGCCCCGGCGGCTGACGGCCGGGGAGCCGTCGGACTCGCTCATCAGGCCCGACAACAGGCGGCCCAGGGCCTCCCCGCCATGGCCGGCCCAGAGCTCGCCGGTGTCGCCCGTCTCGCCGGCGGCCAGGGCCTCCATGGTTTCAGCCAGCGCCCTGGCGGCGTCGGCGGGCCTGGCCTCGTCGTCTGTGTAGGGGTGCTGCAGGCGGGCCAGGGCGTCGCGGAGCTGGGCGGCGAAGGCCAGGGCGCCCTCGACGGCGCCGGGTTCGATGCGAGCGTCCGAGGCCTTGCGGCGCAGGTGGGCCTCCAGGGCGGCCCAGGTGGTCTTGCGGGGGCCACGCAGGCCATGCAGCTCCAGGGCGCCGCGGCGGCGGTCGAGGGTCTCGGGGTCGTGGCCGAGACGGACCAGGGGATGCTTGGCGATGGCCAGCAGGGTGACCGGGTCGAGGGGATCGTCGGCGGCCTTGGCTGTCAGGGCCGCCAGCACCCCGCAGCGACAGCCGGCCAGGGCCGAGCCCGCCGAGGAGTCCGCACCCACCCCCCAGCGGGCCAGCTTGGCGGCGACGCGGCGGGCCAGGGTCTGATCCGGCGCCACCAGGGCGGCGGTCTGGCCGGGAACCGCCAGCGCCTCGCGCAGCAGCAGGGCCGCGACGGTGGCGGCCTCCTCCTCGCCACGGGCGGTGACGACGGAGAGGCCCTTCAGCCCCTCGGCGATGGGGTCGATGTCTTCGGCCTTGCCCTCGGCGCGGAGGGTCTCGATCACGCTCAGCCAGTCGGCGGTGGCCTCGGCGGGGCGCAGGGCCTCGTTGATCACGCGGCGGCGCCAGCGGCCGGCCGTGTCCAGGGTGTCGGAGGCAGGCCACAGCAGCACCTCCCTGCGGGCGACCCCGGCGCGGGTCAGCAGGCGCTTCATGGCGCCTTGAGGGTGCTGTTCGCCCACCTGGGCCCAGGCCTTGTCGGCCAGGCTCTCGTCGAGGCCGGGCAGGATCACCGCGCCCTGGGGCGCGCGGGCGATGACCGTGAGCAGGTCGGCGGTGGCGGGCGCGGTGCCGGTGGAGCCCGCGGCGATGAGGATGCCCTCCGGCGGTTTGCGGTCCCAGCTTTCGGCCAGCGCGCGCAGCAGGGCCACCCGGCGCTGGCTGACATCGACGACGCCCAGCTCGTGCAGGCGGGCGGGCCTGGTGGTGAGCGCGGTCTCCAGGAACTCCCGGCTGACCCGCCAGTGCTCGGCCAGGTCGGCGCTCACCAGGTCGGCCAGGCCATCCCTGGCGCTGACCTCCTCGATCTGCAGGCTGTCGAGAAAGGACCCGAGCGCGTCGGCCAGCTCCAGGGCGGCGGAGGCGTCGAGCTCGCGCTTCAGCTCCTTTTCGTGGCCCTTCACCAGGGCGATCAGCTCAAAGCGGCGGCGCAGGGGCGCGATGGCGGCGGGCAGGTCGATGGCCAGGTCGCCGGGCTCGAAGGGCGGCTCGCCCTCGTCCAGGTCGCCCAGGGGCCTGATCTGCGGCGGCAGGACGGCGCGGCCTCCGGCGGCGGCGATGAAGGCGTCGGCGAGCGCCCGGGCGCCCCGGCGGGTGGGGGTGAGGACCACGGCCTGGGACAGGGCCTCGGGGCCCAGCGACGCCAGGGCGTCGAACAGGCCCCGCGCCAGGTCGTGGACGAAGGGGCGGTGGGCCGGGATGTTGAACCAGCGGGGGCCAGCGCCGGCCAGCAGGGCGATCACGTCAGCCTCGCTTCGGCCTCGTCGCGGGCGGCGGGATCGCCGACGTGCAGCCAGAAGGCGTCCATGGCCACGCCGTGGATGCGGCCCTCGTCCTGCAGCCGCCACCAGATGGGCAGGATGGAGAAGGCCCCCTCCGGCTGATCGTCTAGCAGCTGTGGCTTCATGATCTGGAACCCGACATTGGCCAGGGGCGCGGGGTTGGCGTCGTCGGCCATGTGGATGATGCGCCCGTCGCGCTCCTGGCGGAAGCCGCGGGGCCCCTCCAGGCCGATGCCCTGGCCGCGGGGGACCAGCAGCAGCAGCATATCCATCCTGTCGGGGTCCCAGGCGCGCTTCATGGCCTCCAGGGGCGGAACCTCGCCGCCGACCCACAGGCTATCGATGTTGGCCACCAGGATGGGGTCGTCGCCGAGCAGATGGCGGGCGTTCTTGATGCCGCCGCCGGAGTCCAGCAGGGCGGCGCGCTCGTCGGCGATGACCACGCGGGGGTTGGTGCGGCCCGCCAGGTGGGCCTCCATCTGGTCGGCGAAGTGATGGACATTGACCACGGCCGTCTCGATCCCGGCCTCCGCCAAGCGGTCTAGGACATGGTCGATCAGGGCCTTGCCCTTCACCGTCACCAGGGCCTTGGGGCGGTCATTGGTCAGGGGGCGCATGCGGCTGCCGATCCCGGCGGCCAGGACCATCGCCACCTTCGGGCCGGGGGTGGTCATGTGCGGGCGCTCGCGGGCACGTTGGCGTCGAACCAGACCTTGAGGTCGGCCAGGGCCGGATCGGCCAGGCAGACGTCCAGATAGCGCCAGAGCCGGGGCATGAAGGCGGCGTAGCGGGGCTTGCCGTCGCGGGTCACCAGGCGGGCGAAGATGCCCAGGATGCGCACGATATTGAGGGCGCCGAGCGCATGGTAGTCGGCCAGGAACTGCGCCTGGTCGAGGTCCGGGCGGAGCTTGAAGTAGTAGGCCAGGGCCGCGGCCTCCCGCTGCGGCGAGACATCGCGCCGGGCGTCGTGCAGCAGCATCGACATGTCCCAGGCCGGATGGGCGCGGACCGCGTCCTGGAAGTCCAGCAGGCCGACGCGGGCGGCGCCCTGGCGGTCCGGCAGCCAGATCAGGTTCTCGGCGTGATAGTCGCGATGGCAGAAAACCGATGCGCCCGCCGCGCCCCGCGCCCGGATCGGGGCCCAGATCGCGTCCCACTGGGCGACAGCGGCGTCGCTGAAGCTGAGCTCCGGCTTCAGTTTCGGCAGCCATTCGGGAAGGATGTCGCCCGCGGTCTTCAGGGCTGTCTCGTCATAGTCCAGCAGCGGCCATTCGATGCCCGGCGCCGTGAGCACCTTGGGCGCCGGCGCCTCGTGCAGGCGCACCAGGCCCTCGATGGCGGCGTCGTAGAGCGGCGCCTCGTCCAGGCCGCCCTCGATCAGCACGGCGAACAGGTCGTCGCCGAGGTCCTCCAGCACCGCCAACCCCTGGGCGGCGTCGTGGGCCAGGATGGCTGGCGCCGACAGGCCCTGGGCCTTCAGCCATTCGGCGACGGCGACAAAGGCGTCCACCCGGCCGGCGGCGAGACGGGCCAGGGCGTTGTAGCCGGCCTGGGCCCGCTGCTCGGGCGTGGCGTCGGGAGGGCAGGGAGCCGTCTCGGCGTTCGGCGGCTGGTCCATGAAGATCAGGCTCGGCCCGGTGGGGGGATGCAGCCGCTCATAGGCCCGGGTCGAGGCGTCGCCGCTCAGCGGCGCCCGGGCGGCGTCGCCCCAGCCGTGCCGGTCCAGGAAGGCGGACTTGATGGCCTCACGATCGGAACTCAAACCCACGTCCTTCCCAGGCGCCGTTGGGGGTCAGGCGGGCGCGGCGGCCCTCCCCCTCGATGGTGATCTCTATATCCAGCCGGTCAGGCGGCAGGCGACCTTCCAGCCGTTCGGGCCATTCGATCAAGGCCGCCCCGTCCTCCAGGGCCTCATCCAGGCCGATCTCATAGGCCTCGTCGGCGCTGGTCAGGCGGTAGAGGTCGAAATGGGCCACCGAAAGGCGCTGCCCCTCATAGAACTGAACCAGGGTGAAGGTGGGGCTGGGCACGTCCTCCGTGGGCGTGGTCAGGGCCCGGATCAGGGCCCGGGCCAGGGTCGACTTCCCCGCCCCCAGGGGGCCGGTCAGGCAGATGGCCTCGCCGGCCCGAACCGCCCCGGCCAGGGCCGCGCCCAGGGCGGAGGTGGCGTCCTCGTCATCCAGGCGAAAGTCGCCGGCCGCCTCCACGATCATGCGAAGGCCCGGTCGGGGTGCTTGGGCAGGACGTGCTCGACATAGGCCTTGAGCTGGTCGGTGGCGGTGGTGACATCGGTGTCGAGCCGCTCGGGCCCCACGATGGGGCCGACGGTCAGGTGGAACTGCTGACCGCGCTTGTTCAGCAGCTCGTGGAACAGGGTGATGTCCCGCAGTTCCGGCGAGAAGCGGTGGAAGAAATGGAACAGGGTCGACCAGGGGCCGCTCAGGTGCAGGGGCACGATGGGCGCCTCGTACTTGCGGGCGATGGACAGCGCGCTGCTCATCCATGGCGATTCGGCCAGGCCCCCGTCCAGGCCGCGCCTGGCCAGGCGTCCGGCCGGGAAGATCACCAGGGGGCGTTCGGCCTCCAGCACCTCGCGGGTCAGGTTGAGGGTGTTGCGGGTCCGCTCGCGGGTGCGTTTTTCCTCGCGCCATTCCACCGGGATCAGCACCTCCCCGAAGGCCTGGGATACCCGGTGGGCGTCGGAATTGGCATAGAAGCAGACATCCGGGCGGAGGGCCCGCACCGCGTCATAGACCGCGACGCCGTCGGCGATCCCGGTGGGGTGGTTGCAGATCAGGACCAGGCGCCCGGTGGCCGGCAGGTGCTCGAGGCCGCGCACGCTGACCTTCACATCCAGCAGGCGCGACACGTAGTCGAGGGCCTCGCGGCCGCCCATGGGGGCGATGGCGTCGGCCATGGAGCGCGCCTTGCGATAGTCCAGCAGGCGATAGAGCAGGGGGCGAAGCAGGGGCCACGCGACCCCGCCCGAGAGCTTGGGCGCGCGCTCGGCGATCAGGGTGTCGACGATGTGGTCGTGATAGGCCCGCCGCGCCGGCAGGGCTTCGGTGGCGACACTGCTCATGGGAGCAAGATGCCCTCGCCCGAGCACCCGGTGCAAGGGGCAGGGCTTCCAAGATGCTCCCCTCCTGGGGGAGCTGTCAGCGAAGCTGACTGAGGGGGACTTTGAC
>JAZKFM010000258.1:0-12482 GCA_040386415.1 Pseudomonadota bacterium
TGCTGGCCGACCGCGGCCGCCGCGCGCCCCAGCCGGCTCCCGCCGCCACCTCGTCGCGAGCCGCCTGATGGGACGCTTCAGCCCCGCCAAGCCGGTCGCCCTGGAAGTCATCGAGGCCCAGGCGCCAGAACCCGCGCCCGAACGCGCGTCTCCACCGCCCTCCGCCACCGCGATGGCCGAGAGCCAGATGCTCGACATCAAGCTCAAGTTACACGCACAACTGATTGAAGAGCTTGACCTCTCCAAGCTAGAGTCGGTTGGCGAAAAGGAACTCCGCCGCCAGGTCATGGTGCTGGTCGGCGACTTCGCCCGCGCCGAGCGCCTGGTGCTCAACACCGCCGAACTCGAGGACCTGGGCTCGTCGGTCTATGACGAGATGATGGGTCTCGGCCCCCTTGAGCCCCTGCTCAAGGATGACAGCATCAATGACATCCTGATCAACGGCCCCTTCCAGGTCTATGTCGAGCGCCGCGGCGAGCTGGAGCCCACCGCCGTCCGCTTCCGCGACAACGACCACCTGTTGCGGATCGTGAACCGCATCGTCGCCGGCGTCGGTCGCCGCATCGACGAGAGCCAGCCCATGGTGGACGCCCGCCTGCCCGACGGCAGCCGGGTCAACGCCGCCATCGCCCCCATCGCCATCGACGGGGCCTGCGTCTCGATCCGCAAGTTCTCCAAGAAGCCCTACACCCTGGAAAAGCTGGTGGACGTGGGCGCCATGCCCCAGTGCGTCGCCGACTTCCTGCACGGCGCCATCAAGGCCCGGGTCTCCACCGTGATCTCCGGCGGCACCGGCTCGGGCAAGACCACCCTGCTCAACGCGCTCTCGGCGGCCATCAGCCACAAGGAGCGGCTGATCACCATCGAGGACGCCGCCGAACTGCAGATGCAGCAGCCACACATCGTGCGCCTTGAGACCCGCCCGCCCAACATCGAGGGCAAGGGCGAGATCCGTCAGCGGGAGCTGGTGAAGAACGCCCTGCGGATGCGCCCCGACCGGGTGATCCTGGGGGAGGTCCGGGGCGAGGAAGCCTTCGACATGCTCCAGGCCATGAACACCGGCCACGAGGGCTCAATGGCCACCATCCACGCCAACACCCCCCGCGACGCCATCACCCGCCTGGAGCAGATGGTGGCCATGTCGGGGATGAAGCTCAGCCCTGAGGCGGTACGAGGCCAGATCGCCTCGGCGGTGGGGCTGATCATCCAGATCATGCGTCTGTCGGACGGCAAGCGGAAGCTGATGAGCGTCACCGAGATCACCGGCATGGAGGGCCAGGTGGTGCAGATGCAGGAGATCTTCTTCTTCAACCGCCTGCACACCTCGGCGGACGGGGTGGTGCACGGCGAGTTCCGCGCCAGCGGCCTGCGGGCCCGCTGCCTGGACGAGATGACCCGCCGCGGCATCGCCTACGACACCGCCAACTTCGATCCGTCCCGGGTGCTGGGCTGATGGGGTTCGACGCCAAGAGCGCCTATCTGGTCCTGGTCTTCGCGGCCGTCTTCGCCGCGGGCCAAGCCTGTTTCGGCCTGCTGGGCACCGCCAAGGTCAAGCGCAAGGTCAACCAGCGCCTGAAAGTCTCCGAGCGCATCGGCGGCATCCAGGAGCTGGTGGTGGAGCTGCGCAAGCAGCGCGGCCTCACCGCCGCCGGCGACCTGCGGGCCGGCGTGAAGTGGCTGGCCGAACTGATCGTCCGCTCCGGCGTGCCCTATGATCCGAAAAAGTGGCTGATGGCGGTGATCGCCGCCGCCGTCGCGGGCGGCGTCGTACTGGCCGTCTTCACCCACAGCCTGCTGATGGCGCCGGTGGGCGCGGTCCTGTTCGGCGGCGCGGGCCCCATCTTCTTCCTGAAATTCATGGCCGGCCGCCGGTCAAAGGCCCTGGGCCACCAGCTGCCCCAGGGCCTGGAGATCATCGTCCGCAGCCTGGAGGCCGGCCATCCGGTCCCCACCGCCATCCAGCTCGTGGGCCGCGAGATGTCCGATCCCATCGGCTCGGAGTTCGGCATGGCCGCCGACGAGATCGCCTATGGCGCCACCCTCGAACAGGCCATCGGGCGGATGTCCCGGCGCTGCCAGCACCCCGATGTTGACCTGTTCGCCGCCACCGTGCGCCTGCAGGAGCGGGCCGGCGGCAACCTCACCGGCCTCTTGAAGCTCAACGCCGCCACCGTGCGCGAGCGCCACCGCATGCGCCTGAAGATCAAGGCCGCCTCGGCCGAGGGCCGCATCTCGGCCCTGATCCTGACCGCCGCCCCCTTCATCGCCGGCGGCGCCATCCACCTGATGAATCCTGACTTCTACGGTGAGGTGATCGGCGAGCGCTTCATCCAGACCGGCCTGATCGGCATGGGCATCTGGATCGCCATCGGCAACCTGATCATGCGCCGCATGGTCGACATGCGGATCTAGCCCCATGGACCTGCAGACCCTCATCCTCTGGTTCGGCCTGGCCCTGGTCGGCGTCGGCGTGGCCGGCGGCGGCGTGCTGGCCATGGGCGAGCTGCGCGTGCGCGCCCTGCGCAAAGCCCGTTTCCAGGACCCGGCCACCCCCACTGTCGAGGCGAACCGGGGGGAGGTGCGCATCCTGGGCCAGGTCACCGCCAGCGTCCGCCGTCTGGGCCAGCAGGCCGCCGTCCGCGACCCGTCCAAGGTCTCCGACGTCCGCATGCGCCTGGTCCGCGCAGGCTTCTTCGGACGCGAGGCGGCGATCTACTATCTCGGCGCCCGAGCCGCGGCCCTGGCGGCGGCGACCCTCGGCACCATCGTCCTGCTGCCCTTCGCCCTGAAGCCCGGCCACGGCATGGCCCCGGTCCTGCTGGCCGCCATCCTGGCCCTCATCGCCCTGCTCGGCCCCGACCAGGCGCTCTCCATGCGCCAGAAGGACCGGGAGCGGGAATATGCCGACGGCTTCCCCGACCTGCTGGACCTGCTGGTGGCCTCCGTCGAGGCGGGTCTGTCCCTCGACGCCGCCGTCGGCCGGGTCACCGACGAACTGGTCCGGCGCTATCCGCGCCTGACCATCCACCTGCGCATGCTGACCCTGGAGCTCCGCGCCGGGAAATCGCGCAAGGAGGCCTGGACCGCCTTCGCCGACCGCCTCGGCATCGACGACGCGCGCGCCTTCGCCACCATGCTGCGCCAGGCCGAGGACATGGGCACCAGTCTGGGCGAGACCCTCTCGGTCTTCTCCCAGGACATGCGCCAGAAGCGGATGCTGCGGGCCGAGGAAAAGGCCCTGGCCCTGCCGGTGAAACTCACCGTCCCCCTGATCCTGTTCATCTTCCCCTGCCTCCTCGGCGTCCTGCTGCTCCCGGCCGCCTTCCGCCTGACGCAGGTCTTTAACTAGGCGTCGGGACTTTCCCCGCCTCGTCCAGCAGCCAGTCCCGGAACGCCGAGGCCGCCGGCCGCGCAGGCCCGGGCGGCAGGATCAGGTAGAACTGGGCCGGCGTTCGCACGAACCCCACCGGCGCGGCCAGCCGCCCCGCCTCGATGTCGGCCGCCACATAGACGAAGGGGCTGAGCCCCACGCCCAGGCCCGCCACCGCCGCCTCCAGCATGTAGAACAGGTGCTCGAACTCCCGGTTCTGCGCAGACTCGGGCAAGGAGAGGCCGGTGTGGCTCTCCCATTCCGACCAGGCCTGCAGGTGCGGCCGGGTGTGCAGGCGCGGCAGGCTGGCGAAGGCCTTCACCCCCGGCGTCGCCCCGGTCAACTGCGGCGCGGCCACCGGACCGTGGAAGTTGTCCAGGAAGGCGATGGCCTCCCCGCCGTGGGCCGGCACGTGCTCGGTCAGCCGGATGGCGGCGTCATAGCGCTCGCGGGCGAAATCGGCCGGCGCGAAGCTCTCGGTCACCCGCACCCGCAGGCCCGGATGCCGGTCATGGAAGGACCCAAGGCGCGGGATCAGCCACCGCATGGCGAAGGTGCCCAGGCAGGACAGGTGCAGCTCGGTGTCGGCCGCCGATTTCAGGTCCGCCAGGGTGCGCTCCACCCGGTCGAAGGCCCCCGACAACGACGCCGCCAGCCGCTCGCCGGCGTCGGTCAGCTTCAGCCGGTGCCGGGGCCCTTCGGTGAGCGCGAGGCCCACCGACTCCTCCAGGCTGCGGATCTGCCGGCTGATCGCCCCGTGGGTGACGCACAGCTCGTCGGCCGCCGTGGTCATCTTGCCCAGCCGCGCGAACGCCTCGAAGGCGCGCAGGGCGGTCAGGGGTGGAAGCGAACGTCGCGTCATCGCCAACTCTGTGATCTCAGCTCACAAGAATAGCACCGTTATATCGTTTGTTGCGATGCATCAATTTCTCCCATCCTGGCGCGAGGTCACCGACCGAGGGGATAAGGTCATGAGCGACACCGCCACATTCGACTGGGCCCCGGCGCCTCGCGCGCCCTTCCGCCCCGCCATGCCCGAGCGCCCCGAGGACTGGCTGCCGGTGTGGCGGATCTTCGTGGACAGGGCGGCGCAGAACGCCCTGAACGGCTGGCCGAAACAGGCCTTCGACGACCACTACAAGGCCCGCAAGGTCCTGACCCTCAACTACCACTTCATCAGCGACCCGGCCGCCATCCAGCACGTCCTGATGGACAAGCTCGGCAATTACCAAAAGCCGCCGCTGGTGAATAAGATGCTCAGCGTCGCCCTGTGCCAGGGCCTGCTCACCACCGACGGGGAGGCCTGGCGCGAGCAGCGGCGGATGATGGCTCCTGTCTTCACCCCGCACATGGTCACCGAGTTCACCCCGACCTTCGTGCGCGTCGCCGAGCAGACCGGCGACCGCTGGGCCACCGGCGACAGCGACGTCATCGACGTGGCGGCCGAGAGCCTGCGCACCACCTTCGACATCATCAACGCCACCCTCTTCTCGTCGGCCGCCGGCTTCACGGCGCAGGAGGCGTCCGGCCACATGGCCGCGGTGATGAAGGCCCTGACCCAGTACCGCATCGGCCCGATCGTCGGCATGCCGTGGCTCGACCAGAACCCCGTCCAGTGGCGCGGCGCGGCGGGCCGGCGCTTCATCATCGAGCGGCTGGCGGAGTTCATCGCCCGGCGGCAGGCCGACCCCGCCCCGCCCCAGGACTTCATGACCCGGGTGATCGACGCCTTCAGCGCCACCCATCCGCCCAAGGAGGCCGCCAGGCTGGCCCTCGACAACGCCGTCACCTTCCTGGGCGCCGGCCACGAGACCACCGCCAACGGCCTGACCTGGGCCCTCTACCTGCTCAGCCGCGACCGTCAGGCCCAGGAGTGGGCCGGCGAGGAGGCGCGGGCCGCATGGGACGCCGGCGGAACGCCCGAGGAGGTCCTGGCCCGCCTGCCCTATCTGAAGATGGTCTGGGAGGAGACTCTGCGCCTCTATCCGCCGGCCGTGCGCATCGACCGCGAGGCCCTGGGCGACGACGAGCTGTGCGGCCACCGGGTGCGCAAGGGCGACCAGGTCTCGATCTGGCCCTGGATCGTCCACCGCCATCGCCGGTTGTGGGCCGACCCCGACGCCTTCAATCCGGAAAACTTCCACCCGGAGGCCAAGGCCGCGCACCACCGGTTCCAATACATCCCCTTCGGCGCCGGCCCCCGGGTCTGCATCGGAGCGGCCTTCGCCCAGGCCGAGGGCCTGCTGGTGCTCTCCCACTGGCTGGCCCGCTTCCGCTTCCGCCCGGTCGCCGGCCACACCGTCGAACCCACCGGCGACATCGCCATCCGCCCCAAGGGCGGCCTGCCGCTGGTGGTGGAGCGGGTCTAGCTCTTGGCGTCCCTCTCCCTTTGCGGGAGATGGACGCATGCTGGGCGCCGCCACATATCCGAGCTGAAACAACAAACTCCGCAGTTCTCCGGGTTTGGTCCTAGTCCTTTCCGCCGCTGGCGCGTTAAGGACATCGACGATGCTGAAAACACCCTCTCCCCCCGTGGGCGTCTCCGAGACGCGCGTCCGCTCCGGGACGCCTGACCAGCCGCCGCTGCGCATCGCCTTCCTCTCCTACCGGTCCGATCCGCGCGTCGGCGGACAAGGCGTCTATCTCAGCCAGGCCGCCGCGGCGCTCTCCCGCCGGGGCCACCAGGTCGATATCCTGTCGGGCCCGCCCTACCCCGACATGCCCGACGGCGTGCGCCTGATCCCGCTGCCGTCGCTGGACCTCTACAACCAGCCGCACAACGGCCACCGCGCCCTGCGCTGGAAGCACCTGCTGAGCTGGACCGACACCGCCGAGTACTTCGGCCACTGGGCCGGCAAGTTCATGGAACCCTGGACCTTCGGACGCCGCGCGGCGAAGTACCTGCGCACCCACCGCCGCGACTATGACGTGGTGCTGGACAATCAGTCCCTCAGCTCGGGCCTGCTGGCCATCGACCGCGCCGGCCTGCCGGTCGTCGGCGTCATCCACCACCCGATCCGCCGTGACCTGGAACTGGCGCTCGCCTCCGAGCCCCAGTGGGGCATGCGTCTGCTCACCCGCCAGTGGTACTCGTTCCTCAAGATGCAGGAGAAGGTCGCCCCACGCCTGGCCGAGGTGATCGCGGTCTCCGAGGCGGCCGCCGCCGACGTCGCCGCCTGCCTCAAGGTCGACCGCCGGGCCATGACCGTGATCCACCTGGGCATCGACCAGGACACCTTCAAACCCCAGCCCGACATCCGCCGCCGCGACAACCGCCTGCTCACCACCGCCAGCGCCGACGTGCCGCTGAAGGGGCTGAAGCACCTGATCGAGGCCTATTCCAGCCTGCTGGAGCGCTATCCGCGCCTGGAGCTCGTGGTCATCGGCAAGCTGCGCGAGGGCCCCACCGCCGAGCTGCTGGACGACCTCAATCTGCTGGACCGGGTCAGCTTCATCCACGATCTCAGCAATGACGAGATGGCCGAGCAGTATGCGCGCGCCACCATCTGCGTGACCCCGTCCCTCTACGAAGGCTTCGGCCTGCCCGCCGCCGAGGCCATGAGCTGCGGCGCCCCCGTGGTGGTCACCGACGGCGGCTCCCTGCCCGAGGTCGTCGGCGACGCCGGTGTCGTCGTGCCCAAGGGCGACAGCGCCGCCCTGGCCCGCGCCATCGCCGCCCTGCTGGACGATCCGGCCCGCCGCGCCGACCTGGGCGCCGCCGCCCGCCAGCGCGCCCGCAAGGCCTTCTCCTGGGATCGCGCCGCAGAAACCTATGAGGCGGTCCTGCGCCGCGCCGTGGCCAACAAATGCTGACTGTTCGCCTCGAAACCCTGGGCCTCAAGGCCGGCGACTGGGTGCTGGACCTGGGCTGCGGCGAGGGCCGCCACGTCCACGGCGTCCACATGATCCCCGGCGTCAATGTCGTGGGCCTGGATCTCGACATCCCGAGCCTGGTGAAGGCCCGCGACGGCCTTGACCACCTGCCGCCCGTGACCGACGGCGCCGCCACGGGGTTCCTGTCCGGCGACGCCTACCGCCTGCCCTTCGCCGACAACGCCTTCGACGTGGTGATCTGCTCCGAGGTGCTGGAGCATCTGCACGAGTACGACCGGGCGCTGGCCGAAATCCGCCGCGTGCTGAAGCCCGGGGGCCGCTTCGTTCCCACCGTGCCCCGCGCCTGGCCCGAGCGCATCTGCTGGGCCCTGGCCCCCGGCAAGGACGGTTACGCCGATCAGCCCGGCGGCCACGTCCGCATCTTCCACGAGCCGGACCTGCGCAAGTCCATCAGCGACCTCGGCTTCTCCTATCGCGGCAAACACTACGCCCACGCCCTGCACTCGCCCTACTGGTGGCTGAAGTGCGCCTTCTGGGACCGCCGAGACGACCATCCGCTGGTGAAGCTCTACCACCGCTTCCTGGTCTGGGACCTGATGGACCGCCCCGCCCTCACCCGCGTGCTGGAGGCCATCGCCAATCCCTTGGCCGGCAAGAGCGTGGCGCTCTATTTCCGGAAAGGCCTCGCATGAGCCTGGCCTTCGACCGCGTCGGCGGCCCGCTCGCGCCCTTCACCGGGGCCCTGGACGTCATCCTGGCGCAGCAGACGCAGAACGGCGCCATCCCCTGGTTCGACAAGGGCCCCTGGGACCCCTGGAACCACGCCGAATGCCTGATGGCGCTCGGCGCCATGGGCGAGTTCGAGGCGGCCGATCGCGGCTTTGAATATCTCGCCTGGTCGCAGGAAGCCTCGGGCGCATGGCTCGGCGAATACGGCAACACCCTGCCCATGGCCGACCGCCTGCACATGGCCCGCACCCCAGCCGCTGCGTTCCGGGACTCTAACTTCGCCGCCTATCCCGCCGTGGCCCTCTGGCACCGCTACCGCCTGGACAACGACCTGGCCTTCGCCCGCCGCTACTGGCCGATGGTCAAGTCGGCCATCGACTTCGTGCTCACCCTGCAGCACCCGGAAGGCGACATCTCCTGGTCCCAGGAAGCCTTCGGCACCGGCGCCGATGACGCCGTCCTGGCCGGCAACGCCTCGATCTTCAAGAGCCTCGATTGCGCGCTGAAACTGGCCGACCTGCTGGGCGAACCCCAGCCCGGCTGGCGCCTGGCCAAGGACCGGCTCAGCTGCGCCATCCGTAACGCACCCGCCCGTTTCGACCGCCTGCAGGACCGCTCCGACTTCGCCATGGACTGGTACTATCCGGCCCTGGCCGGCGTGCTGTCGCCGGGCGCCTCCTTCGCCAGGCTCGAGGCCCGCGCGCCCCGCTTCGCCGTGCTTGGCCGCGGCTGCCGCTGCGTGGCCAGCGAGCCCTGGGTCACCGTCGCCGAGTCCTGCGAACTGGCCCTGGCCCTGCTCAGTCTCGGCGCCCGCGCCGCCGCCTGCGCCCTCCTCGACGCCCAGCTCAACCACCGCGACGACGACGGCGCCTTCTGGATGGGCTGGCAGTTCGCCGAACAGATCGTTTGGCCCCGCGAACGTCCCACCTGGACCCAGGCCGCCGCCATCCTGGCCTTCGACGCCCGGCTGGGGGCGTCAGCGGCGCACGATGTGCTGATCTCGCGCACCTAGTTCAGCAGGTTCGTCATGGCTGGACGGACGTTGACCGTGGCCGACAAGTCGCGGTCGAAGTCCGCTCTCCGGACCCGACCCAATTTCCCTTTTCGACCCTTAGGCGACGTTGGGAAGGTCTGCTTGTCGGCCCTGATCTAACGGCCATCCGCATGGGGGTCAGGCGAGCCGCCGAAAAGCTTAGTGCAGTCGAACTCAGGGCACGCCAGCAGTCCCTCTGCTTGATAGACACACACCCTCGCCCAACGTGGGCTGTCGCTCGGCGCTCCGTGGCCTATCATCGATTTTCGGACTTCCTCGTCCCAGGCGAGGTCCCCCGAAGGGGTAACGACTCTTGCGTCCACAATTGGCGCGCCGGCAGAAGCACTTTGGGTGCGGACGCAAAGTCCCACGCCGCTCGTAGGCTTCTTCGCCAGAAGCTCGCGGTTGTACGCTTCAGCGTAGGCGGTAGCTCGACCCATGAAGTGCTGTTGCCATACGCCGCGAATTGCGTCGCTCGTACCTGCTACAGGCCGAACGCCACCAGACCACCCTGGCGGCATTTCGTCGTTTGGAGCCCCCGGCACGGAAATCGAATACCCCATGATACCAAGCAGGTGTTTGTCCCCACGCTTGTAGGCTGCATCTGCGTCGGCTCGGGGATTGCCGAGTTCGATCTTCCAGAGCGGCAGGACGACCTCGCCCGACCTTGGAACTGGCTGATCGCAGCTTTGCAATGCAAGCGCGCCTAGGATCGCCAGCACTGCGGGCATCGTGTTCAAACGGCTAAGCTTCATTCATCCAGAGTGGGAGTAGGTCTGACGATGGTCAACGTCGGCTGTCTGCTTGTGGCCACGGCAGCAACGTCCGCTTTCCACCCATGGCAGACGATGGGCATGTCCGCTCTCGGCGCGAGCGGGCATCAGCTCAGTAAGTCGATCAGACCCTCTTCAACACCCGCAAACTCTTCACCGCCGCCACCTCTTCATAGAGGTCTGACGCCAGCGCTCGCTGGTAGATCTCGAACGGCGGCCGGCCGCCGTCTGCGGGATCGGGAAACACGTCGTGGATGGCCAGCGTCCCGCCGGCCATCAGGTGCGGCGTCCAGTGGCGCCAGTCCCCCAGCGCGTGCTCCATGGTGTGGCCGCCGTCGATGAACAAGAAGCTCAGCGGCGTGGCCCAGGCCTTGGCGATCAGGGCCGAGCGCCCCACCACCGGGAACACCACATCCTCCAGCCCGGCGCGGCGCAGGGTGGTGCGCAGGAACGGCAGGGTGTCCATGGCGTTCGCCGCGTCGTCCCAAAGCTCGGCGTCGTGATACTCCCAGCCCGGCTGGTTCTCCTCCGAGCCGCGATGGTGGTCGACGGAGAACAGCACCCCGCCCGCCGCCTGGCACGCCGTCCCCAGATAGACCGCCGACTTGCCGCAATAGGCGCCGATCTCCAGGCACGGCCCACGCGGGGCGCAGGCCAGGGCCGCCTCATAGAGGGCCGCGCCCTCGGCGGGGTCCATGAAGCCTTTGACGCTGTCGATATCGATGGGGAGTTTCATGGGCGCTCTCCTAGCAGAGGCGGGACGGCTGGCGTAACAATCGACGCAGGTTTTCGAAGGTCCCCCATGCGCCCCATCCTGCTGACCGCCCTCCTCGCCTTCCCCCTGCTCACCGCCGCCGCCAAGCCGCAGCCCGAGCTGGTCCAGATCGCCAAGGGGGTCCAGCAGTCGCGCCTCCACGCCACGGTGGCCAAGCTGGTGAGCTTCGGCACCCGCCACACCCTGTCGGACCGCACGTCCGCCACGCGCGGCATCGGGGCCGCCGAGCGCTGGACCGCCGCGGAGTTCGAGGCGATCTCGAAAGCGTGCGGCGGCTGCCTGACGGTGGCGGTGCCCAAGCAGACCTTCACCGGCCGCCGCGTGCCCAACCCCACCGAGATCGGCGCCATTCTCGCCATCCAGAAGGGGACCACCGATCCGGACCGCGTGATCATCATCTCCGGCCATATCGACAGCCGGGTCAGCGACGTCATGGACGCCACCTCCGACGCGCCGGGCGCCAATGACGACGCCTCGGGCGTGGCCGCCGTCATCGAGGCCGCCCGCGTGCTGTCGAAGCATAGGTTCCCCGCCACCCTGGTCTTCGCCGTGCTGGAGGGTGAGGAACAGGGCCTCTACGGCGGCAAGGTGCTGGCCGCCTACGCCAAGGAACAGGGCTGGCGGGTCGAAGCCGACCTCAACAACGACATCATCGGCAACACCCGAGGCGCCAGCGGCGTCCACAACGACCGCCAGGTGCGCGTCTTCTCCGAGGGCACCAAGGCCGTCGAGACCCAGGAACAGGCCAACAGCCGCCGCTACAACGGCGGCGAGGTGGACTCGCCGTCGCGCAACCTCGCCCGCTTCGCCGACGGCCTGGCCGAGACCTATCTGAAGACCCTCGACGTGGTGATGGTCTACCGCACCGACCGCTATGGTCGCGGCGGCGACCAGGTGGAGATGCTCAATGCCGGCATCCCCGCCATCCGCGTCACCGAGGCCGCCGAGCACTATGACCGCCAGCACCAGGACCTGCGCACCGAGAACGGCCGGGTCTACGGCGACACCATCGAGGGCGTGGACTTCCCCTATCTGGCCAAGGTCACCCAGCTGAACGTGGTGATGATGGCGGCCCTGGCCCGCGCGCCGGCCCCGCCCGAGGGTGTGAAGATCGAGGGCGCGGTCTCGCCGGACACCAAGCTCTCCTGGACCGCCAGCCCCGGCGCGGCGCGCTACCGCGTCCACTGGCGCGAGACCACGGCCCCGCGCTGGCAGCATTCCAAGGACACGACGACCACGGCGGAAATCCTGAAGAATGTCGTCATCGATGACTGGTTCTTCGGCGTCTCGGCGATCTCGGCCGACGGCTACGAAAGCCCGGTGGTCTTTCCCGGCGCCGCAGGGTCGTTCAGCGTCACCAAGTAGGCGCGGGGCCTTACGGCGCGTAGCTGGAGCGCGCCTTCACGCCCCAGTGGCCGTTCTCCAGCGTGATCACGTAGATCGAATCGAACCCGCCGATCACGCTCCCGTCCTTGCGATAGCGGGTGAAGCGGGTGTCGATGTGCACCTTGTCGGCGCCCGCGTGGATCACCTCGCGCCGTTCCCAGGCTGAGTGGTCCCACTCCGCCAGGGCGCCCTTGTCGAACATGCCCGGCTTGTGGTCGCCCGCCTGCAGGATCACCAAGGTCCCCGAGGCCAGCCTCACGCTGGGAAAGTTGAAGGTGGCGTCCCAGCGCGCCACGTCCCGCGCATTGAACCCCGCCATGAACTCGTCCAGCACGCCCTGGGCGGCGGCGATCTCGGCTGCGAACTGGGTCATCGTCTTCTCCCTCATTGCTGCTAGCATCGCCCGCAAATCTCGGGAGGCAAGCATGAACCGGCTGATCATCGGCGGCGCTGCGGCGCTCGTCACGCTCGGCGCACTGGCCACCACCGCGGTCGTCGCCAAGGAAAAGTCCAAGACCACCTTCTTCGTCACCAGCATCGGCCCCGGCAAGGGCGGCGACCTGGGGGGCCTGAAGGGCGCCG
>JAZKFM010000259.1:0-11538 GCA_040386415.1 Pseudomonadota bacterium
GCGCGAGACCCATGGCCGCCAAGTGATCGTCAAGTTTCTCGATGAGGAGGATGAGGGGCCGCACTTCGCCTATGTCACCCCGGCCGCGGCCCTGCCGCCCGGTCTGGCGGCCACCCTTCCCCGGCCGTCGCCGCGCGGGGAGGGCGACATCGCCATCGTCTTTCCGGCCCTGGAGACCACCGACCGCCTGTGGGCCAGCGTCCGCGAGAGCTTCGGCCTCACCCCGGCCGAGACGCGCCTGGCCGCGCGGCTGAAGGACGGCCTCAGCCTCAAGGAGGCCGCTGACGACATGGCGGTCAGCCTCAACACGGTGCGCAATCAGCTGCGCGCGGTGTTCGAGAAGATGGGCCTGAACCGGCAGAGCGAACTGGTGCGCGCCCTGACCCAGCTCGGCGCCCTGGCCCAGGCCTTCGAGGATCCTGGCGGCGGGGTGCGCAGGGTTGGCGGCGCCATCATCGCCACCGAGCGCGGCGCGGCCGAGACCGCCCCGCCGGTCCAACTCTTCCGGCTGGCCGACGGCCGCCGCCTGGGCTGGCGCGACTATGGCGACCCCGCGGGCCTGCCGGTCCTGGTGATCACCCAGGACCTTTCCTCCAGCCTGATGCCGCGCGGCACCAACACCCTGGCGCGCGACATGGGTCTGAGGCTCATCGTCACCGAACGGGCGGGGTCGGGACGTTCGGACCCGCACCCGAACTTCACCTTCACCAATGTCGCCGCCGATTCCGTGGCCCTGATCCGGCATCTGGGCATCGACGGCCTGCAGATCAGCACCAATACCGACGGGGCGGCCTACGCCATGGAGGCCGCGGTGCAACTGGGGGACTCGGTCTCCCGCATCCTGCTGGCCTCGGGCCGCCCTCCGGGCCTGCAGGCGGAGCGCGAGCGCGACCGGGGTCACACGCTTACCCTGTTCTGGCGGCGGATCTACCGCAACCCGTGGCTGTCGGACATGATCTTCGAGATGCTGCGGCTCAGCCTCAGCCGGGCGCAGTTCGAGCGCTATTCCCGGGCCGCGGCCTCGGCGGCCGGCGACGCGGCCTATCTGAAATCCCATCCCGAACTGCTGGACTTCATCATCGACTATACGCGGGAGTCGTTGGCGGTCAGCGCCCGGGGCGCGGCCGACTCCATCCGCTGCGCGGCTCGGCCCGGCGGCCCTGACCTCTCAGACCTCGCCTGCCCCGTGACCCTCTGGCACGGCGACCAGGATCCCATGAACGGGGTGGAGGAGGTTCAGGCTTGGCTGGGGGACCATGTGGAGTCGGTGCGCATCTTCCCCGGCATCGGTCGCTTCCTGGCCCACAAGCACTGGGCCGAGGGCCTGGCCTGGCTGGCCCGGACCTGACTTGGTCCTGAGACCCCAAGAGGACAGTCCCACGACAAACCGCGCCGCATAGTCCGGATGGATCATGCGGGGGCCCCACCACCCGTGGTCGAGGGAGTGTGACGGTAAGTCACACCAGTTTGGGGATATTCCACATGCGCTTTCTCGCGGCCGCCTTCGCGGCCTTCCTGCTGGCCCTCGGCTTCGGGGCCGGCTCGGCCTCCGCCCAGGCCGGCAGCACCATCACCCTGCCCGACGGCACCACCATCGTCACCACGATCGCGGGCCTGAACAACATCACCATCAGCATCTCAGGCGGCCCCTATGCGGCCAACCCGGCGACGGTGAAGTTCACCAGCGTGGTGCCCAGCGCCACCAGCATCTCCTATACGGGCACCATCGCCACCGGCGGGACCACCGAGGCCTTCACCTGCGTGGTCAACACCGTGACCCAGGCCGTCACCGGATCGGGCGCCTGCGCGGTCGCCTTCGGCCAGGCGCCGACCACCACCCCGACGACCCCCACCCCGCCCACCACTCCGACCACACCCACCACGCCGACGACTCCCACGCCGACGACACCCACGACTCCGACCACCCCAACCACGCCGACCACGCCCACGACGCCGACGACCCCGGGGACCACCACCGTCGCGACCCCCAACGGCACGATCGTCACCGTGACCCTGCCGGAAAAGGCCCTGATCACCCAGGCCGAGGCCGATCAGCTGTTCCTGGCCCTGGTGGGCACCCGGGTGAACGCCACCAGCATGCAGAACTTCGTCGCCCAGCGCCTGCAGGGCCTGTCCCTGGCCGGCCTGACCTCCAGCCTCGGTCCTCAGACCCGCAACGGGCGCGTCTATAAGGGCCTCAACGCCGGCGCCTTCGAGCCGCAGACCGGCCTGTGGGTCAACGCCTCGGGATCCTATGTCGACGACAGCCGCCCGGGTTCGGTCCAGGACGGTTGGGGCGGTTCGGCCGCCATCGGCGGCGACGTGATCTTCGACAGCACCGTGCTCGGCGCCTATGTGGGCTACGGCTCCATGCAGCTGGACGGCACGGCTGTCGACTACCAGACCAAGGGCTGGACGGTCGGCGGCTACGCCTCCTGGTCGGCGGGCCCCGCCTTCCAGATCACCGGTACGGTGGGCTACTCCAATGACGAGGTCGAATACGGCCGCACCGCCGGCGCCCTGCGCACCTTCGGTGAAACCGACCGCAACCAGCTGTTCGGTTCGGTCAGCATCGGCACCACCGTCGATCTCGGCGCCGACTGGGTCCTGACCCCCAGCCTGGGGCTCATCGCCTCGACCTCCGACACCGACGCCTATCTGGACAACGCCGGCCGCCCGATCGCCGGTAACTCCACCGACCTGACCATCGCCCAGGCCGGCACGGCGCTGATCTACACCGGATCCAACTGGCTTCCCTATGTCAGCGCCAGCTTCAACAGCCAGACCGATGGTCCGGCCGGCGTGGACAAGGAATACGGCTACCTCGGCGCGGGCTTCGCGGCCCCGCTCTCGGACGACCTGGCCCTGGCCTTCAACATCCAGACCCTGGTCGGCAAGAAGAACGAGGGGGAGACCAGCTTCGGCCTCACCCTGCGTCGGGCCTTCTAAAGGGCTCTGAGGAGAGAGCCCTGATGCGGTGGAGACTGGCGTCTGTTCCGGCCCTCGGCCTGGCGCTGGTCTCCCTGCTGACGGCCCCTGCCGGCGCCAGCCCCGCCGGCAAGGGTTGGACGTCCTTCGAGGTGGTTGCGGGGACCCGCATCCTCGCCGCCGCCTCGAAGGATGCTTCCCCCACGGGCGACCTGCTCACCGTGGTGATCGAGGGCGATGGAAACGCTCACGACCGCAAGGGCCGGCCCTCCGCCGACCCGACGGCCAGGGACCCCCTGGGCTTTCGCATCGCCCAGGCCTGGCCGCAGGGGCCGGTGGCCTGGCTGGGACGTCCCTGCCAGTATGTAAGAGACCCGGCCTGCACGCCGTCCGACTGGACGACCGGCCGCAATACAGAGGGCGCGGTCGCCGCCTCCAGCCTCGCCATCGATGACCTGAAGCGCCGCGCCGGCGCCACCCGCCTGCGGCTGGTGGGCTGGTCCGGCGGCGGGACCATGGCCGCCCTGGTGGCCGCCCGGCGCACCGATGTCGCCGTCCTGGTCACCCTGGCCGCCCCGCTGGATCTCGCCGCCTGGGCTGACTGGCACGGGGCGAGCCCGCTGAGCGGCTCCCTTGATCCCGCCGCCGCCGCCATCGCCCCCGGGGTCGTGCAGGTCCACGTGCTCGGCCGTTTCGATCAGGTCGTGCCGCCGGCCCTGGGCGAGGCCGCCGCACGCCGGCTTGGCGGGACCGTCCTCGTCTGGCCCGAGAAGCACACCTGCTGCTGGGCCAAACGCACCGACCGCCTGCTGGCGCTGGCCCCGCCTGCTCAGTAGTCTCTCCCGAAATCAGGGAGGTCGCCCATGTCCAGGTCGTTCACGCGCCGCGCGCTCATGGCGCTCGCGTTGCTGTCGCTCACCGCCGCCGCCGCGCCGCCCGAAACGCGGTTCTCGCCCGAGATCGCCCGCTTCGCGGCGCTCGACAAGACGACCCCGCCCAAGCCCTGCGGCTTCCTGTTCACCGGCTCCTCCAGCGTCCGCTTCTGGACGACCCTGGACCAGGACATGGCCCCCCATCGCGTGATCAACCGCGGCTTCGGCGGCTCGCAGATCGCCGACGTCACTCTCTATTTCGACCAGGTCGTCACCCCCTACCGACCCCGCGCCATCTTCTTCTACGCCGGGGAGAACGACCTCAACGCGGGCAGGAAACCCGCCGATGTGGTGGCCGACTTCCAGGCCTTCCTGGACCGCAAGGACAAGGCCCTGGGCGCCACCAAGGTCTACTTCATCTCGCTCAAGCCCTCGAAGGCCCGCTGGGACCAGCTCGCCAGCCAGAGCCAGGCCAACGCGGCCATCAAGGCCCTGGCCGACCGGCGCCCTGACCTCGACTATGTCGACGTGGTCCCCACCATGCTGGCGGCCGGCGCGCCCAAGGACATCTTCGTCGCCGACGGCCTGCACATGACCCCGGCCGGCTACGTCCTGTGGACGCAGGTCGTCCGCCCGGTGGTGGAGCACGAGGCGGCCACCGGCCGCCCGTGCCCAGGCTAGTCTTCCAGGGAGGCGCGCAGCATCCAGGCGTGCTTCTCGTGGGCCGTCAGCCGGTCAGTGAGCAGGCCGGCCGACACCTCGTCGCCCGCCGCCTGGGCGGCCTCGAGAGCGCCGTAGGCCGTGGCGATCAGGGTTTCGTGGCTGGCGATCAGGTCGGTGAGCATGGCGTTGGCCGACAGGCTGGGGTCACCGTCTTTGATGGCGCTGAGATTGCCGAAGGCGCCGTAGCCCTGCGGCGCCAGCTCGCCCAGGGCGCGGATGCGCTCGGCGACCTCGTCGATGGCCGTCCACATCTCGGTGTACTGGGCCATGAACAGGCTGTGCAGGGCCTGGAAGCTCGGACCCCGCACGTTCCAGTGATAGCCATGGGTCTTCAGATAGACCGCGTAGCTGTCGGCCAGAAGCTTGGACAAGGCTTCAGCGGCGGCCTTGCGGGCCTTGGGATCGGGGCCGGAGGTCTTGGGCATGGGGGTCTTCCTCGGTCAGGGTCAAGCGGCGAGCTGAGGGGTGGGGCCGCGGGCGATGGCCCGCGCCCACAGTCGTTCGTGGATCGCGAAGGCTGCAGTCTGGAAGATGGGCTCAACCAGGCCGATGGCCAAGGCCGCGCGCCAGTCGCGCGTCAGGGCGAAGGCGACGGTCACCGCCACCACCAGGTGGGTCAGGCTGTAGGTCAGGGTCTTCTTGGCCAGCATCGGATCGAACTCAATTGCGAATGAGTTGCAATATAGGTTCGAGCAAGCCCGGGGGAAGGGCGCGCGCGATTATTCCGGTCTCAGAGAAGGACTAGGCGCCGGGCCTCATGGGGTTATCGTCGTTCACATGACCGCCCGACAGAGGCGGCGTGGAGGAAGAGACCATGAAGTTCACCTGGTTCAACCTGATGCCGTGGCCCTATCTGCCGGACGATTTCCGGGAGAAGAACCGGTCGGTCTGGGTCGATATCGACCAGAAGCTGTTCGACCCGGCCAAGAGCCACGAGGTCTACAACACCTACATGGACCTGCTGGAATACGCCGACACCCTCGGGTTCGACGGCGTCGGTGTGAACGAGCACCACCAGAACGGCTACGGCATCATGCCGTCCCCCAACATCATCGCAGCCGGGTTAGCGCGCCGCACCAAGGACGCGGCCATCGTGGTCCTGGGCAACTCCATCGCGCTCTACAATCCGCCGATCCGCGTGGCCGAGGAATTCGCCATGCTGGACTGCATCTCGGGCGGGCGGCTGGTGGCGGGATTCCCGGTGGGGACGTCGATGGACACCAACTACTGCTACGGCCAGATCCCGTCCCTGACGCGCGAGAAGTATCAGGAAGCCCATGACCTGATCATCAAGGCCTGGACCACGCGGGAGCCCTTCGCCTGGAACGGCCGCTACAACAAGCTGCGGCACGTCAACATCTGGCCGCGCCCGATCCAGGACGCGCCCCACCCGCCGGTCCACATCCCCGGCGGCGGCTCGGTGGAGACCTACGACTTCTGTATCGACAACACCTACTCCTACTCCTACCTCAGCTTCTCCGGCTACCTGCGGGCCCAGGCCCTGATGGACGGCTACTGGCGCCGGGTCGACGAGCGCGGCGTGGACAAGAGCCCCTACCGGGCCGGCTTCGCCCAGACCATCCTTGTGGCCGACACCGACGAGGAGGCCGAGCGGCTCTATTCCGAGCACGTCAGCTACTTCTACAATCGCTGCCTGCACGTCTATCCGGGCTTCGCCGACGCGCCGGGCTACCGGACCATCAAGACCATCCAGACGGGCGCCCTGTCGCAGTACGCCCCGCCCCGCGGCGGCTACACCCAGCTGACCTGGAAGGAGCTGACCGAGCAGGGCCATGTGATCGCCGGCTCGCCGGAAACCGTCCGTCAACGGATGGAAGAGCTGATCAAGGGGCTGAACGTCGGCAACATCTTCTGCCTGATGCACGTGGGGAACATGCCCGCCGACAAATGCATGTATTCCACCAAGCTGTTCGCCGAGAAGGTGATGCCCAAGCTGCGGAACATGTTCCCGGACTGGGATGACGACAACCGCTTCTGGACCAGTCCCCTGGCCAGCCGCGTCACCTCGGGCAGCCTGCGCAAGGAGGCGCCCACCAGCGCCGAACTCGCCAAGACCTACGCGTGACGGAGGCGATCATGGAACTGAAGACTGTCGCGACCCACCACGTCCCGGTCCGCTATCTCGAAGGCGGCTCCGGGCCCGACCTCGTCTTCCTGCACGGCGCGGGCGGCGTTACGCCGGAGGACCCGTTCCTCAAGGCGCTCTCTGAAAAGCACCATGTCTACGCGCCGCTGATCCCCGGTTACGGCGACAGCGAGGAATGCGGCGAGATCCGCGACATGCTCGACTTCACCCAGCACAGCTGGGACGTCGTCGAGGCGCTCGGCCTCAAGGACCCCATCCTCGTGGGTCACTCCATGGGCGGCATGATCGCCGCGGAGATGGCCGCCACCCAGCCCAATGACGTCAGCCGCCTGGCGCTGATCTGTCCGGCGGGTCTCTGGCACGACGACCACCCGGTGGCCGACATGTTCTCGCTGATGCCCTACGAGATGCCGCAGTACCTGTTCCACGACGCGGCGGCCGGCGCCGCCATCCTGACGGCGGGACGCAATGTCGAGGACCCCAACTTCCTGCAGACCTATCTGGTGACCAACGCCCGCCAGCTGGGCATGGCCGGCCGCATCCTGTTCCCGATCCCGGAGCGCGGCCTGTCGCAGCGCATGCACCGGATCAAGGCCAGGACCGTGGTGGTCTGGGGCGACTCCGACCGCATGGTCCCGCCCTTCTACGCCCACGGCTTCAAGAAGGGCATCGCGGGCGCCGAGCTGGTCTCCATCCCCGAGGCCGGCCACATGGTCATCCTCGAAAAGACCGCCCAGGTGGTCGAGGCTATCGGCCGGCTGGGCTGACCGCCGCAACGTTCAGCTCACGAACGACACGGCCGGCGTGTCGTTCGTGAGGTTCGCGGTTCCAATCTTCCCTGAACCCCGGCTAGGCTCACCCTCGACAAGAGGGCCGCCGCGCCCCGGGGGAGGACGCTTGAAACACCTGTTGACGCTCGCCGTGCTGCTGGCCCTCTCCGCCTGCGCCAAGCCGGCCGGGCCGCCCGCCGACTATGCCAGCCTCGCGCCCGCCGACCCGCGCCTGGCCCAGCTCTATGAGAGCTCCTGCAAGGCCTGCCATGTGAACCCCGCCGCCGGGGCGCCCCTGACCCACGACGCCCGCGCCTGGGTCCCGCGTTGGCATCAAGGCGAGGCCGTGCTGCTGGATCACGTGGTCCAGGGCTACCGCGCCATGCCCGCCGGCGGCCAGTGCGCCGCCTGCACACCCGACGACTTCAAGGCTCTGATCCGCTTCATCGCCGACCGTGAGGGAGAGCCGTCATGATCAGCCGCCGCAAAGCCCTGCTGGCGGGCGCCGCCGGTGTCCTGGTGGTGGGCGGCGGCGGCGTCGCCCTGGCCGTCCGTGAGAAGCCCGAGCCCGCCGCCCCGCCCAGCGTCGATCCGCAAGGCAAGATGCTGTGGCGCAACTGGTCGGGAATCCAGAGCGCCTATCCCAGCCTCCGCAGCGCGCCCAAGTCCGAGGCCGAGGTGGCGGAGGTCCTGAAGACCGCCTCCGCCCCCATCCGCCCGGTGGGCGCCGGCCACTCCTTCACCGCCCTGGTCCCCACCTCCGGCACGCTCATGACCCTGGACCAGATGGCGGGCGTGGAGCGCTGGGAGGGCGACGAGGCCGTGGTCTGGACCGGCACGCGGCTCGGCGCCCTGGGCCCGGCCCTGGCCGCCAAGGGCCGGGCCATGCCCAACCTGCCCGATATCAACAAGCAGTCCCTGGGCGGCGCCATCGGCACCGGCACTCACGGGACGGGAACCCGCCTCAAGGCCCTCCATGGCGACATCACCGCCCTGCGGCTGGCCACGGTCTCAGGCGAGGTGCTGGAATGCGACGGGACCCGCAACGCCGAGGTCTTCCACGCCGCGCGGGTTTCGATGGGGGCTCTTGGCGTCATCACCCAGGTGCGGCTGAAAACCTCGGCCAACCGGCGCCTGCACCGCCACGTCTGGATCGAGCCGCTCGCCGACACCCTGGCGAAGTGCGAGGACCGCTGGGCCAGGCACCGGAACTACGAATTCTACGCCGTCCCCTTCACCGATCTCGCCGCCAACATCACCCACGACGAGACCGACCTGCCGGCCACCCCGCCCGTCGCCTCGAGCGACGACGTCTTCCTCGAGGCGCTCAAGCAGCTGCGCAATCTGCTGGGCTTCTCCACCCCGCTGCGCAAGGCCGCGGCCAAGGCCCTGCTGGGGTCCACCAAGCCGGAAGAGGCGGTGGGCGAGGGCTGGAAGCTGCTCTCCACCGAACGCCCGGTCCGGTTCAACGAGATGGAGTTCCACCTGCCGCCGGAGACCCAGATGGCGGCGCTGAAGGCGGTGATCGCGGCCATCGAAACGCACCGCAAGGACGTCTTCTTCCCCATCGAACTGCGCCGTATCGCCGCCGACGACGCCTGGCTCTCGCCTTTCAATGGCGGGCCGCGGGGCTCAGTGGCCGTCCATTGCTACTACAAGGACGACTACCAGTTCCTGTTCGACCTGATCCAACCGATCTTCCTGGCGCACGGCGGCCGGCCCCACTGGGGCAAGCTGCACAGCCTCAAGGCCCCGCAGCTGGCTAGGCTCTATCCCGACTGGGAGGCCTTCCAGTCCGTCCGCCGCCGGCTGGACCCGCAGGGGGAGATGCTGAACCCCTACCTGAGGGGGCTGTTGGGCTCATAGCCTTCCCCCTCGATGGGGGAAGGTTGGATGGGGGTGTGGCCGCCGAGCTGAAGTGACAAGCGCTGATGGCGCCGACGCCTCAAGCATCCTTCGCCGGCCGCCCTGCCCTCACCCCCATCCCCGACCCTTCCCCCATCGAGGGGGAAGGGCGTTAGATGAGCGCTCCATCCCCACGCAACGCCAGCCGGTGGAAGCGCTCGCCCATCAGCCGGTAGCCCTCGGTGTTCGGGTGCAGGTCGTCGGGCAGCAGGGGGGCGTCGGCGGGGCCGAACAACTCCAGGCCGTCGAAATAGCGGATGCTTGCGTCGCCCGTCTTGATCCGCGCCTCAACCACCATCTCCAGCAGCTGACGCATGCGCTGCAGGCTCGGCCCGTCGCCGGTGGTCTCCCGCGGCGGCGACCAGATCGGCGAGACGATCAGCATCGGCGTCGTGGGGTGCTTCTCGCGGATGATCGAGATCATCGAATGCGCCGCGTCGAGGAAGTTGCGCTCCTTCAACTGGCCGTCGGTGTGGACGTTGATCCCCAGCTTCAGGACGATGGCGTCGGCCCTCTGGTCGCGGATGATCCGCGCCGCCAGGCCGCTGAGCAGGCAGGACCCCGCCCAGCCCAGGTTGAGATGATCGAGGTTCGCCAGTCGGCTGGCCACGGCGGGCCAGTTGGCGGTGGCGCCCTCGGCCTCCATGCCGTGGGTGATGGAGCTGCCGTGGAACAGCACGCGCGGCCGCGCGTCCGGGACCGCCTTCAGGCTCGCGCCAGCCTCCAGCTCCAGGCCGGTGATGGCCACCGTCGCCGCCTGGGGCAGCCACAGCTCCACGGTCTTGTCCCCGGCCGGCAGGCCCTCGAAGGCCAGCGTCAGGGCAGCCTCCCCGGTCAGCCCGCCCTGCGGGTTCATCTTCGCCCCGCCCTCACCCCAGGCCCGCGCGAAGAAGGCGCCGTCGACATAGAGGTCGTAGGCGCCCCGCCGCTCGCCGTCGTTGGGCAGGGCCATCAGGTGCTGGGTGGCGGTCAGTTTCACCGACGTGCTGTCGGTGGAGAATCTCAAGCGGCACCCCGTTGCACAGGACGCCACCCACTGGGTGAAGGCGTCATAGAAGGGCAGTTCGGCCACCGGCAGCCGCATCGGCTGGATCGACCCCGGACGCCGCCGGATATCGATCTGGCCGTCCAGCAAGGTTTCGATGGTGGGGAGGGGGATGGCTTGCATGGAGCGCTCCTGATTGTTGGCGCCAATTTAGGGCATTCGTCCGCCTTGGGGAGGGGCGGACCTCTGGAGAACGCCCAAGGAAAAAGGGCCGCCCTCGCGGACGGCCCTTCGTCAGGTCAAAGAGGGTCGAGGTCTTAGAAGATCTCGAACAGCCCCGCCGCGCCCATGCCGCCGCCGACGCACATGGTGACGACGCCGTACTTGTAACCGCGGCGCTTGCCCTCGTGCAGGATGTGGCCGGTCGCGCGCGCGCCGGTCATGCCATAGGGGTGGCCGATGGAGATGGCGCCGCCGCTGATGTTGTACTTGGCGGGGTCGATGCCGAGCTTGTCGCGGCAATAGACCACCTGCGAGCCGAACGCCTCGTTCAGCTCCCACATGTCGATGTCGTCGATGGTCAGGCCGTTACGCTCCAGCAGCTTGGGGATCGCGAAGACCGGGCCGATGCCCATTTCTTCCGGGCCGCAGCCGGCCACGGCCATGCCGCGGTAGGCGCCCAGCGGGGTGAGGCCGAGACGCTCGGCTTCCTTCCGCTCCATCAGCACCACGGCGGCGGCGCCGTCCGACAGCTGGCTGGCGTTGCCGGCAGTGACGAACTTGCCCTCTTTCACGATCTGGCCGCCCTTGAACACCGGGGCCAGCTTCTGCAGGTCGGCGAGCGTGGTCTGCGGGCGGTTGCCCTCGTCCTGGGTCAGGCGGACTTCCTTTTCGGAGAACTCGCCGGTCTCCTTGTTCTGCACCATCATGATCGAGGTCAGGGGCGCGATCTCGGCGTCGAACACGCCGGCGGCCTGGGCGGCGGCGGTGCGCTGCTGGGACTGATAGGCGTACTCGTCCTGGACTTCGCGCGACACGCCGTAACGCTCGGCCACGATCTCGGCGGTCTCGATCATCGAGGTGTGGATTTCCGGAACGTGCTCGTTCAGCCACTTATCGCTGGTGCGGTAGCGGTTCATCTTGTCGTTCTGAACCAGCGAGATGCTCTCCAGCCCGCCGCCGACCGCGACATTGGCGCCGTCGTTGATGATGTACTTGGCGGCCGTGGCGATGCCCATCAGGCCCGAG
>JAZKFM010000260.1:0-4889 GCA_040386415.1 Pseudomonadota bacterium
ACATCCTGACCAAGGAAGAGGGCGGCCGTCACACCCCGTTCTTCACCAACTACCGTCCTCAGTTCTACTTCCGGACCACCGACGTGACCGGGATCATCAAGCTGAAGGAAGGCGTGGAAATGATCATGCCGGGCGACAACGCCGAACTGGACGTGGAGCTGATCACCCCGATCGCCATGGACCAGGGCCTGCGTTTCGCCATCCGCGAAGGCGGCCGCACCGTCGGCGCCGGCGTCGTGGCCAAGATCGTCGAGTAGTCCTTAGAGACTGTCATCCCGGCCAACGGAGGGCGTAAGCCCGAAGGCCAAGCCGGGAGACTTCGACCAAAGATCAGGGCCGTCCGGGGAAACCCGGGCGGCCCTTTTCTTGGTGATCAGCGAACCTGCCGCATGGAGGTTATGGCATAGGCCATGCCCACCTGGTTCAGGTCCGACACGTCCTTGCGGAAGGTCTGGCAGCGACCGCCGAAGTCCTTGTCGGTGCAGACTTCCCACTCGCCGCGCTCGATCTTCAGGCTGAGGCCGCGGTCATTGTACTGCTTGGGCAGGTTGGTGATCTCGCTGGTGGCGCGGAAGCCCGCACCGGCGAAACCGATCCCGTCAAAGAGGGTGATGACGCCGCCCGTGGCCCGGGGACGCTGGTAGCCGCCGCCGTAGCCGCCGTCATTATTCCCGTAGCCGCCGCCATAGCCGCCGCCATAGCCGCCGCCGTAGCCGCCGCCATAGCCGCCGCCGGGGGGCGGGCCACCGCCGTAACCACCGCCGTAGCCGCCGCCTTGATAGCCGCCGCCTTGGTATCCGCCGCCTTGGTAACCGCCGTTTCCGTAGCCACCGCCCTGCCAGCCGCCGGGGCCGCGACCGCCCATCAGACAGGTGAGGGCGCCGTCCTGGTTGGTGATCTCGCTGCGGCACTGCTCGAACTGCAGGCTGGTGCTGCGATACCGGCCGCTGCGGTCACGGCACTCGGCGATCAGCACCGAATCCACCGTGCCGACCACCCGCACCTTCTGGCAGCTCTGCCAGTAGCTTCCAGGCGGCGGGGCGTTGTAGCCCTGCGCCTGGGCTCCGCCCAGCGCCGCAATTCCCAGGGCCGCCGCGCCAACGCCGGCGGCCGACCCCGCAATCCATGCCCCGATTTTCATCTCTGCGCTCTCGATTGTGAAATGTCCCTGCCGCCACCCTAGGGCGGGGCGCGCCTCCCGAAAAGTGCAAGGTGGTGCTTGGATCCGAAGCGCCCTTGACTTGAGCCCGGGCCTCGGGCCGCTTGCGGCAAAGGGGAGGGGTGAATGATCCGGAGATACTGGGCCGCGGCGAGCCTCGCGGTCGCCCTTATCGGCCAGGGCGCGCAGGCCGCGCCGGATCTGGCCAGGATGACCGGCGGCGAGCTGACCGCCCTCACCCGCGCCATGCCCAAGGGCGGGGAGCTGCACAATCACATCTCCGGCGCGATCTTCGCCGAGACCCTGCTGGCCTGGGCCGTCGATGACGGGCTTTGCATCCATGCGAAGACCCTCGTGGTCACGCCCCCCTGCCAGCCGGGTGAGGACCTGAAGCCCGCCAGCGCCATCAAGACCGACGAGGTTCTGCGGGCGGCGATGATCGACAGCTTCTCGGTGCGCAACCCGGGCTTCCTCGGCCGGTCGGGCCACGACCAGTTCTTCGGATCCTTCGGGCGGTTCGGGGCGGCGGGCGCCCGGCGCGAGGGGGACATGCTGGCCCATGTGATGGACAATCTGGCGCGGCAGAACACCTTCTATCTGGAGGCCATGGTGACGCCGCAGGGGGTGGCCAGCCGCGTCAAGGGCGCCCAGGTGGGCTGGAAGGGGGGCGACCTCGCCGCTCAGAAGGCCGCCAACATCGCTGCAGGCCTGGAGGCCCTGGTTACGGCGGCCGTGGCCGACACCGATGCGATGGAAGCCCGCGCCCGCAGCCTGATGAAATGCGGCACGCCGGCGGCGCAGGCGGGCTGCCAGGTGACCGTCCGCTACCTGGTGCAGACAAGCCGGGTCGCGCCGCCGGAGCAGACCTTCGCCCAGCTGCAGCTGGGGGTGTCGCTGGTGACCGCCGACAAGCGCTGGGTGGGCCTGCAGATGGTGGCGCCCGAGGACCACCCCCTGGCGATCACCCACTACAGCCTGCACATGAGGATGGTGAACTTTCTCACCGACCATGGCCGGACCGCCAAGGCGGCCCTGCACGCCGGCGAGCTCTCCATGGACTACGCGACGCCGGAAGAGCTGCGCTACCACGTCGCCGAGGCGGTGCGCGTCGCGGGCGCCCGGCGCATCGGACATGGGGTCGACCTGCCGCTGGAGACCGGCGCCGAGGCCCTGGCCGCCGAGATGGCCGCGAAGGGTGTCCTCGTGGAGGTGAACCTCTCCTCCAACGAAGCGATCCTCGGTGTCTCAGGCAAGGCCCACCCCTATGCATGGCTCCGGCAGCGGGGCGTGCCGGTGAGCCTCTCGACCGACGACGCCGGGATCCTGCGGATCGACCTCTCCCACGAGTACGCCCGCGCCGCGGACGGCGGGGCGAGCTACGCGGACCTCAAGGCCTCGGCCCGCAACGCCATCGCCTTCTCCTTCCTGCAGGGGGAGGGGCTATGGTCGGATCCTGGGGCCTACCGCCGACCGGCCAAGGCCTGCGCGCGCCAGATCGGCAGAGCCGAGCCCAAGCCCGGCGCCTGCGCCGACCTCATCGCGGCCAGCGACAAGGCCCGTGAGCAATGGCGTCATGAGCGGCTGCTGGCGGCCTTCGAAGCGGGCGCCAGATGACCCCCGTGTCATGACCTCGAATTAAGCTGATCAGGCCCGCGAGGCGCTCTAGGTTCCCCTCAAGACTGCTCAACAAGAGGAGGAGATCGCCATGCGTCTTCTGACCGTTCTGACCGCCGCATCGGCCCTGGGCCTGATCGCCGGCGCCGCCAACGCCGCCACCGTCGAAGTGAGGGACGCCGTGGCCCGCGTGGTGGTGATCCCCGAGGCCCGCCAGGACATCAAGGTGGAGTTTCTGACCACCAATCCGAGCCTGCCCCTGCAGGTGCGCAGCGCCGGCGGCAAGACCATCGTGGACGGCGATCTCGATCGGAAGATCAAGAGCTGCCACAGCGAGGGCGGCAAGGCCCGGGTCTATGTCGCCGGGGTCGGGGACATCGCCTATGAGGACATGCCGCAGATCGTGGTCCGCATGCCCAAGGACGCCAAGGTCGAGGCCGGCGGGGCGGTGTTCGGCTCGGTGGGCAAGACCAACAGCCTGGAGCTTTCCAACGCCGGCTGCGGCGACTGGACGCTCGGCAACGTGGCCGGAAAGCTGAGCATCAATGTCGCCGGCTCCGGCGACACCCACGCCGAGTCCTCGGGCCAGGCGCTGCTGCGGGTGGCGGGTTCGGGCGACGTCCGCACCCAAGCGATCAACGGCGCGCTGGAGATCTCCGTGGCCGGCTCCGGCGACGTGAACGTGACCTCGATCGCCGGCCCGCTGAGCGTGAAGATCGCCGGCTCCGGCGACGTCAATATCCGGGCCGGCAAGGCCAGCGAAGTGGAGGCCTCCATCGCCGGTTCGGGCAATGTGGACTTCGGCGGGGTGGCCGGCAGCCTCAATGCGAAGATCGCGGGCTCTGGCGATGTGCATGTGAAGTCTGTCACTGGCGAGGTTTCCAAGGCCATCGTCGGCTCGGGCAATGTCAGCGTCGGCTAGTTTGGGCGCCGCATGAAGTGGTTCCCCGGGGGCGCGGGATTTACAGATGTAAACTTATGTGGCCTGATCCGGCCATGAAGCTGCTTTCCTGTCTCGCGATCGCCCTGGCCGTCCCCAGCCTCGCTGCGGCGCGGCCGGTCCTGACCCTCGACGCTCCGGCGGCGAGGGTCATTGTGATTCCGGAGGCGCGGCGGGATTTCGCCGTGGTCGCCGACAGTAGCCTGGCCATTCACCCCATGGCCGGGGGCGGCGCCCGGGTCAGCCGGGAGAACTCCTGGCTGGAGCAGACCGTCCCCTGGCTGTTCGGCTATTCCTGCAGCGCCACCGGTGTCAGCCGCTGGGGCCAGCCGGTGCTGATCAAGGACCTTCCCACCGTGACGGTGCGGGTCCCCCTCGACACCGAGATCGTCTCCAAGGGGGCGATTTTTGGCCAGGTCGGCGGGGGCAGGGCGCTCAAGCTCTCGGCCGATGGATGCGGGACCTGGAGCCTGGGGGCCCTTTCCAGCGGCGTGACGCTCCGCCAGTCGGGGCCGGGCCAGGTGATCGCCGCCCGCGTGGACGGCAAGCTGACCGCCACCGTGGAGGACGCTGGTTCCATCATCGTGAGGGACGGCGTGGTCTCCACCGCCAACCTCGTGATGAACGGGGCAGGCCGGATCGATCACCGGGGGACCGCCGGAATTCTCCACGCCAAGATGAACAGCTCGGGGCTGATCACCGTGCGGCTGCTGGCAGGCCAGGCCAACGTCTCGTATGACGGGAACGGAAATGTCCGCTGGGGCCGACCCAAGGGCGGGAAGTTCTGCAGCGGCCTGTCCTGCTATTGAACCGCGCCTCCAAAACTTCCTGAACCGGGGCGGTTGCTGGCCTTGACGAGGCCGAGTCGCACACGTATAGACGCGCCTCCTGTTGGATCGGCTGTGCGCTTCGAAGTGATTTGAAGCGCAGACGCGGTTCGCGGAACGACCCGAGGCCCCGAGAAATCAGGGTGTCGGGCGGGGCCCTCGCGGAACTCTTTCGCGCGGGCCTATGTCGTTTTTAGCGGACTTACGCGTACGAGCGTCTCTCTTTTGAGGCGTTTGGGTTGGTCTTTGAAATGGTCAAAGTCACGCGGACGGACGTCGTCTGTAGGGGAAATTGAAGAGCGATATGGATCGTCAGAACATCCGCATCCGGCTCAAGGCCTTCGATCAC
>JAZKFM010000261.1:0-5919 GCA_040386415.1 Pseudomonadota bacterium
CCTCGATGACGTCATTCGTCTGGTGGACCTTCCCGGCTACGGCTGGGCGCGGGCCTCGAAGGTGACGACGAAGAAGTTCCAGAACCTCGGCCGCGACTATCTGCGCGGGCGGGTGAACCTGAAGCGGGCCTACCTGCTGATCGACGCCCGCCACGGCCTGAAGGACGTGGACAAGGAACCGATGGACGCCTTCGACAAGGCCGCGGTCTCCTACCAGATCATCCTCACCAAGGCCGACAAGATGAAGCCCGCCGAGGTCGAGGCCCTGGTGGCCAAGACTCAGGCCGCCATCATCAAGCGCCCCGCGGCCTTCCCCCGCGTGCTGTCGACCTCCTCGGAGAAGGGGTTCGGCATCCCCGAGCTCCGCGCCGAGATCGCGGCGACCTGCGAGATCGTGCCCCGCATCGAAACCGACGACCCAGCCGAGTAGCTGGCCTGACGCTGCGTGAGGGCGTTAGATCGCTGGGACCCCCGCCAAGAGGAGTCCAGGACATGCTGCAGACCGCCACCCGCACCATCTATGACGAAGACCTCGGGCTGTTCCGCGACCAGGTCCGCAAGTTCTACGCCGTCCACCTGACGCCCCACCTCGACCGCTGGGAGGAGGAGGGCCTTGTCGACCGCGACTTCTGGCTGGCCTGCGGCGAGGCGGGCATCCTCTGTCCGCAGGTTCCCGCGCAGTACGGCGGGCTGGGCCTCGACTACCGCTACAACGCCGTCATCGGCGAGGAGCTTTCCTATGCCGGCTCCACCGCCGGCATCACCCTGCAGTCCGACATCGTGGTTGACTACCTGATCAACTACGGATCGGAGGAGCAGAAGCAGAAGTGGCTGCCCGGCATGGTCTCAGGCCAGGTGATCACCGCCATCGCCATGACCGAGCCCGGCGCCGGGTCCGACCTGCAGGGCATCCGCACCACCGCGATCCGTGACGGCAATCACTATGTCGTCTCCGGATCCAAGACCTACATCACCAACGGTCAGAACGCCGACCTGGTGTTCGTGGTGGCCAAGACCGACCCCGCCGCCGGGTCCAAGGGCATCTCGCTGGTGCTGGTGGAGACCGACCGGGCCGGCTTCAAGCGCGGGCGCAACCTCGACAAAATCGGACAGAACTCGGCCGACACCTCCGAGCTGTTCTTCGAGGACGTCCGCATCCCCATCACCAACTGCCTGGGGGAGGAGGGGCGCGGCTTCGCCTACCTGATGAACCAGCTGCCCCAGGAACGGCTGCAGATCGCCATCGCCGGCCAGGCCGGGGCCCAACGGGCCTTCGACGAAGCCGTGAAGTTCACCAAGGACCGCAAGGCCTTCAAGCAGGCCGTCTTCGACTTCCAGAACACCCGCTTCACCCTGGGCGCCCTGAAGGCCAAGCTGCAGGCCGGCTGGGCCCACCTGGACTGGTGCATGGCTCGCCACCTGAAGGGCGAACTCACCGCCGCCGAGGCGTCCGCCGCCAAGCTCTTCCACACCGAACTGCAGTGGGAGGTCTGCGACGCCGCCCTGCAGCTGCACGGTGGGGCCGGCTACATGAACGACTACCCCATCGCCCGGCTGTGGCGTGACGCCCGCGTGCAGCGGATTTACGGCGGCACGTCGGAGATCATGAAGGAAGTCGTCGCGCGCTCCATCTAGCGCTAGAAGGGAACACGCCCGGACCGCTCTGTCGGCGACCCAACAAGCGGAGCCATTTGCCTTAGTCCGCGTTGTTCCGGCGCCGGAACATCGGGGAGTTGTCGGATGAACAAGGTCATGAGCGCGCCGGACCGCAAGCCGGACACCAGCGAGCCGCATCCCAGGTTGGCCAACCGCCTGTTGGGCGCCCTGGGCGGCCGGGACTACGCGATCCTGGAACCGCATCTGGAATTGGTCCCCCTGTCTCGCGGCAAGGTGCTGTTCGAGCCCGGCGACGACGTCCACACCACCTATTTTCCCTGCCGCAAGACCATGGTCTCGCTGCTGATCGTCACCCGCGACGGCCGCGAGGTCGAGGCCGCCACCATCGGCCGCGAGGGCGCGGTGGGCGGCATCGTCAGCGACGGGCACAAGCCCGCCTTCGGCCGCGCCGTCGTCCAGGTCCCGGGGTCGGCCTTCGCCATCTCCACCTGCCACCTAGAGGCCGCCAAGCTGGGCTCCACCCGGTTCGGCGACCTGTTCTCCCGCTATGCCGACGCCCTGCTCGCCCAGATGATGCAGGGGGTGGCCTGCAACGCCCTGCACTCGGTGGAGGAACGCTGCGCCCGCTGGCTGCTGGCCACCCATGACCGGGCGGGCGATCACATCATCCAGCTGACCCAGGAGTCCCTGGCCGAGATGCTGGGGGTCCAGCGCACCACGGTGTCGGCCGTCACCTCGTCCCTGGCCACCCGGGGGCTCATCAAGACCCTGCGGGGCCGGGTCGAGATCCTGGACCGCAAGGGCCTCGAGCGGGTCGCCTGCGAATGCTACGAGGCCGTCGAGGGCCACTTCGCCCGCGTCCTGCCCGAGGTGGACATCTAGGCCCCCTCGGCTATAGGACCCCGCAGACGCGGGAGAAGAGTCGTGGGTGATATCGCCATCTTCAGCGGCAGCGCGCACCCAGACCTGGCGCGCGAGATCTGCCGGCATCTCGAAGTCCCGCTCTCGCCCTCCCGCCTGACCCGCTTCGCCAACGACTGCCTGGAGGTCCAGCTCGAGGCCAACTGCCGCGAGCGCGACGTCTTTCTGATCCAGCCCATCGTCGCGCCCGTGCAGGAGCACCTGATGGAGCTGCTGCTGATGCTGGACGCCGCCCGCGGCGCCTCGGCGGCCCGCATCACCGCGGTCATGCCGCACTACGCCTATGCCCGCTCCGACAAGAAGGACGCGCCGCGCATCTCCATCGGCGGCAAGCTGGTGGCCGACCTGCTGGCCACCGCCGGCGCCCAGCGGGTGCTGACCATGACCCTGCACTCGCCCCAGGTGCACGGCTTCTTCTCCATGCCCGTCGACCACCTGCACGCCCTGCAGGAACTGGCGCGCCACTTCGCCGCCGAGGATCACTCCAACACCGTGGTGGTCTCGCCCGATCTCGGCAACGCTAAGGAGGCCGCGGCGTTCGCCCGTCTTCTGGGGGCCGGGGTCGCCGCCGCCGCCAAGCAGCGATTCTCCGGTGACCGCGTGGAGATCAGCGCCATCATCGGCGAGGTCAGCGGCCGTGACGTCATTGTCCTGGACGACGAGATCGCCAAGGGCACCACCGTCATCGAACTCATCGCCCACCTGCGCCGCGAGAACGTCCGCTCGATCCGGGTGGCCTGCACCCACGGCCTGTTCGCCAATGACGCGGCCCGCCGCATCCTGGCTGAAGCCGGCGTGGAGGAACTGATCACCACCAACACCGCCCCGATCTCGGAGAAGGACCGCGCCTCAGGCCTGAAGGTGCTGTCGGTGGCGCCGGCCCTGGCCGAGGCGATCCGCCGGATCCACAACGGCGAGTCGGTGAGCGCCCTCTTCGCCTGACGTGACAGGGGGGCTCTCGTCGGCTAATCGACCCCCTCCAAGTTGATGGAGCGCGTAGCGCCGTGACCGAGACCCCCGAAGAGCAAGGCTGGGCCACCGCGAAGACCCTGGCAGAGGCCCTGCCCTACATCCAGCGCTACGACCGCGAGACCGTGGTGATCAAGTACGGCGGCCACGCCATGGGCGAGGAGTCCGTCGCCCGCCTGTTCGCCGCCGACGCCGTGCTGCTGAAGCTGCTGGGCCTGCATCCTGTCGTCGTCCACGGCGGCGGCCCGCAGATCTCCCGCATGCTCAACAAGGCCGGGGTGAAGTCGACCTTCATCGACGGCCTGCGGGTGACCGACGAGGCCACCATGGAGGTCGCCGAGATGGTGCTGTCGGGCGCCATCAACAAGGAGATCGCCAACTGGATCACGCTCGCCGGCGCCGAGGCCGATGTGCGCGGCGTGGGCCTGTCGGGCAAGGACGCCCGGCTGATCACCGTCCGCAAGGTCGAGCGCAGCAAGATCGATCCCGACAGCAATATCGAAAAGGCCGTCGACCTGGGCTTTGTGGGCGAGCCCACCCGGATCGATCCGCAGCTGATCCAGGGGCTGATCTCGGCCGATCATGACTACATCCCGGTGATCGCCCCCATCGGCGTCTCGGAAGAAGGCCAGACCTTCAACATCAACGCCGACACCGTGGCCGGCGCCCTGGCCGGGGCGCTCAAGGCCAAGCGCATGCTGCTGCTCACCGACGTCACCGGAGTCCTGGGCGCCGACGGCGAACTGATCCGCGAGATGAGCGTCACCGAGGCCCGCGACGCCATCGCCACCGGCGTCGCCTCGGGCGGCATGATCCCCAAGCTGGAGACCGCCATCGCCGCGGTGGAGTCCGGCGTCGAGGCCGTGGTCATCCTGGACGGCCGCCGTCCCCACGCCATGTTGGTGGAGCTGTTCACCGAGCACGGGGCGGGCACCCTCATCACCCGATGACCCCCGACCTGACCCATATCGACACCTGGCTGTTTGATCTCGACAACACCCTCTATCCGGAGGAGTCGGGCTTCATGGGCCAGGTCGAGGGCCGGATGACCGACTTCGTGGCCAAGGTCACCGACCTGCCGCGCGACCAGGCGTTCATCCTGCAGAAGAAGTACCTGGCCGAACACGGCCTGACCCTGCGCGGCCTGATGCTGAACCACGGCGTCGACCCCGCCGACTTCCACGCCCTGTTCCACGACCTGTCCCTGGAGCTGCTGGCCCAGGATCCCGACCTGGTGAGCGCGCTCTCCCAGCTGCCTGGCCGCCGCTTCATATTCACCAACGCCGATGACAAGCATGCCGAGCGCGTCCTGGCGCACCTGGGTCTCGCCGACCTCTTCGACGACGTCTTCCACATCCACTCCTTCGGCTTCACGCCCAAGCCGGACCCCGTGGGGTTCCAACGGATGCTCGACGCCCACGGCCTGGATCCCCGCGCGACGAGCTTCTTCGAGGACTCCGAGCGCAACCTGAAGCCCGCCTTCGACCTGGGCATGACCACGGTGCTCGTGGGACCCCAGGCGCAGCACTCCACCGCACCTTTCGTGAACCACCGCACCACCAAGCTCACGCCGTTCCTCACGGGCGCGCGTCTCAAGGAAGCCGTCTGATGTCCCAAGACCTGAAATCCGTGATCGAAGCCGCCTGGGAAGCCCGCGACGGCGTCAACACCGGCACCACCGGCGAGGTCCGCGAGGCTGTCGAGGAAACCCTGAACCAGCTCGACGCCGGGACCCTGCGGGTCGCCACCCGGGGCGACGACGGGGTCTGGACCACCCACCAGTGGGCCAAGCAGGCGATCCTGCTGTCCTTCCGGCTGAGCGCCAACCAGTTGATCGACGCCGACGCCCCCCATCCCTACTGGGATAAGATTCCCCTGAAGTTCACCGGCTGGGACGCCGCCCGCTTCGAGGCCGCCGGCTTCCGCGCGGTGCCCGGCTGCATCGTCCGCCGCGGCGCCTATATCGCCAAGGGTGCGATCCTGACCCCGTCCTTCGTCAACATCGGCGCCTATGTCGACGAGGGCACCATGGTGGACACCTGGGCCACGGTCGGCTCCTGCGCCCAGATCGGCAAGAACGTCCACCTGTCGGGCGGCGCCGGCATTGGCGGGGTGCTCGAGCCCCTGCAGGCCAACCCCACCATCATCGAGGACGACTGCTTCATCGGCGCCCGCTCCGAGGTCGCCGAAGGCGTGATCGTGCGCAAGGGCAGCGTGCTGTCCATGGGCACCTTCATCACCTCGACCACCCGCATCGTCGACCGCAAGACCGGCGAGGTCTTCCAGGGCGAGGTGCCGGCCTATTCGGTGATCATGCCGGGCTCCATGCCCAATCCGGTGGACCCGGCCCTGCCGTCCATCAACTGCGCGGTCATCGTCAAGACCGTGGACGAACGCACCCGGTCCAAGACC
>JAZKFM010000262.1:0-10121 GCA_040386415.1 Pseudomonadota bacterium
CCGAGGGCAATGTCGGCCTGATGCAGGCGGTGAAGAAGTTCGAGCCCGACAAGGGCTTCCGCCTGGCGACCTACGCCATGTGGTGGATCCGCGCCTCGATCCAGGAATACATCCTGCGCAGCTGGTCGCTCGTGAAGATGGGCACCACGGCGGCGCAGAAGAAGCTGTTCTTCAACCTGCGCAAGGCCAAGAGCCAGATCAGCGCCTTCCAGGACGGCGACCTGCACCCCGACCAGGTGGCGCAGATCGCCACCAAGCTCGGCGTGCTGAACGAGGAAGTCATCTCGATGAACCGCCGGCTGTCGGGCCCCGACGCCTCGCTGAACGCGCCCCTGCGCGTGGACGGTGAGAGCGAGTGGCAGGACTGGCTGGAGGACGAGACCTCCGTCAGCCAGGAGACCCAGGTCGCCGAGAACCAGGAGCGGACCCAGCGCATGGGCCTGCTGCAGGAAGCCATGACCGAGCTCACCGACCGCGAGCGTCACATCCTGACCGAGCGCCGGCTGAAGGACGATCCGTCGACCCTGGAGGAGCTGGCCGCCGAATACGGCGTCAGCCGCGAGCGCGTGCGCCAGATCGAGGTCCGCGCCTTCGAGAAGCTGCAGAAGTCCATGCGGACCGCCGCCGAGGAACGGAATCTGGTCAACGCCTGATCGTGGTCTCCGGACCTCAAATGCGACGCCGGCCCCGACAGGGGCGGCGTCGCATTCCGGCGCTGAGCGATCACGTCCACCTGATGCTGAAATGCCGCGGCCGAGCGCCAACTAGCTTAACAATAGACAAACCCGCCCCTCGTCACGCAGCCGACGCATAACCATCGCCGGACTGAAGTTCTCGCTGGATAGAGCCCCCTGAGCAAAGAGGGGCTTTCAATGAAAACGATGAGGCGGGGGTCGCGTGCGACTCTGATGTTTGGCGCGTCTGTCCTGGCGGTGCTGTCGGTGGGTGGCCAGGCCTTGGCCCAGCCGGCCGCGGCGGCCAGTGATGTCGACGAACTGGTGGTGGTCGGCCGGCCGATCGCCGAGTCCGAAATTCGCGCGCTGCAAATTCAGAAAGAGTCGCCTTCGCTGGTGAGCGTGATCGCCGCCGACGCCGTGGGCCGCCTCCCTGACCAGAACATCGCCTTCGCCATCGGCCGCCTGCCCGGCGTCGCCGTGGAGCGCGACCAGGGCCAGGCTCGCTACGTCAACCTGCGTGGCGCCAAGATCAACTGGACCACCCTCTCCTTCGATGGTCTTTCGGTGGTGAGCCCGGAGGGTCGCTCGTCGCGCTTCGACAACATCCCCTCGGCCCTCGCCAGCCAGGTCATCGTCAGCAAGGCGGTGACCCCGGACATGAGCGGCGACACCGTCGCCGGCAACGTCAACATCATCACCCGCAGCGCCTTCGACAAGCCCGGCATGAACTTCTCGGCCAAGGCGGCGCTGGGCTATGTGGCGCTGGGCGGCGGCGAGGAGGCCGAGGCCGGCCTGTTCTTCTCCAACACCTTCATGGACGACCGCCTGGGCATCGTGCTGCAGGCCGCGAAATATCACCGCAACATGGTGACGGACAATTTCGAGACCGATCCCTGGCAGACCGCCGGCGCCGGCCGGGATGGCCGTCCGGGCTCCGAGACCCGGCGCTGGGCTCGGGAATATGAAAACAAGCTCTACCGCCTGACACGCGGCAATATCGGCGGCTCGGCGAAAATCGAGTACCAGTTCGACGACAACAATCAGGTCTTCGCCTCCTCGATCTACACCGACTATCAAGACGAGGAGCTGCGCAGCAACTACATCTTCCGGTTCGACAATGGCGCGACCACGGTCACCGGCGCCTGCCCGGCCGTGGCCGCCCCGCAGACCACCAGCGGGTTCGCCGACATCTGCAACGGCAACACGCCCGACAAAGGCACGGTCTACGGCGTCCAGATCACCCCCAACTTCAACTCCCTGGAATCCTCGGAGTACACCTGGACCAACACTCTGGGCGGTGAGCACAAGTGGGCCGACTGGGACCTCTCCTGGCGCCTGAACTACACCCAGACCGAGGACGGCCAGAACGCCCCGGCGCGATCGAACTTCGCCAGCCCCACCGCCGTCACCGACCGTCCCACGATTGAGTACGACTTCACCGACGACGACAACCACACGGTCCGGCTCTATCGCACCGTCCTGACCGGAAACGTGCGATCGCGTGGGGAGCGGGTCTTCTCCATCGACGCCTTCCCCTTGGTGGGCACCGGCACGGCGATCTCCACCACCGACCGGGGCGATCCCTCGTTCGCCTATACCGGCAAGTTCGACGCCGGCCGGGACCTAGAGTTCCTGGGATCGCCCTTCCGCGTCAAGTTCGGCGGCTTCTACTCCGTGCGCACCAAGAAGGCTGAAGAAACCACCTATGGCGCGACGCCGGCCCAGCTGGCCGCGGCCGGCCGGCCCTTCACCTTCGACATGTTCCGCAACACCAAGCCGTTCCAAGGCGATATGAGCCTGGGCTACGCCTTCAACTACTTCTCCAAGAGCGCGCTGGACGACTATGCGGGCGTCCTGCTCCGCGCCGGCGTCCTGACCCGGCAGAACACCAGCGGCAACTACTACCGCGTCCAGGAATCCATCCTGGCCGGTTACGCCATGGGCACCCTGGATCGCAGTTGGGGCAACATCGTCTTCGGCGCCCGGGTCGAGCGCACGCAGAACACCGGCAGCGCCTTCGCCACCATCGCCGGCGTCCAGCAGATCGTCACCGCCGAAAATGAAGAGACCCTGGTCTTCCCGAGCGCCCACCTCAATTGGGACGTCCGGGAGAATATCAAGGTGCGCTTCGGCGTCACCACCGGCGCCTCGCGCCCCGACTATGACGAACTGCGACCCAACTTCAGCATCAACGACGCCACCCAGAGCATCTCCGGCGGCAACCCGGACGCGGGCCCAGAAAAGGCCGTGGGCTTCGACGCCTATCTGGAATGGTACATCCAGCCCCGCGGCTTCTTCTCCATCGGCGCCTATTACAAGGACCTGACGGGCGTGCTCTTCACCCAGTCGGGCGTGTTCGGTCGCGACATCCTGAACTCGCCGGGTGTGGACCGCTCCGGCTACACCCTCAGCACCCTGCGCAACGGCGGCGACGGCTACCTGCGCGGGATCGAAATCGCCTATTCCCAGTCGGCCGAGACCTTCGTCGAAAGCGCTGGCCTCCCCGACTGGATGGGCGGCTTCGGGGTCCAGGCCAACGCCACGATCAACGACTCCGAGACCACCATCCCCGCCGTCGGCGCTGTTCCGGCCCGCAAGGCCCCGCTGCTGGGAACCTCGGACCTCGTCTACAACGCCTCAGTCTACTACGAGAAGTACGGCCTCTCGGCCCGCCTCGCCTATCAGTTCCGCACCGAGTGGGGCCAGTCGGTGGGCGAGTACCAGGTGCTGAACGGCGCGGTTGTGCCGGTGACCAACGGCGACGTCTATTGGGACGATGACGAGGAGCTCGACCTCTCGATCCGCTACGCGATCAATGAGAACCTCGAATGGACCTTCGACGCGGTCAACCTGACCGATGACTCCGCCGCCCGTTACGGAAACGACCCGGGCCATCCGGTGGAGAACGAGACCTTTGGCCGCCGCTATATCATGGGCGTTCGGTATCATTTCTGATCCACATCCGTGAGTCACCGGGGCGCTCTCTTCGCGGAGGGCGCCCCATCGTTTTTCCAGGAGCGCTGCTATGTCCCGCCGAACCGCCAGCCTGGCCGCCGTCGCGTGGCTCTCGGCGTCCTCCGTCCTGGCTCACGAAGACGCCCCTCCGGCGTCGGCGCGGGCATGGCAGGCCGGCGACCATCACGTCCACAGCCGGTTCAGCGCGCGCTATGAGCCAGGCGCCGACCTGACCCAGCCGCCCGTCCCTATCCTCGGCGGCGACGCGCGCTACCCGATCCCCACCAACGCCCAGATGGCGCTGAAGCATGGGCTGGCCTGGATGGTCTCCACCGACCACGGCGGCCCGAACCACGCCAAGATCAACCGCGACCAGGCCTATCCGGAACTGGTGGCCGCCCGCGCCGCGGTTCCGGGCCTGGTCCAATTCTACGGCATGGAGTTCGACACCCCCGGGGGCGACCACTCCAGTCTCATCGTTCCCCATACCCATCACGAGCGTGACGTGCTGTTCGACATCGAGCAGCGGTTCTCCAAGCGCGACGCCTTCCCGCAGGATCCCGGCCGCGATGTCGAGCCGAAGATGCTCGACGCGCTCAAGCACATGAAGGCGATTGAGACCCCGCCCGTTGTGATCGCCAACCATCCATCCCGCTCGGCGACCGGGGTGGGGGCCTATGGCCACTACACGCCGGGCGAGTTCCGCGATTGGAACGACCTGGCCCCCACGGTCGCTATCGGCATGGAGGGCTCACCAGGACATCAGGCCGGCAGCCTGAAGCCGGACGGCTCCATCGACCCGGAAGGTCACCGCGGCGGATACAGCAAGTCTCCGACCCTGGGTGGGTTTGACCAGATGACGGCCCGGCTTGGGGGATTCTGGGACTCCATGCTGGCCGAAGGTCGCGCCTGGTGGGTCACCTCCACCTCCGACTCTCACCGGCACTATACCGAGGGCGGCAACGACTTCTGGCCCGGCGAGTACGCCAAGACCTATGTCTGGGCGAGCCCCACCCCGGCGGACATTCTCGATGGCCTGCGCCATGGCCGGGTGTTCGTCACCACGGGCGATCTGATCTCAGAACTGGATGTCACCGCGCGCCCGGTCAGCCGCGCCGGGACGTCCGCCGACATCGGTGGCCGTCTGCGGGTCACCCGCGGCCAGGATGTGCGAATCACCATCCGCCTGCGCGATCCGGCGGGCGCAAATCATGGCGGACGCACCCCTAGCGTGTCGCGTGTGGACCTGATCTGGAGCGAGGTGAGCGGGCCTGCGCCAGATCGCGCCACGGACCACAATCCCCGCGCCCGCGTGGAGCGCCGCTTCAGCTCGGCCGACTGGACGCGCGAAGGTGAAGTCCTGACCATGACCCACACCGTGCGCAACGTTCAGGCCGGCAGCTACCTGCGGGTTCGGGGCGCCAGCGGCAGCGAACTCGAGCCGACCCCGGACCCCGCGGGCGAGAACCCCTGGGACGATCTCTGGTTCTACGCCAACCCGATCTTCATCGACGTGGCGCCCAAGGGCTGACCGGCGTTCAGGGGGCTAGATCGACACCACGGCGCGGTCGGAGGGTTTGCGGCTGAGTTCGTCGGAGGGCAGGAGGGCCAGCAGAGGCGCGGCGTTGCGGGCCACCTCCTCGGGGATCAGCACGCCACGGTCGGCGGCGCCGGCCAGGTAGCGCTGGAAGTCGGCCACGGTGGTGACGAGCTTCAGGTCGCCGATCGCCACGGCGGCCTTCTGCAGGTCCACCCCTTGGGCCTGCATGGAGCGCAGGGCCTGCCTGGGGTCGCTGGCCACCGCGGAGACGGCGGACTTCAGGATCTTCAGCGCCTGGGTGATGCGCGCGGCGTCCGGGGTGGTCTTGATGTCGGAGCGGCGCTTGAGCTTGCCGGTATAGTCGCCGGAATTGAACCGCCGCCGGTCAGGGCCGATATAGTCGACCGCTTCCACCCAGTCGCGGGGCCGGAGGGTGACAGCCTCCAGACGGCGCAGCAGGTCCTTGGCCGTGTAGGGCTTGCGGAGGAATTCGTGCACCCCGGCGTCGCGAGCCCCCAGGATGGCGGCCGCGGTGGCGGTGGCGGTCACCATGATGATGGGCGCCTGGCGGCAGTTGAATTCGCTGTGACGGACACGGCGGGCGAAGTCGACACCATCGACCTTGTCGCCGGAGAGCTCCACGAAGATCAGCTGCGGATTGACCAGCTCCGCGGCCTCCAGACCCTTGCGGTTATTTGGGGCGTTCCAGAGCTGGCCGGCCGAGATATTGCGCATCAGGTCGGCCAGCAGGCGCGCGCTGGCCGGCGCCGGATCAACGATCAGCACCCTCTGCAGCATGGGGACCATGCGCTGAATGAGTTTGCCTTCTTCGTTGAACACGGGGTGCGGAGGCTCCTGGAAACGCTCCGCCCAATATGGGGCCCGTCCGTAAAGATCGCCTTGACGGCGCTCAGGCCTCGCCGCGGCGATCCGCCGCGGCGATCCGCCGCGGCGAGCTTGGCCTTCCTCAGTCCTGGAAGGGGTCGCGCACCATGATGGTGTCGTCCCGCTGGGGGCTGGTGGAGACCATGGCGGCGGGGGCTCCGATCAGCTCCTCGACCCGGCGGACATACTTCACCGCGTTGGCCGGGAGGTCCTTCCAGGAGGTGGCGCCGGCGGTGCTCTGGCTCCAGCCCTCCATCTCCTCATAGATCGGCTCCAGGGCCGACTGGGCCTTCAGGCCGGCCGGCAGGTAGTCGAAGGTCTTGTCCCCCAGCCTGTAGCCGACACAGATCTTCAAGGTCGGCAGGCCGTCGAGGATGTCGAGCTTGGTGAGCGCGATGCCGTCGATGCCGTTCAGGGCCACCGACTGGCGCACCAGGACGGCGTCGAACCAGCCGCAGCGGCGGGGACGGCCGGTGACGACGCCGAACTCCTTGCCCACTGTGCCCAGGTGCTGGCCGACCTCGTCGAACAGCTCGGTGGGGAACGGTCCTTCGCCGACGCGGGTCGTATAGGCCTTCACGATCCCCAGGACGTAGCCCGGGCCCTTGGGCCCAAGGCCGGACCCTGCCGCCGCCTGGCCCGCCACGGTGTTGGACGAGGTGACATAGGGATAGGTGCCGTGGTCGACGTCCAGCAGCGCGCCCTGGGCGCCCTCGAACAGCACCCGCTTGCCCGACTTCACGAGCTGGTCCAGCAGCTTCCAGGCCGGTTGGGCGAAGGGCAGGATCTTCGGAGCGATCTCCTCCAGGGCGGCCAGCAGCTCCGCGCCGTCATATTCCGGCAGGCCGAGGCCCCGGCGCAGGGGGGTATGGTGCGCCAGCAGGCGGTCGATCTTGGCTTCCAGGGCGTCGCGGTCGCGCAGGTCGTCCACCCGGATGGCCCGGCGGCCGACCTTGTCCTCATAGGCCGGGCCGATGCCGCGCCCCGTGGTGCCGATCTTGTTGACGGCCGCGGCCTCGCGGGCCTGGTCCAGGTCGCGGTGCAGGGGCAGGATCAGGGAGGCGTTGTCGGCCAGGACCAGCAGGTCCGGAGTGATCTGGACGCCCTGGCCGCCGAGCTTGGCGATCTCCTCCAGCAGGTGCCAGGGGTCCACCACCACGCCGTTGCCGATCACCGACAGCTTGCCCTGCACCACGCCCGAGGGCAGCAGGGAGAGCTTGTAGACCTGGTTGCCCACCACCAGGGTGTGGCCCGCGTTGTGGCCGCCCTGGAAACGCACGACGACGTCGGCGCGATTGGACAGCCAGTCCACCAGCTTGCCCTTGCCCTCGTCGCCCCACTGGGCCCCGATAACTGTCACATTGCCCATGGAATACGATCTCCCAGCCCGCCGGGGGGATCCAACCACGCCCTTCGACAGGCAACTCGGCGGGTGGACTTGATCGATTTTAGGAACCGCGACCGGGCCTCTCGGGCGCCAGGGTCGTGTTCGTCGGGTGTAGAGCATCCAGGCGCCCCCGCCGTCAAGGCGCGCCTGCTGAAATCGCCGCTTCGCAGCGCCGCCGCCTTGGGTCTATGAGGCCAATATGACCTTGCCCCGCTTCCACCTCGCCTTCCCCGTCCGCGATCTCGAAGAGGCCCGCGCCTTTTACGGCGGCCTGCTCGGCTGTCCGGAGGGCCGCTCCAGCCCCGACTGGATCGACTTCGATTTCTACGGGCACCAGATCGTCGCGCACCTTTCGCCCGATGAGGTGGGCCACAGGTCCACTAGCGAGGTGGACGGCGAGGACGTCCCCGTGCGCCACTTCGGGGCGATCCTCACCCTGCCCCAGTGGGAAGAGATGGCCGCAAAGCTGAAGGCCGCCGACACCCGGTTCGTCATCGAGCCGCAAATCCGCTTCAAGGGACAGCCCGGCGAACAGGCGACCCTGTTCTTCCTTGATCCTTCCGGCAACGCGCTGGAGTTCAAGGCCTTCGCCGACGACGCCATGGTGTTCGCCAAGTGACCGTGACCCTGGCCGACATCCAGGCCGCCGCCGCGCGGATCCAGGGCCATGCTGTGGAGACGCCGCTGATCGAGAGCCCGGCCCTGAACGACCGCCTGGGCCGCCGGGTGCTGATCAAGCCAGAGACCCTGCAGCGGGTCGGCGCCTTCAAGTTCCGAGGCGCCTACAACCGGCTGGCCCAGCTGGACGATGCGCAACGCAAGGCCGGGGTGGTCGCCTTCTCCTCGGGCAACCATGCCCAGGGGGTGGCCCTGGCGGCCAGGATGCTGGGCGTTCCGGCCCTGATCGTGATGCCGGCCGACGCTCCGTCGGTGAAGGTGGAGGCCACCCGCGGTTATGGCGCAGAAGTCCGCCTCTACGACCGGCTCACCGAGGACCGCGTGGCCATCGCCGCCGAGATCGCTGCGCAGCGCGGAGCGGTGCTCGTCCCGGCCTTCGACGATCTGCACATCATCGCAGGCCAGGGCACGTTGGGGCTGGAGCTGGTGAACCAGGCCGAGGCGCTTGGAGTCGGCTTCGACGTGGTGGTCTCGCCGGTGGGTGGCGGCGGCCTGATGGCTGGGGTGTCCACGGCGGTGAAGGCGCTGTCGCCGAACACCGCCCTGGTGGGCGTCGAACCGGAGGGCTTCGACGACACCCTGCGCTCCCTGCAGGCGGGCGCGCGAAAGACTCTGAGGCCCACCACGCGCTCGCTCTGCGACGCCCTGGAATCGCCGGCGCCCGGAGAGCTGACCTTCCCGATCCTGCAGCAGACTGTCGCCGACATCGCCGTGGTCAGCGACGCCGAGGTCGCCGCAGCCATGCGGTACGCCTTCGCCACCTTGAAGCTGGTGGTCGAGCCCGGCGGCGCCGTGGGCCTGGCCGCCTTGCTGAGCGGCAAGGTCAAGGCCTGGGGCGACGGAACCACGGGCCTGGTGCTGTCGGGGGGCAATGTCGACCCGGCGCTGTTCGCCGAGATCCTGGCGGGGGGCTAGCAACAGGTTGCACCCAATGCGGTGCGGCGGTTTGTCTCGCGACGTAAAGCTGCGCCTTAACCCGGTGTTGAGAGCCCGTGGCCAAGGTTTCCGTCCAGCGCACGTATCACCTGCGCCCGGACGGGGACCTTCGTGGCCGAACACGATTCAAGACGCCCAGGCGCAGGGAGATCGGCCCTGGCCGCCCGCCTGAACGATCTGCCCGCGACCTGGAAGCTCACCCTGGCCTTCGCCGTGGTCCTGTCGGCGATCGCTGCCATGGGGGTGGTGCTGACGATCAATCTTCGCGTGGTCGAGGAGGCGAGCGCGGCGGACAATCACGCCCACAGGGTCGCCGCCACGGCCAGCAGCGCCCGCTTCGCCCTGACCCGCCAGGAAGCCTCGCTTCGCGGCTACATCATCTCGGGTGACTCCTTCTACGCCCGGCGAATCGCCGAGGAGCACCGACCGCATTTCGAATCCCGCATGGCCGAGCTGGAACGCCTCGCCGGCGGTGACCCGGCTCTGAAGGGCTGGATCCGCCAGGCTCGGTCGGCCTACGACCTCTGGAACGGCTGGGCCGTCGATCGCGCGATCGAATTGGCCGCGGCGAAGGACACCAGGGCCATCGCCGCCCGGATGGTGGGTCCGGAAAGCCCGGCCGATGACCTGATCGCGCCCGCAGAGCAGGCCCTGGACGCCATTCAGGCGCAGAGCCAAAGGGCGGTCGAGGCAAGCGCGGCCCGCAAGGCCGAAGCCATGCGGGCCATGGGCTCGGCCCTGGCGCTGGGCGTGCTGTTCGCCGCCTTGAGCGCGGCGGTGATGGGGCTGGCGCTTCGCCGCAGCATGGCCAATCCCATCGTGCGGCTGACCTCGGTGATGAACCGTCTGGCGGGGGGCGACCATTCGGTGGCGATTCCCGATGTCGAACGCCGCGACGAAGTCGGCCTCATGGCCAAGGCCGTCGTCACCTTCCGGGACGCCGCCGTGCAGAAGGAAATCCTGGAGGCCGAGGCCGAGGTGCGCCGGGAGGAGACCCAGGCCCTGGCCCTCCAGGCCCAGGCCGCCAGTCACGCCAAGTCGGAGTTCCTGGCGACCATGGCCC
>JAZKFM010000262.1:10131-13115 GCA_040386415.1 Pseudomonadota bacterium
TGGCCCACGAGCTCCGCACCCCACTCAATGGCGTGCTTGGCCTGGTGGACATCATGAGCCGGACCAAGCTGACCTCGGCGCAGCGGGAACACCTGGCCACCATCGGCGCCTCAGGCCGCGCCCTGGTCAGCGTGGTCAACGACGTGCTCGACATTTCCCGGATCGAGGCTGGCAGTCTTGAGATCCTGCCTGAACCCTTCGACATGGAGCGCCTGGCCGGCGACCTGGCGGCGCTCTATGGCGCGCTGGCCGCCGACAAGGGCCTGGCTTTCACTCTGACCGTCGATCCGGCCGCCCGGGGATGGCGGTTCGGGGACGCCGCGCGCCTGCGCCAGATCGCCGGCAACCTGCTCTCCAACGGGCTGAAGTTCACGCAGGCCGGCGAGGTGCGCGTGACCTTCGCCCTTCGCGGCGAAGACATCCTCCTGCAGGTCACCGACACCGGCATCGCCGTCGCCCCCCACCAGCAGGCGGCCATGTTCGACCGTTTCGTCCAGGCCGACGGCTCCTCGACCCGGCGGTTCGGCGGCGCGGGCCTGGGCCTGGCGATCTGCAAGGAACTGTCGGAGCTGATGGGCGGGACCATAGGCTTCACCAGTGAGCTGGGGGTTGGCTCCACCTTCACCCTTCAGGTCCCCATGCCCGCGTGTGCGGCCCCGGCCGAGCCGCAAGCCGCCGCGCCGATGGACGACAAGCTGCGCATCCTCGTGGTGGACGACAACGCCACCAACCGCCTGGTGCTCTGCGCCCTGCTGGAACAGCTGGGCCTGGCGGCCGAGTGCGTCGTCAACGGGGCCGAGGCCGTGGCCGCCTGGGAATCCAAGGCCTGGGACGCCATACTGATGGACATCCATATGCCCGAGATGGACGGGGTGACCGCCACCTCGAGCATCCGCCGCCGCGAGGTCGAGCTCGGCCGTGACAAGACCCCGATCATCGCGGTGACCGCCAGCGTTCAGCCCGACCAGACCCGCGGATACCTCTCCGCCGGCATGGACGATTGCGTGCCCAAGCCCGTCGAGACTCGGGCCCTGGTCACTGCGCTACAGGGCGTCTTCGCCGCCTAGACCTAGAGCCGGTCTTCGGGCGCGGCGACAGCGGGCGCCTCCCGCGGCGTGATGAACCTGGCCAGGCGCGGGCGCAGCCACATCTCGAAGTCGTCCACCAGTTCGTAGACCACCGGCACCAGCACCAGGGACAGCAGGGTCGAGGTGATCAGGCCGCCGATCACCGCCACGGCCATGGGCTGACGGAACTCCGCGCCTTTTTCCAGGGCGAACGCTGTGGGCAACATGCCGGCCGCCATGGCCATTGTGGTCATGACGATGGGCCGGGCCCGCTCGCGGCAGGCCTCGAGGATGGCGTCGCGCTGGGGCATGCCCTCGCGCTCCCGCTCGATGGCGTACTCCACCAGCAGGATGGAGTTCTTCGCCGCCAGGCCCATCAGCATCAGGAAGCCGATCAGCGAGGGGATCGAGAGCGAGAGGTTGAAGATCAACAGGCCGAGGAAGGCGCCGGCGAAGGACAGCGGCAAGGCCGTGAGGATCACCGCCGGCTTGAAGAAGCTGCGGAACAGCAGCACCAGCACGCCGTAGATCATCGCCACCCCGGCGAAGAGGGCCAGGCCGAAGGAGCCGAACAGCTCCTGCTGCGCCTCCAGCTGCCCGGTCTCGGCCGGCGTCACGCCCTCGGGCAGGTTCTTCATGATCGGCAGGGCCTGGACCCGCTTGTAGGCGTCCCCCAGCTCCGCCCCGTTCAGCTCGGCCTGGACGGTCAGCTGGCGCTTGCGGTTCAGGCGGTCGATCTTGGCGGGACCGGCCTGGAAGCTGACATCGGCCACGGCGTCGAGGGTGGTGGTGCCGCCCGACACAGTGGGCACGCGCAGGGCCTTGATCCGCTCCAGGTCGGCCCGCGCATCGGCGGGCATACGGATGCGGATCGGGATGCGGCGCTCGCCGGCGGTCAGCTTGGCGACATTGGCGTCGATGTCGCCGACCGTGGCGACGCGGGCCACCTGGGCGATGGTGTCCACCGAGACGCCGAGGCGCGCGGCCTCGTCACCCCGCGGGCGCACGATCAGCTCAGGACCGACCGGCGGCGCCGAGGCGTGCGGGTCGGCGATGATGTCGATGGTCCGCATCTGCTTTTCCAGCTCGGCGGAAGCGGCGGTCAGGGCAGCCGGATCGTTGGAGGCGAGGATCGCCTGCAGGCCCGCCGATCCCTGGAAGTCCATGAAGGTGATGCGGGCGTCGGGAACCTCGCGCAGGGCCTGGCGAGTCTGGGCCTTCAGCTCGTCGCCGCTGATGCTCCGCTTCTCTTCCAGCAGGACGGTGACGGTGCCGTTGCGCAGGTCGCTGCCGCCGCCGGAGCCACCGAAGCCGGGGCCCCCGCCGCCGGCGGTCGAACCGACCTGGGCGAAGACGGCCCGGACGCCCGGACGGCCCTCGAACACCCGGCTGACGCGCAGGGCGACATCCTCCATGGCCGCGACCGTGGCGCCGGGCGGACCCTGCAGGTCGACATAGATGTAGTCGGGGTCGCCCGCCGGCTGGAAGCCCTGGGGCAGCATGGGAACCAGGAACAGCGAGCCCACGAACACCACGCCGCCCAGGATGCAGGCGACGATCCGGTGGTCGAGGGACCATTCCAGGGCGTTGCGGTAGAAGCCCTCGAAAGGCTTGCGCTCCTGGGGGTGCGCATTGGGCTTCAGCAGGTAGGCGGCCATCAGCGGGGTGAGCAGCCGCGCCACCACCAGGGAGAACAGCACCGCCACGCAGACCGTGAGGCCGAACTCCCGGAAGAACTGGCCCGCCATGCCCTTCATGAAGCTGACCGGCATGAACACCACAACGATGGCCATGGTGGTGGCCACCACCGCCAGGCCGATGGCGTCGGCGCCCTGCAGGGCGGCCTGGAAGGGCCGCATGCCCTGGGCCACCCGTTTCTCGATGTTCTCGATCTCGACGATGGCGTCGTCCACCAGG
>JAZKFM010000262.1:13125-16052 GCA_040386415.1 Pseudomonadota bacterium
TAGAATGCCCACCACCAGGGTCAGGGCCAGCAGGGTGACGACGTTCAGGGAGAACCCGAACAGGTTCATGAAGAAGAAGGTGGGGATCAGCGACACCGGCATGGCGAAGGCGGTGATCATGGTCGAGCGCCAGTCGCGCAGGAACACGAACACCACGATGGCCGCCAGCAGCATGCCCTCCAGCAGCACGTGCTGGGTGGCGCGGAAGCTGGCGCGGGTCTCGTCGACAGAGGAGAAGATGCGGGTGAAGGTCACACCCTTGTGGGTCTGCTCCAGCTTCTCGATCGCCTTGATGACGGCGTCATCGACGCCGACGTCGCTGGAGTCCCGGGTCTTCATCACCTGGAAGCCCACCACCGGCGCGCCGTTCAGGCGGGCGAAGCCTCGCACCTCGCTGGAGCCGTCGCCGATCTCGGCCACGTCGGTGAGCTTCACATAGCGTCCGCCGCCGGTCGGGATGGTCATGGCGCGCAGGGCGTCGAGGGTGTTGACCGCGCCGAGCACCCGCAGGGTCTGCTCGCGGCCGCCCACAGCGACCCGGCCGCCGGGGGCGTCGATGTCGAAGGCGCGCAGGGCGTTGTTGATCTGCGGCGCTGTCAGGCCCCGGGCCGCCATGCGGTCGGGGTCGATCAGGATGTTGATCTCGCGGTTCACGCCGCCAACGCGGGAGATCTGCGAGACTCCCTTCTCGGTCTGCAGCTCGCGGGCGATGGTGTCGTCGATGAACCAGGACAGCTCGGCGTCCGACATGGCCGGGGCCGCGACGGCGTAGGTCAGGATCGGCTGGCTATCGAGCTCCACCCGCGTGACCGTCGGCTCGTCGATCTCGCGCGGCAGGACCGCGCGGGTCTGGTCCATGCGGGAGCGGACCTCGTCGGTCTTCTTCTGCAGGTCCTCGCCAAGCTCGAACTCCACATTGGTGGTGGAGACCCCCAGCGTCACCGTGGAGTAGATGTTCTTGACGTTGGAGATGCCGGCGATGGCGTCCTCCACCGGCCTTGTGATCTGGGTCTCGATCTCGCCCGGCGCCGCGCCCGACTGGGTCACGGTGATGTTGACCATCGGGAACTGGACGTTGGGGAACTGCTTCACCGGCAGCCCGCCGTAGGAGATCATCCCCGCCAGGATCAGGGCGATGAACAGCACCACCACCGGCACGGGGTTGCGGATCGCCCAGGACGAGATCTGGAAGGGGCCTCCGTCGTCGTGAACGTGCGGCGACGGGGTCATTTCTTGGCGCTCGCGGGCTTGGGCATGGGCACGGGACCTTCGGTCGGCCGGACCATGTCACCGTCCAGCAGGAAGGCGGCGGCGTTCAGCACCACGCGGGAGCCAGCGGGCGGCCCCTTGACCAGGGAGACCAGGCCCGAGCCGCGCGACCCGGTCTGGACCGTGACGCGCTTCACGCGGTTGTCCGCCCCCACCACCATCACGCTGGCGCCGTCGGCGTCGTAGCGCACGGCGGTCTCCGGCACAGCCAGGCTCTGGCCCACGGCGTCGGCGAACAGGGCCCGGCCGTAGCCGCCCGAACGGATGTCGGAGCGGACCGGCAGGCGGATGCGCACCGTGCCGAGCTTGGACTGGGCGTTCACCTGCGGGGAGACCAGACGCACCACACCCTCGGCGCTGGTGCCGGTGGAGAGCACCACGCTGGCGCGCTGGCCGGGACGCACCCGGGCCAGATCTTCTTCGGAAAGTTCAGCCAGCAGCTCGATCTCGCCGCCCTGGGCGATCCGGAACCATGGGGTCGCGCCGCCGGCCGAGAGCTCGCCCGGACGGACGTTGCGCTCCAGCACCAGGCCCGAGACCGGGGCGGTGACCGCGAGCTTGCCGGCGCGGGTGCGGGCGTCCTTGTAGGCCGCGGCCTGGGCGTTGGCGGTGGCGCGGGTGGCGCGGGCCTGGAAGCGCCGCTGGTCGAGCTGCTCCTGCGAGAGCACGCCCTGGCCGTCGAGGCCCTTCACGCGGGCGGCCTGGGCCTCGGCCTGCTCGGCCTGGATGGCGCTCTGGGCGGCCAGCGCCCCTTGCTGTTCCACCTGGGACGCGATCAGGGCGCCGTCCAGTTGAACCAGGGTCTGGCCGGCGCGGACGTACTGCCCGGCGTCCACCAGGACCCGGGCCACGCGGTAGCCGGTGATCTCGGGCAGGACGGCGGCTTCCTCGCGCGGCGTCAGGACGCCCGAGGCGGTGAGCGAGCCGATGATCTGGCGCGGCTCGACCTTCACCACGCGGACGGCGCGGGCGCGTTGGGTGTCGCTCTCCTTGACCGCGGGCTTCTTGCCGCAACCGGTAAGGGCGAAGGTCGCGACCAGGGCGAGGGTGAGTGCGGTGGCGGATCTCGTCACGTCTAGCGTGCCTCTTGCTGGGCGAGCACGGGGGTGGCGGGCCAGCCGCCTCCGAGCGCCTTGTAGGTCTGGACGGCGCGGCGCAGGGCTTGAACCTGCGCGCTGGTCAGCGCCGATCGGGTGCTGCGCCAGGACTGTTCGGCCCCAAGCGCGGCGGTCAGGTCGTCAATGCCGGCCGCGTAGCGGACGCGGCTGGCCTCATAGGCCCGCGCGGCGCGGACCTCGCCGTCAGCCAGCAGGCCGACGCGGCGGCGGTCGGCGTCCAGGCGGGTAAGCGCGCTGTCGGCTTCGCCATAGGCGGTCTGCACCGCCTTCTCATAGGCGATGACCGCCTGCTCGGTGCGGGCGTCCTGGGCCTTCAGGTCCTGCAGCAGCCGGGGGATGGACAGGATCGGCTGGGTGACCCCGGCGCCGATCGACCAGTTGCGGGTGCTGGACTCAAAGCCCGGCTGCTCGCTGCGCGAGAGGCCGATGCCGGGGGTCAGGGTGAAGGTGGGGAAGAAGGCGAGCTTGGCGTAGGTCAGCCGGCCGGCCGCCGAGCGCACCGCCGCCTCGGCCTGGCGGACATCGGGACGCCGGGCCAGC
>JAZKFM010000263.1:0-3904 GCA_040386415.1 Pseudomonadota bacterium
AGCAGGCGGCCTTCGAGGCGATGAGCTGGCTGTACGACCTGCTCAAGCCCGCGACCCGGGGGCCGCTGACCGACGGCCTGACCGGCTCGGACGGAGAGACCTATGAGGCCGCCGTGGCGCAGGTGGTGGGGCGCATCCACGCCGGCGAGATCTTCCAGGCCAATATCGCACGCGCCTGGACCGGGCGGCTGAGCGCGGGGGCGACGCCCTTCGATCTGCTGGCGCGGCTGGCCGGCCAAAGCGCGGCGCCCTTCGCGGCCTATCTGCGGCTGGCGGGCCTGGCGGTGGTGTCCAATTCGCCCGAGCGCTTCGTGCAGGTGGCGGCGGGGGGCGCGGCGGAGACCCGGCCCATCAAGGGCACCCGGCCGCGGGGCGCGACGGCGGACGATGACGCCAGCCTGTCGGCGGAGCTGGCGGCCAGCCTGAAGGACCGGGCGGAGAACCTGATGATCGTCGACCTGATGCGCAACGACCTGGCCCGGGTCTGCGCGCCGGGCAGCGTCAAGGTCCCCGAGCTGTTCGCCGTGGAGAGCTTCGTCAATGTCCATCACCTGGTCTCCACGGTGAATGGACGGCTGGCGGCGGGGCGGACCGCCATCGATCTGCTGAAGGCCGCCTTCCCGCCGGGCTCGATCACCGGAGCGCCCAAGGTCCAGGCGATGAAACTCATCTCCCAGCTTGAGAGCCCGCGCGGCCCATACTGCGGCTCGCTGTTCTGGGCGGGCGCCGACGGGGCCTTCGATTCCAGCGTGCTGATCCGCACCGCCGCCTGCGTGCAGGACGACGACGGCTGGCGGATCGAGGCCCGGGCGGGGGCGGGCATCGTCGCCGACAGCGAGCCGCGCGGCGAGCGGATCGAAACCGAAGACAAGATCGCCGCCCTGGTCCGCGCCATGGAGGCCGGGACGTGATCGGGCTCGACGACCGGGGCCTGCTTCTGGGGGACGGCCTGTTCGAGACCGTGCTGGCGCGGGCCGGAGAGCTGGTGGACCTGGAGGCGCACCTGGCGCGGATGACGGCCGGCTGCGCGGTGCTGGGCCTGCCGGCGCCGGACCCTGCTGAGGCCGAGGCTCTGATGCGGCGGGCGGTCTCCGACGCCGGGCTGGAGGGCGCGCGGGCGGCGGTGCGGCTGACCCTGACGGCGGGGTCGGGGGGGCGTGGCCTGGATCGTCCGGGCGCGCCCGCCCCCCGGCTGTTCGCCACGGCGGCGGCCTCGGTGGTTCCGGCGACGCCCGCGCAGCTGATGATCAGCACGGTGGCCCGCAACGAAGGCTCGCCGGCCTCGCGGCTGAAGACCCTGTCCTATCTCGACAATGTGCTGGCGCGGCGGGAGGCGGTCGCCGCCCGCGCCGACGAGGCGGTGATGCTCAACGGGCAGGGGCAGGTGGCCTGCGCGGCGGCGGCCAACCTGTTCTGGATCGCGGGGGGCGAGGTGTTCACGCCGGCGCTCTCCTGCGGCGTGCTCGACGGGATCGTGCGGCGCCGGGTGATGGCGGCGGCGGCGGTGCGGGAGGTTGCGGTTGGCGCCGAGGCGCTGGCGGGGGCGCAGGCGGTGTTCCTCACCAACAGCCTGATGGGGGTGCGGGAGGCCGCCAGCCTGGACGGGCGGAGGTTCGAGCCCTCGGCGCGGGTGGCGGAGATCGCGGGGTTGGTCGCCAGCTAAAGCCTTCCCCCTCGATGGGGGAAGGTTGGATGGGGGTGCGCGCGCGGAGTTGGTGGATAGGTTCTGCGCGGCGCCGACCGATATCCTCACCCCGACCCTCTGCATTCACCCCCATCCCCGGCCCTTCCCCCATCGAGGGAGAAGGGGGCGCTTTAACTCGTGCTCCACATGACCTGGGCGGTCTTGCGGGGCTTGAGGTAGTATTTCTGACTAAAGGTCAGGGCGTTGGGCAGGGCCTTCTTGGTGGCGGAATTGTAGACGTAGCTCGACTCCGCGAGGATCACGCTCTCGTTGTTGGCGATCAGGTTGGCGGGCACGCTGGCCACCGTGGTCAGCACGCTCATCGAGCCGGAGCTCTGGGACCACATCACCTGGAGACCGCCGCTGGAGTCCTTGCGGATCGAGGTCACGCGCATGGACAGGCCGGTGGTGGGGAAGGGGGCGATGATCGCCTTTCCCACGTTGAAGATGTCGGTCATCTCGCTGGAGTTGATCATGGTGTCCTGGGCCACCAGGTCGCCGATGGCCGAGGCCACGTGGCTGGCACGGCGGTCGGCCATCATGCCCTGGGTCAGCTCGGCCAGGCCGTAATACATCAGGATCATCACCGGGGCGACGAAGGCGAACTCCACCGCCGCGGCGCCGCGACGGTCCTTGATCAGGCTCTTCAGGTGCATTTCGCCCCCACCGGAGTGGCTGTGGAATAGGGTTCGTTGCGGAAGGTGGCGACCGTGGAGATCAGCCGCTTGCCGGAGTTGTCGCCCATGTTCACCAGCGACTTGTCCAGCAGCGGGGTGAAGACGTCCCACTCGTAGTAGGTGCGCACCAGGACGATGTCGCCGGGCGCGCCGGTGGAGAAGCAGGTGGCCGCTGCGGTGGCCGGGGTCCAGGCCGTGCCGGCCGTCGCGCTGTTGCTGCTGGCGGTGTTGAAGTCGGTGAAGGTCTGAACCGCCACGGTCAGCTTGGTGGCGCACGGCGTCGTCAGCCAGGCCATGCGGTTGCAGACCTGGGTCTTGAAATCGCTCTTGGCGTTGGACCCGCTGGTCTGGAACTGGCCGGTGCGGATCTGGCGCGCGGCGTTGTCGGTGGCGTTTTGCAGGGTCACCGAGACCAGGAAGACCAGGCCCAGCTCGATGATGCCGAACAGCATGACGCAGAAGGGCAGGGCGATGATGGCGAACTCGATCGCCGTGGTCCCTCGCCGGGCGGCGGCGAACCGCAGCAGCAGGTTTCTGAAGGCAAGGGCGCGGCGGCTCATGACGTCCTCGAGGGGTGTTCCCCGCGAGCATAGCCAAGTCTGCTGAATCGGAGGTTTAAGGCCCGCCGATCTCCTTGGCCCGCGCCGGCTACTGTCCGTTCTGGGCGACGGCGCGACGGGCCTCGGCGGCGCGCTGGGCGTAGCTGGTGAAGCCGATGGCGTAGCGGTTGTACTCGCTCTCGATCTCCCCGGGCATCGGCGTGCGCTCGCAGCGCGGCGCACAGGCGTAGTTGGCGACATTGGCCACCGCGGCGCCCGCGCCGGGACCACGATAGAGCGAGACGCTGTTCGCGCTCGGCGCGCTGACCACGATCTGGCTGTTCTGGATGGTGCGGCCGCGAGCGTCGATGATCATGAGGTTGGTGGCGCCGTAGCTGCGCCCCTGGATGACCGCGGTGCGGCTGTCGACGACGTTGATGTCGGCGATGGCGGGGTTGCCGATCATCACGTCGCGGGCGCCGGCCGGCAGGGTGATGCGCACGCCCTGGTCGATGACCGCCGAAATCGTCGCCGCGCCGGCTGTGGAAACCTGGGCCGCAAGGGCGAGCAGGGCGAGGGCGGCGGCGATAAGCGGGCGGCGCATGACGGGGACCTGAAAAAAACTTGTCCGTCAGACTCGCTGGGAATGGTCAAGAAAGGTTGAAGAACAGACCGACTCACGCGCGCGCGAGAATCATTATGCAAAAACCCCGATTCCAGGCCGATTCAGGGTCCATGGTTAACGGACGTTCACAGTAAACGAAAGTAAACCATAGAAACTTTTCCTCGAATACTTCCGTGTTTACTCGACATTAAGCGCGGCGGCGCAAATTGATCCTGCAATTCGGGGCGAACAAGTCGGTGACTTGGTCCCTCACTCACCAACTGGTTCGCAAACTTTCCAAGGAGACCACCATGTCCAAGTTCGTCACGCGCTTCCTGAAGGATGAATCCGGCGCCACCGCCATCGAGTATGGCCTGATCGCCGCCCTCATCGCCGTCGT
>JAZKFM010000264.1:0-2776 GCA_040386415.1 Pseudomonadota bacterium
CTTCGCGATCCTGCGCGACCATGGGGAGGCCGCCGACTGGAGCCCGGCCAATACGGTGGGGCGGACGATCTGCATGCACGCGGCGCAGGGACCGCGACGCAGCCAGTCGGTGGCCTCGATGGTGTCGGAGGTGGGGAGCGCGCGCGCCGTGCACTGGGTGACCGCCACCTCGGCGCCCTGCACCAGCCTGTTCAAGCCGGTGCTGTTCGAAGCCGGCCCGCCGCCGGTGGGGCCGGCGCCGTCGGACACCTGTGACAGCGAGAGCCTGTGGTGGCGGCATGAGCGGCTGCACCGGGCGCTGCTGGTCGACCACGCGGCGGGGATGGCGCTGATCGCCGATGAGCGCGATGCGCTGGAGGCCGGGTTCCGGGCGCGGATCGAGGCGGCCGACGACCTGACCGCCGCTGTCGCCGACTGCTGGCGGGAGGCCGCGCAGGCCGAGGCGCGGTGGGCGCAGGCCTTGCAGCCGGCGCGGCCGGGGAACTCGGCCTACGCGCGGAGCTGGGCGCGGCTGAACGGGGTGGCGGGGATGGCGCGGTAGAGACCTCCCATCCGCTCATCCCCGCGAAAGCGGGGACCCAGGCTTTTTACAGTTCGGGCGGCTGGAGAGTTTTCGGCGGCTCAGGATCAGCCACAACAAAAACACCTGGGTCCCCGCTTTCGCGGGGATGAGCGGTGTGTGGGTCATCCCATCGGGTAGGGGATTTCCTTGGAGATGGCGTCGATCTTGGACAGCACCTCGGCCGACAAGGTGACATCGGCGGCGGCGAAGATGTCGGGGAGCTGATCTTCCCTGGAGACGCCGACGATGGTGGAGGCGACGAAGTCGTGCTGCTTGCTCCAGGCGGTGGCCAGCGTCACCGGGCTCATCCCGGCCTCGGCGGCGACGGCGGCGAAGCGTTCGGTGGAGGCCAGGGACTTCTCGTTGACGAAGCGCTTGGCCATCACCGCCTGGCGTCCGCCCAGCGCGAGGTAGCGGGAGAACCGCGCGCCCTCGGGCGTGGCGCCGCCCTGATACTTGCCCGACAGCACGCCGCCGGCCAGGGGCGAGAAGGGGATCAGGCTGACGCCTTCCTTGCGGCAGGCCTGGGCCAACTCGTCCTCGAAGCGGCGGTTGTTGAGGCTGAAGTTGTTCTGGATGGTCTGGTAGCGAGCGACGCCGAGGCGCTCGGACGCCGCCACGCTCTTCATCAGGCCCCAGGTGGTCTCGTTGCTGCAGCCGATGGTCCGCACCTTCCCCTCGCGGATCAGGTCGTCGAGGGTCTCCATGGTCTCGTCATAGGCGATGTCGTGATCGGGCCAGTGGGTCTGGTAGAGGTCGATGTAGTCGGTCCCCAGGCGCTGCAGGCTGGCCTCGACGGCGCGGGTGATGTTGTGGCGGTCCAGCGCGGTCATGCCGGCCCGCTGGGCGCCCTTGATCCAGCCGTGGCTCGGGCCGCAGACCTTGGTGGCGACGATCACCTCGTCGCGGCGCTTGGTCTTCAGCCAGCGGCCGACGATCTCCTCGGTGCGGCCGGCCCATTCCTCGCTGGGGGGCACCGGATAGTTCTCGGCGGCGTCGAAGAAGTTGATCCCGGCCTCCAGGGATTTGTCGAGGATGCGGTGGGACGCCGCCTCATCGACCTGGGAGCCGAAGGTCATGGTCCCCATGCAGATCTTGGAGACGACGATGGCGCTCTTGCCGAGGCGATGGGTCTGCATGAATGGCGTCCTTGAAATAGGGCGCCGGTCAGCAGCGGCGCTTCAATGACCTGGCAGATAGGGGCAAGCCCCACGCCTGCGCAAGGCGGCGGCTGGCGGTTGCGGGCCGAACATGATTGCGTGGGCCGGTGATGGGAGAGCGACCATGAGCGCCGACTTTGGAGACAACCGCCCTGATCTCGCGGCCTGGTGGATGCCCTTCACCGCCAACCGGCAGTTCAAGGCCGATCCGCGGCTGCTGACGCAGGCCAGCGGCATGTACTACCGCGCCGCGGACGGTCAGGAGGTGCTGGACGGGACCTCCGGGCTCTGGTGCGTCAACGCCGGGCACGGGCGCGCCGAGATCGCCGAGGCGGTGCGGCGCCAGCTGATGACCCTGGATTTCGCGCCCTCGTTCCAGATGGGCCATCCGATCGGGTTCGAGTTCGCGCAAGCCCTGACCCAGATCGCGCCGGGGGGCATGGACCGGGTGTTCTTCACCAACTCCGGGTCGGAGTCCGTCGACACGGCGCTGAAGATCGCCATGGCCTATCACCGGGCGCGCGGGGAGGGGCAGAGGACCAAGCTGATCGGCCGGGAGAAGGGCTATCACGGGGTAGGCTTCGGCGGCCTGTCGGTGGGGGGCTTGGTCAACAACCGGCGGACCTTCGTGACCCTGCCTGGCGTCGATCACCTGCCGTCGACCTATGACCTGGCGCGCAACGCCTTTTCCCGGGGGCTGCCGGTCCACGGGGCGGAGAAGGCCGACGCCCTGGAGGGGCTGATCGCCCTGCACGGGGCCGAGACCATCGCCGCGGTGATCGTCGAGCCGGTGGCGGGGTCGGCCGGCGTGCTGCCGCCGCCGGTGGGCTATCTGGCGCGCCTGAGGGAGATCTGCGACCGGCACGGCATCCTGCTGATCTTCGACGAGGTGATCACCGGGTTCGGGCGGGTCGGCGCGGCCTTCGCGTCCCAGGCCTTCGGGGTGACGCCGGACATCATGACCACGGCCAAGGGCCTGACCAACGGGGTCATTCCCATGGGGGCGGTGTTCGTGCGCCGCGCGGTGCACGACGCGGTGATGCAGGGTCCGGAG
>JAZKFM010000265.1:0-6401 GCA_040386415.1 Pseudomonadota bacterium
CTTCAACACCTTCACGTCGAGCCGCTTGGCGAGATGATCGTAGTAGGCCTTCTCGCCGGGTGGCGCGGTGGCGTCCAGCGGCGCGCAGGGGCCCGCCGTCGGCATGACGGCCGCGATGCGCAGGCTGGTGACCGGCGCCTTGTCCGCGGCCGCCACCAGGACCAGGGCGGAGACCGCCAGCAGGATCTTCCTCACGGCCGGCCTCCTTGTCCGCGACGCTGCGCGATGTCGGCGGCGCGCAGGGCGATGATGTCCTTGTAGTGTTCGCGGGTGACCGAGGTGTAGGCCGAGCCGTCCAGCTGTCCGATGTCCACCCAGAGGTCCGGCTCGTCATAGGGCAGCGCGCCCATCGTGCCGCGCACGATGTCGATCAGCGGCTGCGGCCGGTCGGTGCGCACCACGAAGGCCTCGCTGGGAATGGGCCCGGCGGTCCAGATGATGCGGAAGTCCTTGAGGTCCACCAGCTTGCGGCGGGCCATGGTGTGCAGCGCGCCTCGGCTGAAGCCATTCACCGGGTCGCCGCCGCTGGCCTGCAGGATCGCCCCGTCGAACTGGCCGTTGGCCAGGGCCATCACCGCCTGTGTATGGCCGCCGGCGAAGGAGGTCTTGCCGAAATAGGTGTCGGGGTCGATGCCCTCCTCGCGCAGCCTGGCGCGGGGCACGAGGTAGCCGGAGGTGGAGTTGAAATCCACATAGCCCAGGGACCGGCCCTTCATGTCGGCCAGGGAGCGGATCGGACTGTCGGCGCGGACGACGATGGTCGAGTAATAGCCGGTGCCCCCCTCGGCCTGGCGGGTCGTCAGGATCGGGGCTGCGAGAGGGCCGATCTGGGCGTCGACATTGGCGTAGCCGCCGCCGGCCATCTGGGCCAGATCGACCTGGCCGGAGGACAGGGCCTGGATGACGCCGTTGTAGTCGGAGCTCTCGTACAGCTTGACCGGCAGGCCGATCGCCTCACTCAGCCGATCTCGGTAGAGGCTCCGCCGCTTGACGATCCTGGGGTCGTCATTGCTTCCGCTGACAGCCATGCGGATCTCTTTGATTCCGCTGCGCCAGTCACCGGTGTCGGTCACCGGTTTCTTCTCACCGCACCCCGCCAGGGCGACGCCGAGGCCAAGGGCCACCAGGGCGGAAAACCAAGCTGATCGAGCCATTGCGCACTCCCGGCTCCGGCGGCCCGGAGCGACAATCGCAGCGTTGCCCCCAAGCCGTGTCGTGGCGGTGACGGCCATATGACAGTCTTCGGTCGCCGTTGGGATTTGTCAGGGTGAGGACATTGAGAACCTCGTTCTGCGCGGCTTCCCGCTTCGCGCCCGCGCGCCCGCGAGACGGCCTCCATCAGGCCGATGTTCCGCATGACGGAACGATATTCCGTCTATTGGAATCGACGTCAGCTGTGTGCGAAGATCGCGAACGGTATCGCCGACGCCAGCTCCGGAGCAGATCATGACCAGCCCTGACCACCCCGCCCTGGGCGCAGTGCGAAGCGCCGAGTCCAAGCTGTTCCCCGTCGTCGAGACGGCGGAGGGCAAGGTGCGCGGCCTGAGGTCCGGCCGGATCGCGGTCTTCAAAGGTCTGCGCTACGGCGCCGACACCTCCGGCGCGAACCGGTTCCTGCCGCCGCAGCCGGTGGAGCCGTGGGCCGGGGTCCGCGACGCCCTCGACTACGGCAATATCGCGCCGCAGATCCCGGGCGACCGGCGCCACGCCTATGCCGACCTGATCCTCAACGACCTGCAGCCGGGCGGCATGGGCGAGGACTGCCTGGTGCTGAACCTCTGGACGCCCGACCCGAGTCCGGGCGCAAAGCGTCCAGTGATCGTGCGCTTCCACGGCGGGGGCTTCTATGGCGGCTCCAGCAACAATCCTGGCGGCGACGGCGAGTTGCTGGCGCGCTTCGGCGACTGCGTCGTGGTGACGGTGAACCACCGCCTCAGCGCGCTCGGCTATCTCTATCTCGGTGACGACGGCCCCCTGGCCGACTCCGGCGCGGCCGGCATGCAGGACCTCGTGGCGTCGCTGCAGTGGGTGGCGCGCAACGTCGAGGCCTTCGGCGGCGATCCGTCCCGCGTCCTGATCGTGGGGCAGTCCGGCGGCGGCGCCAAGGTCAGCCACCTGCTGGCCATGCCGGGCGCCAAGGGCCTGTTCTCCAGCGCCGGGGTGATGAGCGGATCGCGGCTGACCGCCATGACCCGCGAACAGGGAGCCAAGGCCGCCGACCTGCTGCTGCGCCAGCTCGGCCTGCGGGCCGATCAGATCACCGAACTGCGCGCCGTCCCCTTCACCACCCTCCTGGCCGCCCAGGCCGAGGTCGAGGCCGAGTACCGGGCGCGCGGCGAGGCGCCCAGGTCCTTCGCCCCCCTGATCGGCGAGGCCATCCCGCGCCATCCCTTCACCCCTGGCGCGCCCACGGAGTCGCTGGACATTCCCCTGGTGGTCTCCACCGCCCTGGATGAGCGCACCTACCGCGAGACCCGGTTCGAGATGGATTGGGACGAGGTCCGCAAGAACCTGGATCGCCGCGTCGGCGCCGACGCCGACATGCTGCTGTCGGCCTATCGCGACGACGATCCCAATGCGACGGCCTTCATCATCAACGCGCGCATCAACTCCGACACCACCTTCCGCCTGGGCGCCGACACCATGCTGGAGCGCCGGCTGGCGGCCGGCGGCGCGCCGACCTGGTCCTATCTCTGGGCCAGCCCCAGCCCGGCCTTCGGCGGTCGCTACGGCGCGGTGCACGGCATCGACGTCGCCTATTCGATGCACGACATCCGCTTCCCGCTGGCCGGTCCCACGGCCGACAACCTTCGGCTGGCCGACGAGATCGCCTCGGCCTGGGTGGCCATGGCGGCGACCGGCTCACCGGCCAATCCCAAGACCCCGGCATGGCCGGCCTACGACCTCAGCGCCCGCAACACCCTGGTCTTCGGCCAGCCCACCCGGGCCCAGAGCGATCCCCGGCGCTTCTTCCGCGAGTACTGGTCCAAGGCCGCCGCCGCCCGACGTCCCTGACGATCGAGCGCCCACGTGGGGTGAAGGGCGGACAGAGCGCGCCATCGTGCTAAGGCTCGCCCTCCTGCGCACGGAGACCGCCATGGAAGGCCCGACATCCCACTTCTACTTCTCGCAGCGGCTGCGTCTGCACTATGTCGACTGGGGCAATGAGGGCGCCCCGCCCCTGGTCCTGGTCCATGGCGGTCGCGACCACTGCCGCAACTGGGACTGGGTCGCCGCGCGGCTTCGCGACCGCTACCACGTCATCGCACCCGACCTTCGGGGCCACGGCGACAGCGCCTGGGCGGTGGGCGGCGGCTATGACAACGCGGCCTACCTCTACGACCTGGCCCAGATCATCCATCAGAAGGGCATGGCGCCGGCGACCATCATCTCCCATTCCCTGGGGGCCGGGATCGCCCTGAACTACTGCGGCGCCTTTCCCGACAGCGTGAAGAAGATCGTGGCCATCGAGGGCCTGGGCCCCTCCCCGGCCGTGATGGCCGAGCAGGCCAAGCGCACGGTGGAGGAACGGCTCCGCGCCTGGATCGACGACCGGCGCAAGAACTCTGGCCGCACGCCGCGCCGCTACGCCAGCCTCGACGAGGCCGTCGCCCGCATGGCCGAGCAGAATCCCCACCTCTCGGCTGAACAGGCCCGCCACCTGACCATCTACGGGGTCAACCAGAACGAGGACGGGACCTATACCTGGAAGTTCGACAACCACACCGGCGGCGGGGTCGGCGGCCTGAGCCATGACGACCAGCACCGCCTGTGGGGCCAGATCACCGCTCCCGTTCTGCTGGTGCGCGGCGCCGAGTCCTGGGCGTCCGATCCCGTCATCGACGGCCGCATCGAGCACTTCAAGAACGCCAGGCTGGTGAATTTCGAAGGCGCCGGCCACTGGGTCCATCACGACAGGCTCGACGCCTTCATGGCAGAGGTGGAGACCTTCCTGGCGGAGTAGCCTCGCCCACGCCTGTCTTCGGAACTGCCTGAAGGGCCCGGAACTTTCATCTGCGAACCCTCAGGAGAACGCAGATGAGCAAGCCGCAGACACCTGGCCGCGAGGCCAACGCCGCCCAGCCCCTTGGCGACCGCAAGGGGCTGGTTTCCGACAAGGGGACGAAACGGACCGCCGAAAAGGAGCAGCGCTCGGCCGGCCCCGACGGGCCGGACGCCGGCGTCATCGGGGCCACCTTCAAGAAGTAGTCCGGGGGGCTGGAGCCGCCGGTAGCAGGGCGCAAGTGTGGGAACCGCCCGTCCTTCACCCCGTTACTTCGGTCCACCAGACAGGGCGGCCCCATGGCCGCGCAGGATCATGCTCAGTCTCTCCACCGCCGCCGGCTTCTCCCTCTCGTTCTCGGACGGCTGCTGGTCTTGGGCGACCTTCTCTCCGGACGGACGGACCCGCGCCTCGGGCGCCGCGGGCACGCGCGCGATGGCGGCGGCCGAGATCGTTCACGACATCTGCCAAGCCTGCACACGGGGCGCCGCCTTCGGCGCCTAGGCCCCGGAGGGACCCACCATGCCCGCTGAAAAACCGTCCGAGCCTCACCAGGACGCCACTGTCACCGGCGAACCCGAACTCCTCGACGACGGCCAGGAGGAGGCCTTCTCCTACACGGCCATAGAGCGCGGCATGGTGAAGGATCCTCTGGCCATGGACCCTGACCTTCTTCGGCCCGCCGGCGGTGCGGACCGCCACGACAGGCCCGGGCCGCCTGATCCAGCCCCGCCTGTCGAGGACGCCTGATGCCCGCCGAAACCGCCAAGGCCGATCCTGTGGCCCCCCTGACCCGCGCGCTGGACGCGGCCGTCTCGGGAGACCCCGAGATGCTGCGGGGCCTTGCCACCGTCATGGCCGCCTTCTCCGTCCGCATCGTCGTTGCGGTCATCATCCTGGCGATCACCCTGTGGGCGGCCAAGCGCGTCGCCCGGGTGACCGAACGCGGCATGGCGCGGTTCAGTCGGCACACCCCGGCCGACAAGACCCTGGCGGACTTCGTCTCGGCGCTCGTGAAATACGTGATCATCGCCATCGGCCTGATCGCGGTGCTGCAACAGCTGGGGGTGCAGACGACCTCTGTCCTGGCGGTGCTCGGGGCGGCGTCCCTGGCCATCGGCCTCGCCCTGCAAGGCACCCTGGGCAACGTCGCCGCCGGCGTGATGATCCTGCTGCAGAGGCCCTACCGCGTCGGGGACCGCGTCGAGTTGAACGGCCGCCAGGGCGTGGTGTCCGGACTGGATCTCTTCAACACCCGGCTGCTCGACTATGACGGGCTGACGGTCTACCTGCCCAACGGCAAGGTGTTTGGCGACATGATCGTCAACGTTTCCCAGGCCGGACGGCGGCGCATCGACCTGGTCTTCGGCGTCGACTACGAGGACGACCTCGACGTCGCCCTGGAGCTGCTGCTCAGCATCGCTGGGGAGGACCCGCGGGTCCTGTCCTCGCCGGCGCCCTGGTCCAAGGTGACCGCCCTCGCCGACAGCAGTGTCAGCGTCAACCTGCGCTGCTGGACGACGCCGGATGACTGGATGGATACGCGGTTCGACCTGGTGAAACGGGTCAAGGAGGCCTTCGAGGCCCACGGCCTGAGCTTCCCCTATCCTCACCAGGTGATGGCCGAACGCCGCCAGCGCCCACGGGAGGGCGGCGACGCCACCGCCTGACGGCGACCTCAGCGCGACGAGCTCTTGAAGGCGGAAAATCCACGCCCAAATCTTCCGGCGGCGCCCCGCGCCACCTTTGGAAAGTGAGGACCAGCTTCGGAGTTCACAATGTTCGCAAGCACTTACCAGGCCGCGTCGGCCACCGGGCTGGGCGTCGTTCTCGAGAGAATGCTTCGGCCGGCCATCGGCTTTTCGCACCCGAGCGACGTCCTGAAGGACCCAGGGCTTACCAGGGATCAGATGCGCGCCGTGCTGGCGTCCTGGGCGTCAGACGCCTGCGCCGTCGAGGACCGCCCGGGCTTGAGGCTGGCGCTGGGCGCCGAGCACCCGGTTCACCTGAGTGAGATCCTCGAATGTCTTGCTCGACTCGATGGGCGGGAGAACCTGGCCTCCTAGGTGGGGCCCGGTGAACGCCAGGCGCGATGGCCAGGCCAGATCGCGGCCGCGCTGACGTCGGCCGTTTTCAGCTCCCAGAACCCAGGCTCGAACCGATGATGCTGGCCCAGCGGCCCTGCATCATCGGCTGGCCGGGTCAGCGCGAGGCGAGCTTCAGGCGCTTCAGACGCATGTGCTCGGAACTGCGCATGCACCTGGCGCCGGTCCAGGCCGCGTCGGACTTCACGGCTTCGTCGGCGGTGACGAACTCGACGGAGCCATAGGCGCGGGCGAATGAGCGGCGCGTCAGGTCTTCATTGTCGCAGACAAAGACTTTCCGTATCGCGGGCTCG
>JAZKFM010000265.1:6411-7520 GCA_040386415.1 Pseudomonadota bacterium
GGTCCTGGTCGCCGTGGCGTCCTTGGCGGCGACGGCGACCGACTGCGCTTCACGAGCGTTTGCGGCGCTCAAGCTAACGGCGGCGATCACGGCCCCCAGCAATAACGAACGCATGGCCTTCTCCCTAAAAGAGGCCGGTTCAATCCGGCTTGACCAGAGAATACGCCTTTTTGGGTTGCTGTGAAGTTTATGTGACTATGCGCCGCACAAACACGGAATCGTCATGAAAAGCGGCGCCTGTTGACGCTCCGTGAGAGCGCCTGCGGCAGGCCTCGCCTTCGGTCGAAATGTGATGCCTGCGTGACCGCCACCTCTCGGCAGGCAAAGTTTCATGAAACTGTCGCTCGGCTGATGGATAGCTGGCTTTTCAAGCCGCCACGGGCCTTCCAAGGCTGGCGCGCAAGGGAGACGGCTCCACCGCATGCGCTACGGGATCATCGTCGAAGGGCCGCAATCGCCGTCCGCCGAGGTCCAGCGGCTCCGTCTGGCGCAGCACGCCTGTGACGTGGTTGTTGAGGAGCCGGCCATGACGCCGGATGCGCGGCGTCGCCTTTCGCGGCTGATCGCGCGCCTGAAGCCTCGTGACGAACTGGCCGTCCATGGCCTGGAGGTTTTCGGTCAAACCACCGGCGCCGTCGTTCATCTGTTGCGCGAGGTGTTTCGCAAGGGCGCCGGCGTCATCGTGGCCCGTGAGGCCGACGAGCCGATGCGGTTCGCGCCTCAGCCAGACCTGATGGCCCTGGTCGACGCCCTGGCCGATCACGAGGCGGGCCAGACCCTGCCCCCCGTCCCGCGCCGCCGGCGGGGAGAGGCCGGGCGTCGGATGCAGCTCACCGCCCATCAGATCGACTATGCCCGCAAGCTGCACGCGGAGGGCGCCTCGCCCCGGGCGATCGGCCTGCTGTTCCAGGTGGCGCCCGACGACATCTGGCGAATTCTCGACAGGCCGGGATGATCCTCGACGCTCACAGCCTGCCCGACTGGGGCTGGATGGCGCTCGCCGCCACGCTGGGCGCCGTGGCCGGCAGCTTCATCGGCCTCATCTCGTTGCGCCTGCCGGTGGGCAGGCCGGTCGGCGCCGCACGTTCGGCCTGCGACGGCTGCGGCCG
>JAZKFM010000265.1:7530-8747 GCA_040386415.1 Pseudomonadota bacterium
TCCTGAGCTTCGTTGCGTTCCGGGGGCGGTGCCGCACCTGCGGCGCCCCCATCGCCCGGCGCTACCTGCTGCTGGAGGTGGGCTGCGCCCTGCTGGCGGTCTGGGCGGGCGTCGTTCATCCCGGCCCCCTGGCCCTGGCCGGCGCCCTGCTGGCCTGGCAACTGCTCCTGCTCTGCCTCTTGGACGCCGAGCACTTCTGGCTGCCCCGCGTGGTCACCCTCCCCCTGGTCGCCTCCGGACTGGCGGTCTCGGCGGTGTCGGGGACCCAGGCGGCATTGCACAGCCTGATCGGCGCGGCGGCGGGATTTCTCAGCCTGGCGACGATTGCTTTCCTCTATCGGCGCCTGCGCGGCCGCGAGGGTCTGGGGGGCGGCGACGCCTATATGCTGGCCGGCGCCGGGGCCTGGGTGGGATGGATCGGCCTGCCGACGACGCTGTTGTGGGCCTCGCTGGCCGGTCTGAGCCTGGTGGCCTCCAGCCTGCTGGCCGGGCGCAAGGTCACGGCCGACCAGCGCCTGCCGTTCGGCGTGTTCCTGGCGGCCGGAACCTGGCTAACCTGGCTCTACGGTCCCCTCGGTGGGGTACGCCTGCCCTAGGGTTCGCAGGCGGCAAGGCGGCGCGCCTTAGGGCCGAGCGTCGCCACCGCCCAGACGTCCCTGATCCACCCGCCGGAACCCGTCGATCGTCCGCTCGAACCCACTGAGCGCCGCCAGGGCCGCGAACCTCGGGTTGGTCGCCCGCAGCACGGTCTCCAGCCGGTATCCGCCCGCGCCGTCCAGGCGGATCAGCACATCGATCGCGACCCCGTCGGCCAGCCCGCTCAGGGGGATCACGGCGGCCCCGCCCCGACACGTCGGCGAGCCGGACAGGACCAGGGCCGGGGCGAGCGGCGCGCCTCCGGGAAGGGTCAGTTCGTCGAGGGAGACCCGCCCGCCGGCCGAACGGCAGAGGCCGTGGCGAAACTCAAGGTCCACGTCCTTCAGGCCAAGCCGGCCACGGACGGGCGCTTGCGGGGTCACCAGGCCAAGCGGCAGGGTCCCGTCCAGGCTGCTCGCGCCGGACCGCTTGCCGGACAGCAGCAGAACGCCCCCTGCCGAGATCGGCCCCTGGGTGCGGAACCAGACCCGGCCGCCGCCCAGGAACAGACCGGCGACATCGAGACCCAGGCGCACTTCCCCGAGCTCAACCCCGCCGAAGCGTGCGCCCAGAAGCTGGCC
>JAZKFM010000266.1:0-10297 GCA_040386415.1 Pseudomonadota bacterium
AACGATCGGCCGCGAGCCCGGCGGCGATCGTGATCAATGCGGCGAGCGCAAGCAGCCACGGCCAACGCGGCGTGCGCGTGCCTGGCTTGGGCGGATCGAGCGGGCGTTGCGGCGATCCGCGGCGCGCCTAAGCTCCGTTCAAGGTCACCTGGGGATTTCCATATGAGCGCCGGCGCCAATCTCTCTGACGAGGCCCTCTGCGACCTCACCGCCCGCGGCTATTCGCGGCGAAGCATCGGCAAGGTGCTGGGCCTGTTCGCCGCCGCCCCGGCCCTTGGCGCCGCCCTGGCCGGTCCCGCCGCCGCCCAGGCGGCCGAGGGCATGGTGCTGATCGGCGCCAATGAGTGTTGGACCGGCCCGCTTGCCCCCGGCGCGGAGGCGGCCGCGGCGGCCATCACCACCGGCAACCGCTACACCGGCGCCCAGCGCAATGACTTCGCCAAGGCCCTCGCCGCCGTCGAGGACGTCCCCGTCGGCCACATCATGACTTGGCCGGGCTCCAGCGATCCGCTGTCGCGCATCATCGTCACCTATTGCTCGCCGACCCGTGGCCTGGTCACCGCCGACCCCACCTTCGAACTGGCCGGGAGCGTGGCGCAATTCCTGGGGGTCAAGACCAGCCGCGTGCCGCTGAAGGCCGACTACGCCCACGACGTGAAGGCCATGCTGGCCGCCGATCCCAACGCCGGGGTCTACTACATCTGCACCCCCAACAACCCGAGCGCGACCCTCACCGGCCTGCCTGACGTCGAGTGGCTGCTGGCCAACAAGCCGGCCGGTTCCATCGTCCTGCTGGACGAGGCCTACATCCATTTCTCGGAGGCCAAGCCCGGAGCCTATCTGGCGGCCCAGAACAAGGACATCATCGTCCTGCGCACCTTCTCCAAGCTGTTCGGCATGGCCGGCATGCGGCTGGGGGCCACGATCGCGCGGCCCGACCTGATGGCCAAGACCATGCGTTACGACGGCGGCATGGCCAGCTTCGCCCTGCCCAATCCCTCCCTGGTGGCCGGCACGGCCAGCCTGACGGCGGCGGGACTTATCAAGGCGCGGCGCGACGAGATGATCGCCGTTCGCACAAGGTCGCTCGCGCTTCTCGACAAGAGAGGCATCGAGCACCTGCCCTCCGACGCCAACTTCTTCATGGTCGACTGGAAGAAGCCCGCCAAGGAGGTCCAGGCCGCCTTCGCCAGGGAGAGGATCGCCATCGGCCGCTCCTGGCCGATCTGGCCGACCCGCAGCCGTATCACCATCGGCTCGGCGGCCGAGATGGCGGCCTTCGACGCCGCCGTGGTGAAGCTGAACCTCTAGGCCGCGGCGCGGGTCCGCCGGTCGAGCTGGCGGAAGGAGATCAGCTGCGCGCTGGCCTCGTCCCACAGCGACAGGGGCACAGCGCGAAGGCTTTGCGGCACCGAGAGCCGGGCGGCCTCGCGCAGTTCCGGGTGGTCCTTCAGGACGGTCGGGAGCCGGTAGAAGGGGATGCGGCTGGAAATGTGGTGCACGTGGTGCACGCCGATATTGGCGGTCATCCAGCGCAGGGGCTGCGGCAGGTGGTAGTGCGAGGCGCCCCTCAGGGCCGCCTCCGTCAGATCCCAGTCGTCGCGCCGCGCCCAATAGGTGCCCTCGAACTGGTGCTGCACATAGAACAGCCAAACCCCGATGGACGAGGCGATCACCAGGGTCGGCAGGTTGACCAGCAGCAGGGCCTGCCAGCCGGCCAGCAGGGCCACGATCACCAGGAAGACGGCGATGCCGGCGTTGGTCGCCATGGCGCTCAGCCACGGCCGCCAGCCGCCCTTCATCAGGCCGCTGGGCAGGCGCTGCTCCAGCAGGAAGACATAGGCCGGGCCGATGCCGAACAACACCAGGGGATGGCGGTACAGCCGGTAGCCGATCCGCCGCCACAGCGGCAGCGCGCGGTATTCCTCCACCGTCAGGGTGAGGATATCGCCGAGACCCCGGCGGTCCAGGTCGCCGGAGGTGGCGTGGTGGATGGCGTGGGTCTGGCGCCAGCAGTCGTACGGCGTTACGGTCAGCACCCCGATCACCCGGCCGATCCAGTCATTGGCGTGCCGGTTGCGGAAGAAGGCCCGGTGGCTGCAGTCGTGCTGCACCATGAACAGCCGCACCAGGAACAGGGCCGCGGGAACGGCCAGAATCAGGGCCAGCCACCACAGACCGAAATGCGCCGCCGCCCAGGCCGCGCCCCAGATCGCCGCCAAGGGCGCCGCCGTCATCACGATCTCCAGGATCGAACGGCCGGCGCTGGGCTGCTGATAAGGGGCCAGACGCTGGCGCCAGGGGCGGATGTCGGGATTCGGCAAGGCGGGCCTCTCGAATTGGGACCCGCGAGATATCACCGCGATTGAGACTGTTTGACGTCAGCTCCGCCGTCGGCCGCTCGCGGCGTATTGGCCAGGGCGGCGCGGCGCCTGAGATGACGCCCCGAGGACGTCCGCCTTGGTGTGTTCTCCAACGACGGACCTCCCCTGCCTGTTCCGGCAGCCCGGCCGAAATCAGCCCGTCAGGTGGACTGCGTCGTGTCGGGCAGGTTCAGGATGCGCTTGGAGATGATGTTGTTCTGGATCTCCACCGACCCGCCGTAGATCGACATGGCCTTGCCCGACAGCCAGCCGCGGACGGACTCGATCTCTTCCTGGCTGAAGGCCTCGCCGGTCCAGCCCAGGCCCTGGTGGCCCATGATCTCCAGGGTCAGTTCGGCGCGCCCCTGGGACACCACTGTGGCGGAGTTCTTCAGCACCGAGGCGCCGTTGGTGGCGCCGGAGGCTTCCTTCGATTCCGCCATCACCCGCGCTAGAGTCAGGCCGTGGATGCGGGCGTCCATCAGGTGCTTGGTCAGGCGGGTGCGCAGGTCCAGGTCGGCGATCTTGCCGTCCTCGTCGACCTCGACATAGCGCTTGGCGATCTCGTTGAGCGGCACGGTGCGGCCACCACCGCCCGTCCCGGTCTGGCTCGCCCGCTCGTGCTGCAGCAGGCGCTTGCCCACCGTCCAGCCGCCGTTCAGCGGTCCCAGCAGGCCGTTCTTCTCGGCCCGCGCATCGGTGAAGAAGGTCTCGCAGAACGGAGAGGCGCCGGCGATCAGGGCGATGGGCCGCGGATCGATGGCCTTCTGGTGCATGTCGATCAGCATGAAGCTGATCCCCTCATGCTTCTTGGCCGAGAAGTCGGTGCGCACCAGCGCCCCGCACCAGTCGGAGTACTGGGCGCCGCTCGTCCACGTCTTCTGGCCGTTGATGACGTAGTGGTCGCCGACGTCCTCGCACTTCATCTGCAGGGACGCCAGGTCGGAGCCCGCGCCCGGCTCGGAGTAGCCAACGCACCACTGGACGTCGCCGCGCACGATCGGCGGGATGTGCTGCTTCTTCTGCTCTTCTGTGCCGTAGTCGAGGATGGTCGGGCCGATCATGGTCACGCCCATCCCGAACATCATCGGGTTGAAGGCGCCGATCTTGGCCATCTCCTGGGCCAGGACCTTGGCCTGCTGGGGCGACAGACCGCCGCCGCCATACTCCGCCGGCCAGGTGGGGGTGGCCCAGCCCTTCAGGCCGATGGCCTTGCGCCAGGCCTTGAGCTCGGCGTGGGTGGTGGTCACCTCGGTCGCGGCCAGGCCGCCCTTGCCCTTCAGCGAGGCCGGGAAGTTGGCCTCCAGCCAGGCGCGCGCCTCGGTACGGAATTCCTCAAGTTCGAGGTCGGCTCCGAAATCGGCCATGTCTGTTCCTCCGCGCATACTGGTTTGTTGGCCCTAGTCTAAGCCTCTGAAACGGCGCGCCAAGTGTGACGTGGCGGCAGGCGCGCAAACGAAAACCGCCGACGCTGGGGGGACCAGCGCCGGCGGCTTCAACACCTTACGGAATAGGCGTCTCTTACATCGAGGCGATTTGGGTCGAACCCTCGGCGCGGGCCAGTTGGCGCAGCTGCACCTTGGCCGCGCGCACGGCGCCGGTCACGCAGGCGCGGTAGCCGTGGGCGTAGTCGTTGGTCGCCTTGCAGACCGTGTCGGCGGCGGCGGCGATATCGGCGGTGATCTGTTCATTCGAGCGGCCCACGAGGGCGACCCGAACGCTGACGACCCCGGCGCGGCCATCCTCAAGCTTGGCGTTGCGGACCGGAGACGGGGCCGCGGCCTGACGGGCGCGGTTGATGGCGTTGAAGTCGCTGTTGGCTTTGCGCACCGCAGCGGCCCAGCAGTCGCCGGCCGGCGCGCCGCAGACCTTGGCCGCCGCGTCGCGGATTTCCGTGCGAACCTGGGTGTCGGACTTGCCGGCCAGGGCGATGCGGACGCTTTCGACGTTCACCGACGGCGCGGCCTCAGCGGCGAACGAAGGGACGGCGAAGGCGGCGACGGTGGCGGCGAGGGCGAAAGCGGCAAAGGTCTTCATGGCGTGTTCCCGACTGTGTGTTTGTGTTTTGTTTGTTGATTGAACTTGTCGAGAATGTTTTTGACGAATTCGATTTAAAACGTGGTTTAGCTTCAAGGTGAATAAGGATTTAATCAAATCTGTATTTTGAATTACTATCACTATACACAAACAGTCGTCGGAGCGGCGCGAAGTCAGCCGTCTCTCGCCCCGCAGGCGGATTGCAGTTGGCTTGGGAATGAGCCGTCAGCCGGTCGGCGGGCCCGCCGCCGCCTGGCTCAGGGTTCTCGGTGGGCGCCCACCGAGACATTGAGATCGGTCAGCAGACCGTCTTCCAATGAATAGACCAGGCCGTGGACGCTCAGGTCCTGACCCCGGGTCCAGGCGTCCTGGACGAAGACATCGGTGGCCACGTTCCGCACCTGGCGGATGACGTTCAGCTCGCACAGGCGGTCGAGCCGCTCGGTCTGGCTGCCCAACTTTTCCAGCTCGCAGCGGTGCGCCTCGTGGACTTCACGGATGGGGTGCAGCCAGTGGTCCACCAGGCCGCGACGCTCGCCGTCGACGGCCGCGGCCACGCCGCCGCAGCCATAATGGCCCACCACCATGATATGCTTGACCTTCAGCACGTCGACGGCGAACTGCAGGACCGAGAGGTAGTTGGCGTCCTGCGGCGGGGCGAGGTTGGCCACGTTGCGGTGCACGAACAGCTCGCCCGGATCAAGATCAACGATCTCGTTGGCCGGCACGCGGCTGTCGGAGCAGCCGATCCAGAGATAGTCCGGCGCCTGTTGGCCCTTGAGGCGCTTGAAGAAGCCGGGATCAGCCGCGACCTTGCGCGCGGCCCAAGCCTTGTTGTTCGCCTTCAGGTCATCGAGCATGGCCGCGCCATACCCCCCTGCGCCCGTCGCCGCAACCCCGTCTCAAGCCTCCCTGGGCCCTGGCCAGACCTCCCGCGCGCCCTCCGCGACCACCGACATGCCCGCACCTTCGCTGGGCCGGACCGGCAAGCTGGAGGGGTCCAGGCCGTCCAGGCAGAAGACGTTGACCTCATACATGTCCGGCGCCGCGCGCTTGCGGTGAAACACATAGATCCCGCAGGTCCGGCAGAAGTGATGCCGCGCCCGGTGGGTGTTCCAGACATAGACGCCCAGCTGATCCTCGCCCGACAGCACCGTCAGGGCGTCCTCGCGCACCCGCACCATCCGCGCGTTCTTCTTCACGCACAGGGAGCAGTCGCAGGCGGTGACGTGGTCGATCTCCGCCTCGATGGCGAAGGTCACCGCGCCGCAGTGGCAGGAGCCGAGATGACGGGTCATGCGGACCTCCGGTCGCGCCCCCCGGACGGGAGGCGCTCCGGAGGACCCTCTAGGCCAGGCCGAGCAGGGCGGCAAACACCATGACGGTGCCGGCCAGGCCCACGACCCAGGCCAGGGGGCGCACCATCGGCACCCCGAAGATGTAGAGCACCGCGTGGGCCACGCGGGAGTAGAAGAACAGTTGAGCCCCCAGGACGGTGGTCCCGCTGGAGACACCGGCCACCGCCGCCACCAGCACCAGGGGCGCGAACATGGTCAGGCCCTCGCGGTGATTGTCCACCACCCGCTTCATCCGGGCGTGGAAGCCGCTCGGCGGCGGCAGGCCGTCGCGCGAGTTGGCCAGGGGAACCGCGCCCTGGGCGCGGATGCCGGCCAGGGCCTGGAGGAAGACCAGTACGAAAAGCAGGCCGACCGAATAGGTCAGCATGGTCAGTTCAACGCTCATGATTTCCGCCCCTAGATGCGCTTCCTGTCGAAGCTTCACCTTGAGAGCTTCGGCTTGAGCGCCGGAGGCGTCAACCTGCGGCGCCGGCGTCCTGTCCCAAACATTCTGAACACTGCCGCTCACCAGTGGGCCCGCCCGCAAGCCATGCTAGGCTGAACCCGGGGCCGAGCCAGGCATTGTCCTGGGGTCGCAGATCAGGGAGATCTCCATGCGTTCGGTGTTGTTGGCTGTAACGGTGGCGGCGTTCGGTGTGACCGCCTGCGGCCAGGGCGCCTCCGATCCCTTCGCCGGGTTCGGGCCCAAGCCGGAGCTGCCCACCCCCACGAACAGCGCCCTGCCGACGGTGAAGGTCGCCAAGTTCGTCGGCTGGCCCAAGGACGCCGCGCCCAAGGCCCCGCCCGGCTTTGTCGTGACGCGCTTCGCCGATGGCCTGGATCACCCCCGCTGGCTGCTGGTCCTGCCCAATGGCGACGTCCTGGCCGCCGAGTCGTCGTCAGAGCCCAAGCCGCCGCAGAACTTCAAGGACTGGGTCGCCCAGCTGATCCAGAAGCGCGCCGGGGCCCTGCAGGAAAGCCCCAACAAGATCATGCTGCTGCGCGACTCCGACGCGGACGGGGTGGCCGACACCAAGGCGATCTTCGCCCAGGGGCTGAAGCGGCCCTTCGGCATGGCCCTGGTGGGTGACACCCTCTACGTGGCCAACGACGATTCCATCGTCGCCTTCGCCTATTCCGACGGCCAGACCAAGGTGCAGGGCGTCGGAACCAAGGTGTTCGACCTGCCGGGCGGACCGCTCAATCACCACTGGACCAAGAACATCATCGCCAGCCCGGACGGGCAGAAGCTCTACGCCACCGTCGGCTCCAACTCGAACGTCGGCGAGAACGGCATGGCGGCCGAGGCCGGCCGCGCCCAGATCGTCGAATTCACCCTGCCCGAGGGGCCAAGCCGGCCCTACGCCACCGGCCTGCGCAATCCCAACGGCATGGATTGGGAGCCGGTGACCGGCAAGCTGTGGACCGCCGTCAACGAGCGCGACGAACTCGGCGACGACCTGGTCCCCGACTACATGACCAGCGTCACCCAGGGCGCCTTCTACGGCTGGCCCTACAGCTATTACGGCCAGACCGTCGACACCCGGGTGAGCCCGCCGCGGCCGGACCTGGTGGCCAGGGCCCTGGTCCCCGACTACGCGCTCGGCCCCCACACCGCGTCGCTCGGCCTGGCCTTCTACCGGGCCGAGAGCTTCCCCCCGGGCTACAAGGGCGGGGTGTTCATCGGCCAGCATGGCTCCTGGAACCGCAGGCCCCTGAACGGCTACCGCGTGGTCTTCATTCCCTTTGAAAAGGGCAAGCCCGCGGGCCCGCCGCAGGCCTTCCTCACCGGCTTCCTGAACGCCAAGGGCGAAGCCCAGGGCCGGCCGGCCGGGGTGGCGATCGACAACGCCGGCGCCCTGCTGGTGGCCGATGACAGCGGCGACACCGTTTGGCGGGTGGCCAACGCCAATCCGCCGCCGGCCCCCGTCCCGCCCGCGCCCAAGCCCTAGACGCGCTTCCGGATCCGAGCCGCGGTCAGACCCGCCCGGTCACCGGCACCAGGGCGCCCGTCACGGCGCTGGCGGCCGGCGAGGCCAGGAACAGGATCACGGCGGCCAGTTCGTCGGCCCGCACCCAGCTCGCGAAATCGGCGTCGGGCATGTCGGCGCGGTTGGTGGGGGTGTCGATGATCGAGGGCAGGACGGCGTTGACCGTGACCTCCCCCTTCAGCTCCTCCGCCAAGCTCTCGGTCAGGCGGTGGACCCCGGCCTTGGAGGCGGCGTAGGCGCCCATGCCGGCGGCGGACTTCACCGCGCCGTTGGCCCCCACATTGACGATGCGGCCGGCCGGACTGGCCCTCAGATGCGGGATGGCCGCGCGGCTCGCATTGGCCGTCGTCCGCACGTTCATGGCGTAGAGCCTGTCCCAGACCGCCGGGTCCCCATCGGCATGGGTCTGCCAGGCGAAGCCGCCGGCGACATTGATCAGGGCGTCCAGCCCGCCGAACCGCGCGGCGGCCGCGTCGATGGCCGACCTGGCCCCTTCGGGATCGGTGAGATCGACCCCCGAAAGCACCAGGGCGTCGGGCCCGGAGGCGGCGACCAGGCCCTCCGGGGCGCTCTTGGCGAAGTCGATCAGGGCGACCCTGGCCCCCTGCCCGGCCGCGGCGCGGGCGACGGCGGACCCCAGGATTCCGAAGGCGCCGGTGACGGCGACAATGCGTGGCTGGCTCAAGTCGGTCCCCAATTCAGCGAGGCTTCCTTCTCCCGCACGGGGCGAAGGAAGCCAAGCCGATAGAGGTCTTAGAGGCGTTCGACGATGGTCACATTGGCCATGCCGCCGCCTTCGCACATGGTCTGCAGGCCGTACTTGCCGCCCTTGGCTTCCAGGGTGTTCAGCAGGGTCGTCATCAGCTTGGTGCCCGAGGCGCCCAGCGGGTGGCCGAGCGCGATGGCGCCGCCGTTGACGTTGAGCTTTTCGCGGTCGACGCCCAGGGTCTTCATGTAGGCGACGGGCACGGAGGCGAAGGCCTCGTTGACCTCATAGAAGTCGATGTCGTCGGCCTTCATGCCGGTCCGCTTGAAGGCGCGTTCGGTGGCCGGGATCGGCGCTTCCAGCATGATCACCGGGTCATGGCCCAGCAGGGTCATGTGGTGGATGCGGGCCAGCGGCTTGACGCCCAGCTCCTTCAGGCCCTTTTCCGAGACGATCATCACGCCCGAGGCGCCGTCGCAGATCTGGCTGGAGGAGGCCGCGGTGATGCGGCCGCCCTCGCGCAGCAGCTTCACGGCCTTGATGCCGTCCAGGCTGGCGTCGAAGCGGATGCCCTCGTCGATGTTGTGGACGGTCTTGTTACCCTCGGCGTCGGTGATCTCGATGGCGCAGATCTCGTTCTTGAAGGCTCCGGCCTGGGTCGCGGCGATGGCGCGCTGGTGCGAGGAGTAGCTGAACTCGTCCAGCTCATCCTTGGTCAGGCCGTACTTCTCGGCGATCATCTCGGCGCCGACGAACTGCGAGAACTGGATGTTCGGGTACTGCTCCTGGATGCCGGGGCTCATATAGGTGCCAAAGCCGTTCTGGGCCGGCAGAGCGGCCGAAAGCCCCATGGGCACGCGGGTCATGCTCTCGACGCCTGAGGCGATGACGATGTCCATGGTGCCGCTCATCACGGCCTGGGCCGCGAACTGGAGGGCCTGTTGCGACGAGCCGCACTGGCGGTCGACACTGGTGCCGGGCACGCTCTCGGGCATGCGCGAGGCGAGCACGGCGTTGCGCGCCACGTTCACCGACTGCTCGCCCACCTGCATGACGCAGCCCATGATGACGTCTTCCACCAGGGCCGGATCGGCGCCGGTGCGGTCAAGCAGGTCATTGAGGACGCTCGCGGCCAGATCGACCGGATGCCAGTCCTTCAGTTTGCCGCCCTTGCGGCCGCCGGCCGTGCGTGAGGCCGCGACGATATAGGCTTCGCCCATGGTTCCGCTCCCTTTGGAAATGCGCGTCTCGCGCGTCGAAAAGCACTCTAGGCGGGCGCCGTGAGGTAAGCCAACGGGGCCCGGCACGGCTTGAGATTACAGCCGCCCCGAAATAGGCCACAAGGCGCGAAGGCCAAGCTGCGGAGCGCCCCGAATGACCCTCAAGCGCCGCTTCGACTTCCTGGCGCACCTGCTAAAGGCCTCGCTGCGTCAGCACCACCGGGAGATGATCCCCGTCTTCGCGCCCCACATTCCGGACCAGGCCGTGGTGATCGACGTGGGCGCCCACGCCGGCCAGTTCTCCAAGCTGTTCGCCCGGATGGCGCCCCAGGGCCGGGTCTACGCCTTTGAGCCCTCCGCCTACGCCCGCTCGATCCTCACCCGCTCCCTGGCCTTCAACAGCCTGCCCCATGTGACGGTGATCCCCATGGGCCTGTCGGACACCGCGGCCGAGCTGGTGCTGCGCACGCCCATCAAGGCCAGGGGCGGCCTGGGCTTCGGGATCGCCCACTTCGGCGAGGATGGCCTCGACACCCGCGACACCCTGGACCAGATCGTCCCCCTGACCACCCTTGACGCCTTCGCCGAGCAGGAAGGGCTGACCCGCCTGGATTTCCTGAAGGCCGACGTGGAGGGCTGGGAG
>JAZKFM010000266.1:10307-19911 GCA_040386415.1 Pseudomonadota bacterium
CTGGGAGGTCAATGTCCTGAAGGGCGGCGTCAAGACCCTGGCCAGGTTCAAACCCGCCCTCTTCCTGGAGATCTCCGACGTCTCCCTGGCCCGCGCGGGCGCCAGGCCCACCGACATCTGGGACCTCCTGCGGCCCCTGGGCTACCGGGCGCATAAGGGGCCGGACTTCGCGGCGGTGGACGGCTATGCCGGGGTCGAGGATTACCTGTTCTTGGCGGAGTGAACCTCCTTCCTCCCCCGTAAACGGGGGAGGAAGGAACTAGACCGGCAACAGGCTCCCCAGCCGCTCGCCGTCCAGCTTGAAGCTGGTGGGCAGCACCCGCGGGTTGGGCTTCTGCAGCTTCAGCGCCTTGGCGCCGCGCGCCACGGCCAGCTTGCCCAGAGCGCCGGGCGTGAAGCCGTTCTGGATGCGCGGACGGGCGCCCAGCCGGCGGCGCAGGACCCCGTTGGCGTAGATCACATTGGCCCGCATCAGAGCCTGGGGCGTCATGAACTCGATGGACAGAGAGACGTTCAGCATCGGGCCGTTCTCGATCCGGTGCGGGGCGTTCTGGGCCCAGGTGACCATCTTGCCGGGCGTCAGGTCGTGGACCTCCGCCCCCGCATCCCAGGCCGGGTTGAAGGCGAACTGCTCGGCGGTCTCGCGCAGCACGATCTTCTCCAGCGCCTCGTCCCCCACATAGGGATCGGCCACCGGATAGACCCACACCCGCTTCTGTCCACGCAGCTGCCACAGCGACACCAGCGGCACGTCCAGATGGTAGAAGACCTGGGCGTTGGCCGAGGAGATCAGCATTCCCAGATCGCGCTTGAAGGTGTGCAGGCCCGGCGCGTGGGCTTGCTTCTCGGCGAAGATCTCGTCGCCCAGGGCGGCGTACTCCGGCAGGTGCAGGTTGGTCTCCCGCAGGTTCAGCCAGATGCGGCCCGACTGCGCGGCCTCCAGAAGCTTGGACCCCGACAGGGCGCCGGCCGAGCCCCTCCGCCATGTGGTCCAGGCCACCGGATCCTCGCCCATGGTGAAGACCCCCAGCTTCTCGCGCGGGTAGCGGTCCAGCAGCTGTTCCAGGCCCTCGTCGTTGAACATCGGCCGCTCATGCAGGCGGTGCTCGAAGGCCAGGTTCGACCTGGTGAAGGCGGCGCCCTTTTCAGGGGTCCAGTCGGTGATGATGCTCATGTCGGAGCCCTCAGGCCGTAGAAGTGAATCTTGAAGGGGCCGCCCCACAGGGTCTTGCCCAGGCCGCGGACCGCGCGGTCCAGGGTGAAGGCGAAGCGCGGGCTGCGGGTCAGCCATTGCAGGGCCGCCATCAGCCCGAAGACACCGGCCTGCCCCACCCCGATCACCATCCAGCGGGCGACGCCCAGGCGGTCGGGCGGCGTGCGGGCGGCGCAGTGGCTGGTGGGGCCCTGCCCATAGGAGAAGGCGCGCGGGATCGTGTAGCGCAGGCTCAGCCGGCTCGGGACCGGGTCTTCCCAGACCCAGGCCTCGGGCGCCCAGGCGAACCTGGCGCCGGTGGCCTGCATGCCGCCGAATAGCAGGTCGTCCTCGCCGCCGATGTGATTGCGGACCGCCGAGAAGGGCGCCTTGGGGTCGGGCAAGCTGGCGCGGCGCACCAGGCTGTCGCCGCAGCCGTAATAGTGATCGATCACCCCCTCGCGCGGCCCGTCGCCGACCCGGGAGAAGAACCACTCCAGATAGGCGCGATGCTTGACGACGCTGGCGGGCGCGCGGCCGCGCACGGGTCCGAACACCACGTCGGCGTCGTACTTCGCCTGGGCGTCCAACAGGGCTGCCAGCCATCCGGCGGGGGCCTCCTCGTCGTCGTCCAGGAAGGCGATGAACTCGCCCTGGGCCTGTTCCATGGCGGCGTTGCGGGCGTTGGCGACGCCAGGTTCGGGCTCATGCACATAGACCACCGGGAACGGCGCCTCGGCCGCCAGGGTCCGGGTCAAGGCCTCGGCCGACGCGACCTGGTCATTGTCCACCACCACCAGCTCCAGGGTCGCCGGATCGACGCCCGCCTGGGCGAAGGTCGAGCGCGCAGCCGTGGCCAGTCCGTCCAGGCGTCGCTGGGTGGGAATAATCAGGCTGACGCGCGGCGCGGCCATGGGGTCAGACGGCCTCCAGGTCGGCCGGTTGGCGCCGCACGCGGGCCCCGATCGCCTGGGCCAGGCCCCGGGCGCGGCCGGTGAACGAAAGCTCGCTGCTGGCGATGATGTCCAGCCTGCGGCGCAGCCGTCCGACGGGCCCCTGTCCGTGGGCGCCGGCCAGGCTCCAGGCCTGTTCCGACACCTGGGCGGCGCGGCCGCCGAGGTTGGCGGCGGTGGCGACGCCCTCCCCGATCATCCGGGTGGTGAGCGCATAGGGCCGCTTGTAGTGCTCGTGGCCGGGACCGAGGTCATAGGTGGTCAGGCCCATCTCCGGCATGGCGGCGATGGCCCGGCCCAGGAACACCTGGCCCGGCGACCAGGCGGCCAGGTCCGGATCGGTCGAGGCGATCCAGGGGTGATAGACGCCGCCCTGGCGGATGCCGAAGTGCCCCGCCACCAGCCGGTCGCCGGCATAGAGGTTGACCATCAGCCCCTGGAAATCGCCCTCCTGGCGCTCGAACAGGGACTGCAGCAGGCCCTGCGTCCAGTCGGCGTTGAGGAAGCCGTGGGCGCCGGTGCGCGCCAGTTGCTCGCGCTTCCAGCGCAGCAGGGTGTCGAAGGCGGCCTGGTCGCGGTCCGCGCCGCGCATCGACAGCTCGCCGACCTCGCGGTCCAGCTTGTGGTCCAGGCGGCGATAGTTCTTGAACCGCTTGGGGCTGGCGGCCCGCAGGGCCTCCAGATAGGCCTCGGCGGTGGTCTCCAGCTCGATCACGAAGCTCTCGCGCTCCACGGCGCCGCAGCCCGCGAAGGCGCGGTTCGGATCGGTGAGGCCGGTGAAGCGGTAGACCGACACGCCAGCGACGGCCATCGCCTCGTCGGCGTCCAGGCCCTGCTCGGCCACCAGGCCATGATAGTCCGAAAGCGGCGCGCCGATCGGCCGGGCATAGCTGCCCGGACGCCGATGATAGGCCAGGAACCCCGCCGTGCGGCCCGGCCAGCGCCAGACCGTGACCCGGGCGTCGGGACGGACCTTCCCCACCGCCTGGGCGAAGTCAGGCCCCATCAGCGGATTGGCGAACTCCGGCCGGCTGGCGCACAGCCTGCGCCAGGTGGAGATGTCGGTCTCCGACAGTTCGCTCGGGTGGAAGGTCTCTGCGCTCAACATCGTCTTAAGCCCTAGCTTGTCCCGGTTAGGGAAAGGTGGACCTCAACGCTGCAATCTACATGCCCTGGGACGTGTGCCGTTTCGCGTCAGGCGCGACTGGAAGAGGCTCGTCTGCGGGCGCTGCGAAACACCCAGCTCGGACACGGACAACACATTGTAATTGCTTGATGTTTTTGGCGCTCAGCCTTACCGGAAACTTAACGGGCTCTAGCTGAAGGCGGCCGCCAGGATCTTCTCCAGCCAGGCGGCGTCGACGGCGTCGAACGCGGCCGGTTCGGTGGCGTCCACATCGAAGACAGCGATCAGGTTTCCGGTGGGGTCGAACACCGGGACCACCACCTCGCTGGCCGAGCGTCCGTCGCAGGCGATGTGGCCGGGGAAGGCGTGGACGTCGGGCACAAGCTGGGTCTGGCCGGTCGCCGCGGCGGTCCCGCAGACCCCGCGGCCATAGGCGATCCGCAGGCAGCCGAGCGTGCCCTGATAGGGGCCGACCACCAGCTCACGGTCTCGCTCGGGATCGACCACGTAGAAGCCCGTCCAGAAATAGTGCGCGAAGCTGGCGGCCAGCATGGAGGCGATGGTGGCCATCCGCGCGACGCGGTTGGGTTCGCCCTCCAGCACGGACGCGATCTCCTCGGCCACCGTCGCATAGCGGGCGGCCTTGTCCTCGGGCAGGGTCAGGTCATTGAAAGCTTCGGCCATGGGAGCCGTATACAGGCTTCTAGACCACCGCCACCAGACGCCGGGCGCTCTTGCGGGAGACGACGGCCTCGAGGTTGCGGGCGATCCGGTCGGCCTCGACGGGATCCATCTCCACCTGGCCCAGCAGATTGCGGATGGCGTCGAAGTGGATCTCGATCACCGCTGGGTCGCAGGCCTCGGGGCCTCCCATGGCGTCGACATAGGCCAGCATCGACTGCGAGGCGCGCTCGACCGTCCGGTCCCGCACTTGGCGGGCGCGGAAGGTGGTGTGCTGCATGACGCGGTAGATCATCTGCAGGGTGGCGCGATCCACGCCGCCGCGGGCGGTGATCAGGCGGCGCATGGCCTCCAGCTCGACGCTGATGGTTTCGCGGGCGATCTCGCGTTCCACCTCATCGGCGACCTCCTCCGGGTCGCAGGTGCGGCGCAGGGGGCCGGAATAGTTCAGCTCCACCTTCCGGCGGCGGTCTGGCCCGACATAGGCCTCGCTGATGATGAAGGGCCGGGGCTTCTTCAGCACCAGCTGGATGCGCGACAGCAGGGCCGCCGGCGTGAAGGGCTTGATCACGAACTCATTGACCCCGGCCAGGCGCGCGATCTGGACGTCGCGCTCGCTGCGCTGGCCGGTGACCATCACCACCGGCACCTCGGGGTTGGGCACCAGGGTGTCGGGATGGATGGCGGCGCGCCGGATCGAGCGGACCAGCTCCAGCCCGTCCATGACCGGCATGGACCAGTCGGTGAAGATGATGTGCGGGCAGCGATGGCGCAGCAGCTCGCGCGCACGATTGCCATCCGGGGCGGTATAGACCTCACCCACCCCGCCGGCCCGCAGCACATCGGTGATCAGGCGCAGGGTGTTGGAATGATCGTCGACCACGAGGATCTTGAGACCCGACAGGTCGTCAGGCTTCAGATTCGCAATAGGCAGCAGTCGTTGCGAACTCATCGGCCCCGAAAATCCCCAAACCCTGGCGAACATGATCGGCGAGCGTTGAGATCGGGTTTATGCCGCCCGGAATTGTCAGGTCGTCGACCCGGATTTCAGAGCGTGTGCGCGGCCAGGGCCTCGTAGTGCGGCCGCGCCTGGTCGGCGATGCGGCGCAGGTCGTCAGGCAGCCTGATCTCGCGGGCCTCGCCGGGCGGCTCGAAGCCGGTGGACCGCTCCACGGCGTCATACCAGGCCGGCGCCCACACCCCGTCGGTGTCGCGCCGCCCGGCGGGCCAGGCCAGCATCTCGGCGAGGAAGGGAACGCCCAGCGCCGCGCAGAGCGCGCCGAGCACCCGCCGCGGATCGGCCAGCACGTCGCGGCCCTCCACCACCGGCGGCGCCGAACCCAGGCGGTCGGCCTCGCGGTCGAACAGCTCCCGCTGCCGGACCACGCCGATGTCGGTCAGGGTCACCTCGGCCCGCTTGACCGTGTAGGAGGCCAGCACCGCGGCGGGGTCCCGGATCAGGAAGGCGCTGCGGCACCGCTCCGTCCACTCAAGCCCGACGCCCTCGAACATGTGGTGGGTCATGTGCTTCTGGTAGAAGACCGCCCTGCCCCCCGGCGCCGGCCCCACCATGGCCGCGGCCACCTCGCGCCAGTCCTGCGGCTGCGAGGCCAGCACCGCCTCGCGCATCGGATGGTCGAGCCCGGTATGGGCCAGGTAGGCGGCGTAGAAGGGCTCATCGACCACGGCGGTGTCGGGCCGGTTCTCGAAGCTGCGCATCATGGCCGTGGAGATGTTGCGCGGCCCCGACCACATGGCGATCCGCACCGGCTCGCTCATGCGCCCTGCGCGTCCTTCAGCTCCTCGTAGGCGGCCCGCAGCGCCGTGGTCACAGGCCCCGGCAGGGCGGCCGGCAGGACATGCCCATCGATCTCCCGAACCGGGGTCAGCCCGCCGAAGGTGCCGGTCACGAAGGCCTCGTCGGCGTCATAGACATCGTCCAGGCTGAAGTCGCCGAGCGTGATCGGGACGCCCTTGGCGCGGCACAGGGCGATGACATTGGCCCGCGTCACCCCGTTGAAGCAGAAGTCGCCGGTGGAGGTCATCACGCGCCCGTCGCGGACGAAGAAGAAGTTGGTGGCGTTGCAACTGGAGACGAACCCGCTGGGATCCAGCATCAGGGCCTCGTCGCAGCCGGCCTCGATGGCCTGCAGCAGGGCGGTGATCAGGTTGAGGCGGCTGTGGGAGTTCAGCCGCATGTCGAACATCTGGGCCGGCGTGCAGAGGATGCTGGAGGTGAACAGCGACAGGCCGCGCGTCACGATCTCCGGGCTGGGCGACTTGTACTCCGCGGTGATCACGATGGTGGTTTTGCCCAGCCAGTTGCGCGGGTCCTGGTTGGCGGCGGCCTTCTCGCCCCGGGTGATCATCAGGCGCAGGTGCGCGCCATCGGTCATGCCGTTGCCGTCCAGCAGCTTCCAGATCTCGGCGGTGAGCTGCTCGCGGGTGAGGCCGATATCGAGCGCGATGGCCTTGAGCCCCGCATAGAGCCGGTCCAGGTGCGCCTCCAGGAACAGCAGCGCGCCCTTGTGCAGGCGCAGGCCCTCCCAGACCCCGTCGCCCAGGACGAAGCCCGCATCGAACACCGAGACCTTGGCGTCCTCGCGGCTGACGAGATCGCCGTTGAGATAGAGGCGCGCCGCCGCGTTGCGCGGATCGACGGCGAAATCCTGACTGCCTGCCATGGCGTGAAGTTGTAGGGGTGGAGTCGGCGCAGAGCTAGACCAGGAGCATCGGATGACCCACGGCATCGGCGGATCGAGCGCAGACGAACAACTCGCCGACCTGACGCCCTGGCCCAAGGCGCCGCCCATCGGTCCGCAGGAGCGCGCCGCCCGCGTCGCCCGCGCCCGCGAACTGATGAGCCAGATCGGCGCCGACGCCCTGATCATCGGGGCAGGCCCCTCCCTGCGCTACTTCACCGGCGTCGCCTGGAACGCCACCGAGCGGCTGGTGGCCCTGGTCCTGCCGCTCACCGGCCCCTTGAAGATGATCTGCCCCCGGTTCGAACTGGGCTCCCTGCAGGCCGCCCTGCTGGTGGAGGCCGAGCTCCTGCTCTGGGAGGAGCATGAAAGCCCCTACGCCCTGGCCGCCCAGACTCTGGCCGACCTCGGCGCCAAGTCCCTGGCCATCGACCCCGCCCTGCCCTTTTTCGTGTTCAACGGCCTGCGCCTGGCCGCTCCCGACCTGGCCCTGCTGGACGGCGCCCCGGTGGTGGACGGCTGCCGGTCCATCAAGTCGACCGCCGAACTGGCCCTGATGTCCCAGGCCAAGGCCATGACCCTGGAGGTCCACCGCCGCGCCGCCCTTATCCTGGCGCCGGGCATCACCACGGCCGAGGTCCGCCGCTTCATCGACCAGGCCCATCGGGCGCTGGGCGCCGACGACGGCTCGACCTTCTGCGCGGTGCAGTTCGGGGTGGCCAGCGCCTATCCCCACGGCCTGCCGGGCGAACAGTCGCTGGCCCAGGACGACCTCGTGCTCATCGACACCGGCTGCCGGGTGCAGGGCTACAACTCCGACATCACCCGCACCTACGTCTTCGGCCAGGCGACCCAGGAGCAGGCCCGCGTCTGGGGGATCGAGAAGCGCGCCCAGGCCGCCGCCTTCGCCGCGGTGAAACCCGGCGTTCCGTGCGAGGAGATCGACGCCGTCGCCCGCCGCGTCCTGGCCGCCGAGGGCTTCAGCCCCGACTACGACCTGCCGGGCCTGCCGCACCGCACCGGCCACGGCATCGGCCTCTCCATCCACGAGGCGCCCTATCTGGTGCGCGGCGACAAGACCCCGCTGGCGCCCGGCATGTGCTTCTCCAACGAACCGATGATCGTCATCCCCGAGACCTTCGGCGTTCGCCTGGAGGACCACTTCCATGTCACGCAGGACGGGGCCGCCTGGTTCACCGAGCCCCAGCACAGCCTCGAGGCGCCGTTCGGGCGGCAGGCCTAGGACCGCATGCCGCTCTATCCCGCGACCACCGCCGACCTGCCGGCCATCGTCGATCTCGTGAACTCCGCCTATCGCGGCGAGACCTCCCGCCAGGGCTGGACCACCGAGGCCGACTATCTGGAGGGCCAGCGCACCGATCTCGCGACCCTCACCCGCGACCTCGCCGACACCCCGGGCGCCGCGCTTTTCGCGTGGCGCGACGATCCCGACACGCCGCTGCTGGGGACGGTCTGGCTGGAGCCGGCGGAGACCGGGGTCTGGTATCTGGGCATGCTCACCGTCCGCCCCGACCTCCAGGCGCGGCGCCTGGGCCGCACCCTGCTCCATGCCGCCGAGGCGGTCGCAGAGCGCAAGGGCGCGCGGCGCATCCGCATGACGGTGGTCAATATCCGCGACACCCTGATCGCCTGGTACGCAAGGCGCGGCTACGACCCCACCGGCGAGACGCGGCCCTTTCCCTATGGCGACGACCGCTTCGGCGTTCCCCTGCGGGACGACCTGGCCTTCGTGGTCCTTGAGAAGGTCCTCTAGGCGATCTCGAAGGTCACCGTGGAGCGCCCGAAGTCCAGGGACACCACGGTGAACTCAGCCATCAGGTCCATGCCCAGCACCAGGGCCGGCTTGTCGGCCAGGCCCCAGAGGCCGAACACCGACAGGTCGGCGAACACCACCGGCACATTGCCCATCTGCACGCCGCCCACCCGCAGGAACGGCAGGTAGAGCATGTCGCCCACGAAGGTCTCCCCGGTCACCGAGACCATGGTCACCTTCTCCAGCTTCCCCTCGATCCGAGGGTCCAGCATCTTGCGCAGGGTGGGATTGCCGATAGAGAGCTGGGCGCCGGAATCGATCATGCAGCTGATCGGCTTGGCGCCCATGTCGGCGTCGACGATGGTCAGTTGCCCGATGCGCTTGCGGGCCGGCACCACCACCCGCTTGAGGCTGCTCGTGTCGCGCCGGGAACTGGTGATGGCGACGTGCTTGTCGGCCATGTTCAGCACCAGCCGCTGACCACGCAGCCAGTCCACCGCCAGCAGGCCCTCGATATTGGTGCCCACGAAGGGCAGGACCGGCACCTTTACCCGGCGCTGGGCGCGGGTCCCCACCTGCAGGCGGTCCACCAGCACGCTCTGGCGGGTGCGCCGGCTGATGATGGTGTTGACCACCACCTTGCCCCCGTCCGGCAGGGCCAGCCGGGCGGCGAGTGTCGTGGAGATGCAGGAGCGGTTGGCCCCGGTGTCCACCATGAAGTCGAAGGGGCCCTGGCCGTTGATGGTCACCGGCACGGTGATGCGCGCGAAGGCGTCCTTGCCGCTGGCCACCTGGGTGGGCTCGAGGCTCGCCTCACCCTCCGGCGTGATCGCCGGGGCCGCCGCCGGCGGGGTCTGGGCGTGCGCCAGACCTCCGCCCATCAGCAGGGCGCCGCCCAGCGCGGAGGCCGCGCCGCGCCGCGTCAGCCCCTCATCCATCGCTAGGAGAGACCCTTGCTCGGGTTGATCAGGTACTTCTCGCCGGTGGCGCGGCGGTTGTAGCCGGCCATGATCTCCGGGTTCAGGGCCTCGGCCAGCGAGATCTCGTGCGAATAGTGGCTGGCGAAGGTGGTCTTCAGCTCGTCCACCACCCGCTGGCGCAGCCGCCCGGCCACCTCCGGGCCCACCTTCTGGAGGAAGGGGGTGAGCAGCCAGCCGCCCAGGGCCCAGGAGAAGC
>JAZKFM010000267.1:0-5647 GCA_040386415.1 Pseudomonadota bacterium
CGAGAGCATGTCATTGTAGGCCGAGACGATGGCCACGTTCGGCGCGCTGGGATTGCGCATCCGCTGCTTGTCGCCCTCCGGGGAGGCGGCGAAGGCATGGGCCCAGTTGGCGCAGGACAGCTTGGCGCGGCCGGGACCGGCGTGACGCGCAGCCTCCATCCTCGCGAGGTAGTCGGCGCGGGCCTCGCGGCTGCGCTCGATGATGCGCGCGGTGACGGCGGCGGTGACCGGATGCATGGGGGATTGCTCCTAGGACCCTACGGCGTCCAGAGGACGCGCACAGGCGCTTTAGACTGTTTGAGGAAGGCGTGCACGGGCAGTCCCGAGCCGTGCGCGACGATCTCGCGCTTCACCGCGCCCCGGATCAGCACCAGGGCCGAGCGGGCCGCCAGCAAGGCCGGCAAGGTGAGGCTGATGCGGGCCACCGGCGGCGAGCCGACCCCGGCCGGGACGGCGATGACGAAGCGGCCGCCGGCCGGGTCCAGACCCGCCTCCATCACCGGGCTGCCGGGAATCAGGGAGGCGACGTGGCCATCCTCGCCCATCCCCAGGAACAGCATGTCGAAGGGGGCCAGGGCGCGGAGCTGCGGTTCAGCGATGTCGGCCGCCGCCTCCGGGGTGGGGGTGTTGGCGTAGAGGGGCAGGAAGGTGGCGGCCGCCGCCCGGCCCTGCAGCAGGCGCTCGCGAACAAGGCGCTCATTGGAGTCCGGCGAGGTCATCGGCACGAACCGGTCATCGGAAAGGCTGACCGTCACCCGGCCCCAATCGAGGTCGACCTCCCGCAGGGCGTCATAGACCGGAGCTGGAGACCGGCCTCCGGTGCCGATCAGGGTGGCGTGGCCGCGCAGGGCCAATCCGGCCCTCAGGACGTCAGCTGTCGCGGCGGCCGCGGCGGCGGCCAGGGCGGCCTCGTCTGCGAAGGATTCGATCATCTCCCGCCCATAACGCGGCGCGGCCCGGACGGATCAGAAAATCTGCGTTCCGGTCCGGAACTTTCGCGCGATCTCGGGAGCTATGGCTTTGCGGTCGCGGTCGCGCCGCCGAGCGATGAAACTCGCCACAGTCCAGGGATTGCCGCCATGAGGATCGCCCAGGTTCCGCCTCTGTATGAAGCTGTGCCCCCGCGGTTCTACGGCGGCACCGAGCGGGTGGTCTCCCACCTCACCGACGCGCTCGTGGAACTGGGCCACGACGTGACCCTGTTCGCCAGCGCCGATGCGCGGACCAAGGCCAAGGTGGTGACGGTGCGGGATCAAGCGATCCGCCTGGACCCGGCTCAGCTCAAGAGCGACCTGGCCGCGCACATGTCCATGCTGTCCGAAGTGCGCCGGCGGGCCGCTGAGTTCGACGTCATCCACTTCCACACCGACATGATCCACTTCCCCTTCTTCGAGGACATGGCCGGCAAGACCATCACCACCCTGCACGGGCGTCTCGACCTGAAGGACCTGCAGGGGGTCTACAACCGCTGGCCGCAATATCCCCTGGTCTCCATCAGCGATGATCAGCGTCGTCCCCTGGCCTCTGCCAGCTGGGCGGGCACCGTCCACCATGGCATGACGACCGACATCTACGAGTTCCACGAACAGTCGCAGGGCTACCTCGCCTTCCTGGGACGGATTTCGCCCGAGAAGCGCCCCGACCGCGCCATCGCCATCGCCAAGCGCCTGGGCAAGACACTGAAGATCGCCGCCAAGGTGGACGCCGCCGACCAGCGCTACTTCCAGGACAAGATCGAACCCCTGATCCTCGGCGAGCCGCTGATCCAGTTCATCGGCGAGATCGGCGACGACGAGAAGTCCGCCTTCCTGGGCGGGGCCGACGCCCTGCTCTTCCCCATCGACTGGCCCGAGCCCTTCGGCCTGGTGATGATCGAAGCCATGGCCTGTGGCACGCCGGTGGTGGCCTATGCCTGTGGCTCGGTGCCCGAGGTGATCGAGGATGGAGTCACCGGATTCATCGTGCGCAACGAGGATGAAGCGGTCGAGGCCGCGCGACGGGCGCCCAGCCTGGACCGCCGTGTCGTGCGCCAGCAGTTCGAGCTGAAGTACTCGGCCACCGCCATGGCCCAGCGCTATCTTGACCTCTACGCCCGGCTGGGCGCACCGGTCAGCCTCGCCTTCGCTGCAAACGCCTGAGGCAGAGCACATGGACGATCTGGCGCCGGCGCCTCAGGCCCCGGTCGAACAGGGCGAGTCGGTCGAGCCGCGTACGCCGCACCGACTGCACGCCCTGAAGGACAAGGACACCTTCGTGGTGGCCGACTCCTATGGCGACATCCTGGGGGCCGGCGACGGCCTGTTCCACAACGACACCCGCATCCTGTCGAGGTTCCGCGTTCTTCTGGGGGACCGGCCGCCGTCCCTGCTGTCGGCGGCGATCGCCCAGGACAATGTGTTCTTCACCTTCAACGGCGCCAACCAGGAGCTGCCCTATCCCGGCGGCCCGGTGGGACCGCCGGGCGTGCTGCACATCGAGCGCAAGCGGTTCCTGTGGGAGGAGCGGCTCTACGAACGCATCACCTGCACCAACTACAGCCGCGACGTGGTGCTGCTGCCGCTGGCCATCGAGTTCGGGGCGGATTTCCGCGACATGTTCGAGGTGCGCGGCATGAAACGCGCCCGGCGCGGCCAGATGCTGCCGCCGGTGGTCGACGGGCGCCGCGTGCGGTTCACCTATATGGGGCTCGACCAGATTGAGCGGACCAGTGTCATCGCCTTTTCCGACCCGCCTGGCCGCCTGACCGAGAAGCGCGCCGACTTCATGTACTCCCTGGCGCCCGAGGGGCAGCTGGAGCTCTATCTGGAGATCGGGGCGGCCGAGGCCCATCCCCCCAACCGGGAGCGGTTCCGCGACGGCGCGGCCCGCGCCCGCTGGGACATGCGGGCGCGGCGGCGACACGGCGCGCGGCTGCGCAGTTCAGGCCGGCTGTTCAATGAGTGGCTGGAGAAGTCGCGGGCCGACCTGGCCCTGCTCACCACCCGCATGGAGACCGGGCCCTATCCCTATGCCGGCATCCCCTGGTTCTCCACAGCCTTTGGCCGGGACGCCATCATCACCGCCTGGCAGATCCTGTGGTTCGAGCCCTCCCTGGCCAAGGGGGTCCTGACCTACCTCGCCGCCCACCAGGCCGAGGAGGTTTCAGCCTTCCGCGACTCCGCGCCCGGCAAGATCATGCATGAGACCCGCAAGGGCGAGATGCCGGCCCTGGGGGAGGTGCCCTTCGGCCGCTACTACGGCGGGGTCGACACCACGCCGCTGTTCGTGGCCCTGGCCGGCGCCTATGCCGAACGGACCGGCGACATGGCCCTGATCGAGGACCTGTGGCCGGCGCTGAAGGCCGCGACGGCCTGGATGGAGCATTTCGGCGACACCAATGGCGACGGGCTGATCGACTACGCTCGCGGCCAGGAGAGCGGCCTGGCCAACCAGGGCTGGAAGGACAGCCAGGACAGCGTGTTTCACGCCGACGGCCGGTTCCCCGACGGGCCGATCGCCCTGGTGGAGGTGCAGGGCTACGCCTTCGCCGCCTACAAGGCCATGGCTCACTTCGCCGGGCAGCGAGAGGATCTCGCCAGTCAGAAGCGCTGGAGCGAAAAGGCCGAACACATCCGCGAGACGGTGGAGAACCGGTTCTGGATGGAGGACCAGCAATTCTACGGCATCGCCATCGACGGCGACGGCGCGCTCTGCCGCACGCGGACCACCAATCCGGGCCACCTGCTGTTCTGCGGCTTGCCCTCACCGGAACGCGCGAAGAAGGTCACCGAGCAACTGCTGTCGGCGCGCTTCAATTCAGGCTGGGGCCTGCGGACCCTGGCGACGGGCGAGTCCCGCTACAATCCGATGAGCTATCACAACGGCTCGGTCTGGCCCCACGACACCGCGGTCTGCGCCATGGGCCTGTCGCGCTACGGCGAACGGGACGGGGTGGTGAACCTGACCTCCGGCCTGTTCGAGACGGCCGCCAGCTTCGAGATGCGGCTGCCGGAGCTGTTCTGCGGCTTCATGCGCAACGCGGGCGAACCGCCGGTGAACTATCCGGTGGCCTGCCTGCCCCAGGCGTGGGCGGCGGGGTCGGTGTTCATGATGCTGCAGGCGTGCCTGGGGATATGCGTGAGCGGATCGGGCGGGGGAGTCGAGATCACCGATCCGCGCCTGCCCATCGGCATCGATGTCCTGGCGGTGGACGGCCTGCGGGTCGGCGACGAGAAGGTGGACCTGCTGTTCGAACGGATCGGAGGCAAGATCGTGGTCCAGGCTCGAGGCCACAGCTCGGCGCCAGTCCGAATTTCCTGAAACGGAAGTCGTTCAACCTTGAACGAAGTCTCAGCGCTTCATCGGCGTATGGGCCAGCCGCAGGATATTGGCCGCGCCGGGCGAGCCCATGGGCAGGCCCGCCAGGATCAGCACCCGGTGGCCGGGGGGCGCCAGACCCATCTCGGTGACCACGGCGACCGCCACCCGGGCCAGGTCCTCGGGATCGGAGATTTCGTCGACGACCCGGGATTCCACGCCCCAGGCCAGGGCCAGCCGGCGGGCGGTGGTCAGGCGCGTGGTCAGGGCCAGGGTCGGCTGAAGCGGCCGTTCCCGTGACAGGCGCAGGGCCGTCTGGCCGGTGGTGGTGAAGGCCACCAGGCAGGCGGTGGAGGCGGCCTCGGCGGCGCGGCGGGCGGCGGCCACCAGGGCGTCGGCGTCGGCGTCCTCCACCGGATATTCGGCGCGCATCAGCTCGGGCCAGCGCGGGTCGCGCTCCACCCGGGTGAGGATGCGGTCCATGATGGTCACCGCCTCCACCGGATACTGACCCGCCGCGGTCTCGGCCGACAGCATGACGGCGTCGGCGCCCTCATAGACCGCGCCCGCCACATCGGAGGCCTCGGCGCGGGTGGGGGTGGGGGCGGAGATCATGCTCTCCAGCATCTGGGTGGCGACGATCACCGGGATCCCCCGGGTCCGCGCCGCGCGGATCAGGGATTTCTGCACCACCGGCACGTCTTCCGGGTTCAGTTCGACGCCCAGGTCTCCACGCGCCACCATGACCGCCTCGCAGAGGTCGAGGATCTCGTCGAGGGCCTCCAGGGCGGCGGGCTTCTCGATCTTGGCCAGGACGCCGGCGCGGCCCTGCACGATCTGGCGCAGCTCGGCCATGTCGGAGGCGCGCTGCACGAAGGACAGCGCCACCCAGTCGACCCCCTGGGAGAGCGCGAAGTTGAGGTCCTCCAGGTCCTTCGGTGTCAGGGCCGGGATGGGGATGGCCAGGCCCGGCAGGTTCAGGCCCTTGTGGTCGGAGAGCGCCTCGCCCGCCACCACGACGGTGTCGGCGAAGTCAGGCCCGCACTTGCCGACCTTCAGCCGCACCTTGCCGTCGTCCAGCAGGATGTCTGCGCCGGGCTTCAGGGCCGCGAAGATCTCGGCATGGGGGACACAGACCCGGGAGGCGTCGCCCGCGGCGGTGTCGCGGTCCAGGCGGAAGTCCTGTCCCACCTTCAGTCGCACCCTGCCGTCGGCGAATTCACCCAGCCGCAGCTTGGGCCCCTGCAGGTCGGCCAGTACGGCCAGGGGACGGCCCACCAGGGCCTCCACGGCGCGGACATTGGCGATGGTGCGGGCGTGGTCCTTGTGGCCGCCGTGGCTGAAATTCACA
>JAZKFM010000268.1:0-4420 GCA_040386415.1 Pseudomonadota bacterium
GTTTGGCCTAAACTCCCCGGCCTCGAGCCCTCCGCAGACGCGGATGGGGCTCAGTCAGATCGCCAGTCCCATCCGTCGCACCCCACCACTTCAGGGATACAGACGATGGAATTCTCCGCCCCCAGCTCGCAACGCCTGCGCCCGCGCCTTGCCGCGCGCGCCGCCATCGCTTAAGCGCGCGCCATGACGAATGACCCGACACGTCCGGAAGCCCGCGCGCCGCGCGGCTTCAACGACCGCCGCGCGCGCGATCTCACCGCCGAACGCCAGATCCTGGCCAAGGTCTCCGAGGTCTATGAACGCTACGGCTTCGAGGCCTTCGATACGGGCGCGCTGGAATATGCCGACGCTCTGGGCAAGTTCCTGCCCGACGCCGACCGTCCCAATGAGGGCGTCTTCGCCCTGCAGGACGACGACGAGCAGTGGATGGCCCTGCGCTACGACCTGACCGCGCCGCTCGCCCGGTTCGTGGCGCAGAACTGGGAGACCCTGCCCAAGCCGTTCCGCCGCTACGCCTTCGGCACGGTCTGGCGCAACGAGAAGCCCGGCCCCGGCCGCTTCCGCGAATTCACCCAGTGCGACGCCGACACCGTGGGCTCGAGCCGGCCCGAGGCCGACGCCGAGATCATCGCCATGGCCGCCGATGGCCTGTCGGCGGCGGGCCTTCCGGCCGGCGCCTATGTCATCAAGATCAACAACCGCAAGCTCCTGAACGGCCTGCTGGCCACTGCGGGGGTCTCCACCGAGGGCCAGAAGCTGGCGGTGCTGCGCGCCGTCGACAAGCTGGATCGCCTGGGCCCGGAGGGCGTGCGCCTGCTGTTGGGCGAAGGCCGCAAGGACGAGTCCGGCGCCTTCACCAAGGGGGCCGGTCTGAACGCCGCCGCCGCCGAGGCCGTGCTGGCTTTCACCGCGGCCGGGATGGACGGCCGTTCCGAGACCCTCGACCGCATCGCCAACGTGATCGGCGGCTCGCCGGAGGGCGACGAGGGGCTGGAGGAACTGGCGCGGATAGACAAGGCGCTGATCGGCATGGGGGTCGCGCCGGACCGGGCGATGTTCGACCCGTCCATCGTGCGCGGCCTGGAATACTATACCGGCCCCGTCTTCGAGGCCGAGCTGCTGCTGGCCACCAGGGACGAGAACGGCGCCCCGGTGCGGTTTGGCTCGGTGGGCGGCGGCGGGCGCTATGACGACCTGGTGGCTCGCTTCACCGGGGAACGCACCCCGGCCACCGGCTTTTCCTTCGGCGTCTCGCGCCTGACCTCGGCCCTGCGCGCGGCGGGGCGGGACCTGGGCGGGCAGGCGCGGGGCCCTGTGGTGGTGATCGCCTTCAGCGCCGACGACATGGCCGCCTATTATGGCGTGGTGGGCGAACTGCGCGCCGCCGGTATCGCCGCCGAGGTCTATCTCGGCAGCTCGGGCATGCGGCCGCAGATGAAGTACGCCGACCGCCGAATGTCGCCGGCCGCCATCATGCTGGGGGGCGACGAGATCGCCGCCGGAACCGTGACCATCAAGGACCTCGACCTGGGCCGCGAGCTGTCGGCCGGGGTCACCGAGAACGCCGAGTGGCGCGAGCAGCGTCCGGGCCAGCAGACAATTCCGCGCGCCGAGCTGATCCCGGCCCTGCGCCGCATCCTGGATGCTTCCAAATGAGGGCCGAACCGCGAGTTCCCGCCGACGTCCTGGCCAACCTCCGGGCGCCGCTGAGCGCGGGGGCCTCAAGTGTCGACGCCCCGACCCTCCAGCCCCTGGGTCTGCTGCTGGAACTGGCGGGCGAGGCGATGCGCGCGCGCCTGTTCGTGGTCCAGGCCGAGGGCGGGCAGGAGGCCTGCCTGCGGCCCGACTTCACCGTGCCGGTCACCCGCCAGCACCTGGAGAGCGGGGCGGCTTCGGGCCGCTACTACTACGAGGGCAAGGCCTTCCGCGCCTCGCCCGATCATCCCGACCGGGCCGAGGAATTCGTGCAGATCGGCCTGGAGCGGTTCGACGCCCAGGACGCCTCGAACCTGGAGGCCGACGCCGAGATCGCCGCCCTGGCTTGGAAGTCGGCCGTCGCCGGCGGGCGAGAAGATCTGCTGCTGTGGCTGGGGGATATCGGCCTGTTCGCCGCCTTCGTGGACGGGTTGGACCTGGCGCCGTCGCTGGCGGCCCGCCTCAAGCGCGCCGCCTCCCGGCCCCGCCTGTTGCAGGCCGAGCTGGCCCGCGCCGGGGCGCAGGCTGGTCCCGCAGACAGCAGCGGCCTGGCTGACCTGCTGGCGGGCCGCTCGCCGGACGAGGCCGCCGTCCTGCTGGAAGAGGTCTGGGCTCTGGCGGGCATCGAGCCAGTCGGCGGCCGAGGGCCCGCCGAGATCGCCCAACGCCTGATCCGCCGCGCAGAAGCCGCCAGGGCGCCGGCCCTGAGCGTCGACCAGGCGCAAAGCCTGGGCAGATTCCTGAGCATCGCCGACACACCGGCCAAGACGCTCGCCGCGATCCGCGCCATTCCGGGCGCCAAGGGCGAGGCCCTGAGCGCCGCCCTGGCCCAGTGGGAGACGCGTCTGGCCCTGCTGACCAAGACCGGGGTCCCTGAGGGGGCCATGCTGATGGCCACCACCCTGGGCCACGCCTTCGAATATTATGACGGCCTGACCTTCGAGGTTCGCTCGACCGCGCTGGGGGCCGATCGCCCCGTCGCCGTGGGCGGACGTTATGACGGACTGCCGGCGCGTCTGAATGGCCCGGCCGGCGGGCGGGCCGTGGGCTGCATGGTCCGACCCTGGCGAGCCTTCAAGGGAGGCGAAGCATGAGCGCGCCGCTGATCATCGCGGTCCCCTCCAAGGGCCGCCTGAAGGAACAGGTCGAGGAATGGCTGGGCGACTGCGGGCTGAAGCTGGCGGTCACCGGCGGCGCGCGCGGCTACATGGCCGAGATCAAGGGCCTGGCCGGCGCCCAGGTTCGCCTGCTGTCGGCCGGCGACATCGCCGAGGCCCTCGAAAGCGGCGAGGTCCACCTGGGCGTCACCGGCGAGGACCTGCTGCGCGAGCGTGGCGGCGACCTCGACAGCCGCGCCCTGCTGCTGCGGGCCCTGGGCTTCGGCCGCGCCGACCTGGTGGTGGCCGTGCCTAAGAGCTGGCTGGACGTCGACACCATGGCTGACCTGGAGGAGGTGGCGCACGACATCGTGGGCCGCACCGGGCGACGCATGCGGGTGGCCACCAAGTACCTGGTGCAGACCCGGGCCTTCTTCGCCCGCCACGGCGTGGCCGACTACAGGATCACCGAGTCCAGCGGCGCGACTGAGGGGGCTCCGGCGGCCGGCGCCGCCGAACTGATCGTCGACATCACCACAACGGGGGCGACCCTGGTGGCCAATGGCCTGAAGATCCTCGGCGACGGCGTGATTCTGAAGAGCCAGGCTCAACTTGCGGCGTCGCTGCGGGCGACCTGGTCCGACAGCCAGCTGGCTGTCGCCGAGCGCCTGCTGCGGGTGATCGAGGCGCGCGCCACCGCCCACGACAGCGCGACCCTGGTCTGGCCCGACAGCGAGGGCGACGCGGACCTGATCGGTGATCTGGTGGCGGCCGGCGCGACCCGCCGTCCGAACGGGGTGCTGGCGCCTGTGGACCGCATCGCGGCGATCTCTCTTCTGCTGACCGCGAAGGGGCGCGGCCCGGTCACCGCGTCACGACCCGATTTCGTCTTTGAAACAAGTTGTGCGCCGTTCGAGGCGCTCGCTATGCGAGTGAAGAACTGACACATGAGTCAAAAATGGCGCCGCTGCCCGATTGAATCCACCTGATCGCGAAAATCTGATCAGATTTCCGCCACACGGGAGGTTCGGGCGCATTGACTCGGGCGAGAAATTGCCGTTTTCTCAGTCCTGCGAGAGACATGGCGACACCAGTTCGACAGTCTCCGGCGTTTCGGGGAGGAAACGCCCGCTCAATAAGAGCTTCGGCTCAAAATAAGGCCCGTTGCGATTATCCCCCGCAACGGGCCAAATTTTTGCCTGAGACAATTTTTGACGCAGGAGTCAAAATAATGGAGCCGGATTTCCCCGGCCCCATCGTCTCGTGTCTTCACCAGATGCGGACGCGCTTTTCGGGCGCCACATACATCTTCTCGCCGGGCTTGACGCCGAAGGCCTCGTAGAAGGCGTCGATGTTCCGCACCGGGATGTTGACCCGGTATTGTTCGGGCGCGTGGGGGTCGGAGACCAGCCGCTGGCGGGTGCGGTCGTCGCGGGACTTCGACCGCCAGACCTGGGCCCAGCCGAGGAAGACCCGCTGGTCGCCGGTCAGGCCGTCGATCACCGGGGCCGGCTTGCCCTTCAGGGAGAGGTGATAGGCGTCCAGGCCCAGCAGCAATCCGCCCAGGTCGGCGATGTTCTCGCCCATGGTCAGCTCGGGATTGATGTGGGCGCCCGGCAACACCTCGA
>JAZKFM010000269.1:0-8171 GCA_040386415.1 Pseudomonadota bacterium
CCTCGCTGTTCGGGTTCTTCGACGCGGTGAAGGACACCATGATGACCCTGGTGCACTGGGTGCTGTGGGCCGCGCCCTTCGGGGTCTTCGCCCTGGCCCTGGTCACCGGCGCGCGGACGGGTCTCGGCGCGGTGGGCGTGCTGGGCCACTATGTGATCATCGTCTCCATCATGTGCCTGAGCATGGCGGTCATCGCCGTCATCCTGGCGGTGGTGTTCGGCAAGGTGCCGCTGATGGCCTTCGTCCGCGCCATGATCCCGGTGGAGGCCGTCGCCATCTCCACCCAGTCGTCGCTGGCCTCCCTTCCCGCGATGCTGGACACCGCTCAGAAGCTCGGCGTCCCCGACAAGGTGCGCGGCACGGTCCTGCCCATGGCCGTGGCCCTGTTCCGCATGACCAGCCCGGCCGGCAACATGGCCGTGGTGATCTATGTGGCCCACATCTACGGCGTGCCCCTGAGCCCCCTGGTGATGGTGGTTGGCGTGCTGGTGGCCGCCACGGTCAGCCTCGCCGCCGTCGGCATCGCCAGCGCCGTGACCTTCTTCACCACCCTTGGCCCCATCTCCATGGCCATGGGGGTGCCGATGGAGCTGCTGCCCCTGCTGCTGGCGGTGGAGACCCTGCCGGACATCTCGCGGACCATCGGCAACGTCACCGCCGACGTCGCGGTCACCACCGTGGCGGCGGAATGGAGCCTGGAGGAGGATGCGGAGGAAGAGCTGCCGCGGGTCGAGGCCACCTGAGTTTAGATCCGCTCATCCCCGCGAAAGCGGGGACCAGGCTTTTTCTCCCAATCGAATCCCTGGCGGGGTTGGGGTGGATCGAACACAGCAAACCAAAAACACCTGGGTCCCCGCTTTCGCGGGGATGAGCGGGGTGTCAGGACCGCGCCTTGCGCTTCAGCGCCACATAGAGCGCGCCCTCCCCACCGTGGTTGCGGTGAGCTTCGGAGATCCCGGCCACGACATTGCGCAGGGCGGGCGCGGACAGCCATTCCGGGGTCATGCGCCGCAGCACGCCATCACCCATCGCCCCCTTGCCGGTGATCACCAGCACCGCGCGGTCGCCGCGGTTCCAGGCGCCGAGCACGAAGCCCTCCAGAGCGGCCTTGGCCTGCATCTGGTCCATGCCGTGCAGGTCGATGCGGCCGCCGATCTCCTCGCGCTCCCGGGCGATGCGGTGCTTGCGGCGAGGTTCGATGTCGGCGGGGCCCAGCCACGGATGCGGCGGGCGCTTGGGCGCGGGCTTTTCGGGGATTGGGATGCGCGCGGCCGGCGCATTGCGGTCGATCTGGGCGGCCAGGGCGTCGCGTTCAGCCTTGGAGACCGTGCGGCCCGGCATGGGGTGGACCGTGGCCGCCACCATGGACCACAGCCTTTGCTCGTCGGGCCGGATCGGCCGTTTCACCGGCCCGGACCGACCCTGGGGACCAGGCGGTGCATCCGCAGGGTATGGCGCACGCGTCCGGCCTCGGTCCCGGCGCGCTGGCCCTGGCCCAGATAGAGGTCGGCGCGCACCGGACCCTTGATCGCCCCGCCGACGTCGAGGGCCGTCACCAGCCGCCGGTAGGTGGGGAAGGCCCCGTTGAGGATCGGGGCCACCCCGTCGATCCAGAACAGCTCGCCGCTGGAATGCCGGCTCGGGTCCACCGCGATGGCGCGGCCGGTGGGCAGGGGGATCCCCGCCGAGCCCACGGGCGGGCGTCCGTCGTCCGGGGCGGTGGTGAAGAAGACGTAGCGCGGGTTCAGCCGCATGATCGCGTCGGCCTCGCGGCCGCGATGATCGGCCAGCCATTGGCGGATCGCCTCGCCGGAGGTGTTGTTGGCGGCCAGCAGCCCGCGGTCGCGCATGGGATTGGCGATACCGGCGAAGGTCCGGCCGTTGGTGGCGGAAAACAGCACCTTGACCCGTCGGCCGTCCGGATAGGTCACCACGCCCGAACCCTGGACCTGCAGGAAGAACAGCTCCTCCGGCCGCATCCAGGCCAGCACCTGGGTCGGGGGCGAGGTCTCGATGGCCGTGCGGTCGGGATAGGGGCCAAGCTTGCCGTCGGGTCCCCGCTGCATTGCGTCGCGGCCGCCCTGGCCGCTGGACACCAGGTCGGCGGGCTTGGGGCGCACGGGCGCGGAGAATTCGGCGTCCGGGCGGGCGCGCGCCTCGTATTCCGGCGCGTAATAGGCGGTCAGGATCCCTTCGCCCGGCAGGGCCTGCGGGCGGAAATTGTCCTCGAAGAAGGCCCGCGCCTCAGGCCCGGAGAGCAGGGGCCGCGCCCGCGCCCGGCGGCAGATCTCCCCCATGGCAGGGTCGCGCGACGCGCCGCAGGTGGATCGGTAGGCCTCGAAGGCGGCGGCATGATCGTCGGCCGCCCAGCCCGGCAGGTCGCTGAACTGCTCGAAAACGGGGGCGGGAGCCGGCGCAGGGGTCGGGCGCGGGCCCGGACGGGGCGTGGGACCCGGCTTGGCGGTGGCGCAGGCGGCCAGGGTCAGGGCGCAGAGGCTGGCCAGGAGAATTTTCAGTGGGGCCACGACGGACTCCGGGCTGGAACGGCCGGGGGCCGGGATAGGTCCTACGCCTCGGCGGCGTCGACGCGGACGAGGGTCCAGTTGGGGTCGCGGCTCTTAAGATTGCGTTCGAAGGTCCAAAGTTCGGCGGTGCGGCGATCGTCGACGCCCTCGCCCTCGGGGCCCTTGGTGCGGCTGCGGAACTCGGCCAGGAAGCGGACGGTGACCTGGGCGGTGTCCCCATTGACGTCGGCCTTCTCCAGATCGGCGCGGGGCGGATGGGAAAACTCCACCAGCTCGGTGCGGCCCTCGGCCTCGCGGCGGGCGATCTCGGCGTCGAAGCTCGCCAGGATGCCGGGCGCCAGCAGGTTGCGCAGAGTGTCGCGGTCGCCGGCGGCGAAGGCGGTGACGATCATCTCATAGGCGCCCTTGGCCCCGCCCAGGAACCGGGAAAGGTCGAAGTTCGCGTCGCGGGCGCGCACGGCGGCCAGCCCCGAAAGGGCCACGCCCTCGGCGGCCTCGGCGGCCTGGGGCTCGTCGCCCTCCAGCCGCGCGGGCTTGACGGTGGCCAGGGCCGGATCGCCGGCATTGTCCTCCGGCTGTCGGCCAACCCTGCGGCCCAGCACCGAATAGAGCTGGAACAGCACGACGACCGCGAGGCCTGCAAAGATGATCAGCTCTAAGATCGGCAAAACACTATCGCTTCGTTGGAGACGGGGGGTGGAGCCTAATATAGGACGTTGCAACGCCCCCGTCAGGGGCGACGTTGCATCGACGAAAGTCGCATGATAGCAGCGCCGGTCCCAAACAGGGCGTGAATGGACGTCCTTAGAGCACGGAATCTTCGCCACCATGAGCGACACTGACGCGGCCGGCCAGGAAAACGGCGCCGATATCGGCCTGCCCGAGGCCGGAATCCGGATCCTCGCCCAATTTATCCGCGATCTCAGCTTCGAGAATCCGCGCGCGCCTGACAGCCTGCGGGCCGGCGCCAGCCAGCCCTCCATCGACATGGGCGTGGAAATGAACGCCCGCGGCCGCGACGACGGCTTCTTCGAAGTGGATCTGAAGCTCTCGGCCCGCGCCACCCGCGAGGACGGCCCGGTCTTCCACGTCGAGCTGCTCTATGGCGGCGTCTTCGAGATCGCCGGCGTGCCGCAGGACGAGCTTGAGGCGGTGCTGCTGGTGGAATGCCCGCGCTTCCTGTTCCCCTTCGCCCGCCGGGTGATCGCCGACGTCACGTCGGACGGCGGCTTCCCGCCCTTCCTGCTGGACCCCATCGACTTCGCCGGCGTCTACGCCGCCCGCCGCGCCCAGGCCGACGGCGCCCCGCAGATCGGCAACGCGTAAACGAACAAGGCGAGGCTGAACCGCATCCCCTCCTCTCCCCCTCTGCGGGGGAGAGGGTAGGTGAGGGGGCCGCGCAGGTGCCAGAGCCCAATGGGCTCTAGAACCCGAAATCTACGAAGACGGCCGTGAGGGCTGTGGCCGCGTCCTACGCATTGCGGCGGGCGGACCCCCTCACCCTGCCCTCTCCCCCAGAGGGGAGGGGAGGTGGGCTCTACAGCCCGAACCGCACCCAGAGCTCGTCGTTCTTCAGGACGTCGCGGATGAAGGCCGCGTGCACCTCGCGCTCGGCGTCGGTGGAGCGCTGCGCCAGCGGCCGGGGCCGGGCGCCGTAGACCGAGGGGTTGGCCACGGCATAGGCGGCGGTGTCCATGGCCTGGGTCATCAGCTCCAGGCTCCGCTCGCGGCCGCCCTTCAGCTCCAGATAGACCGCGGCCAGCAGGCGGGCGTCGATCAGGGCGCCGTGCTTTTCCCGCTCCGTGAGCGAAATCTTGAAGCGCTTGCAGAGCGCGTCCAGGGAGTTGGCCATGCCCGGGAAGCGCTTGCGCGCCAGGGCCAGGGTGTCGATCCAGCGGTGGTCTTCGACGATGTTGAGGCCGCAGACCCCCAGCTCGTGATTGATGAAGGCCCGGTCGAAGGTGGCGTTGTGGGCGATCAGCGGCGCGTCGCCGACGAATTCCAGGAAGGCGTGGCTGACCTCGGGGTGGGCGAACTTCGGCTTGCCGCGCAGGAAGCTCGCCGACAGGCCGTGCACCCGCTCGGCGTCCGGCGGCATGTCGCGCTCGGGATCGATATAGACGTGGAAGTGCCGGCCCGTGGGCAGGAAGTCCTCGATCTCCAGGCAGGCGATTTCCACCAGCCGGTGGCCGAGGTGCGGCTCGAATCCGGTCGTCTCGGTGTCCATGACGATTTCGCGGGCCATGGCTCTAGATGCCGCGCTTCGGGGCGGGCTTCAACCGAGGCGTCACGTCGCGGGCGTGTCTTTCTGGGGACGACGGGCCGGGTCCCGCAAGGCGGCGATGATCTCGTGCACCTGGGCCCGCGCATGATCCAGGCCGTGGCCGGTCTCGACGATGAAATGGGCCAGCTTGCGCTTCTCGCTGTCATGCAGCTGGCGCTTCAGGATGTCGTCGAGGCGCTCGGCGGTCCAGCCGGGCCGGGCCAGGACCCGGGCGCGCTGCTGGTCTTCCGGCGCCGAGGCCACCACCACGGCGTCCATGTTGAGGTGGCCCTTGGTCTCGAACAGCAGGGGGATGTCCATCACCACCATGTCGGCCTTGGCCGCCTGGGCGCGGGCGAAGAAGGCGGTACGGTCCGCCCCCATCAGCGGGTGGACCACCGAATTGAGCTTGGCCATGGCCGCGTCGTCGCCGAGCACGCGCTGACGCAGGGCCTCGCGATCGACCGCCCCGTCCTTGGTGACGCCCGGAAAGGCCGCCTCCAGGGGTTCGACGGCGGCCCCGCCCTTCAGATAGAGGTCGGCCACCACGGCGTCGGCGTCATAGACCGGCACGCCGGCCTCGCGGAACATGGCTGCGGTGGTGGATTTCCCCATCCCGATGGAGCCGGTCAGGCCGATCATCAGCATTGTTTCAAAGTCCCAGGGCTTGCTTGGCGAGGGTTCGGACATCGACGCCTGCCGGCGGCGGCTGGCCGAAGAAGGCGTGGAAGGCCGGTATGGCCTGGCCGATCAGCATTTCCAGCCCGTCCACGGTATGGCGGTTGAGGCCTTGGGCCTGGGCCAGGAACGGGGTGAGCAGGGGCTTATAGAACATGTCCATCACCACCGCGGTCGCCGGCGTCGCGGCGATCGGTACGTCCAGCGTCCCCGACCCGGAAAGCCCGGCCGAGGTGGCGTTGATCAGGGCGCCGACATCGGCGAAGGCATGCCCCGCCTGGTCCAGCCCATAGGCGCGGACGCAACCGCCCAGGTCCGCGGCGATCTCTTCGGCCCGGGCCACGGTGCGGTTGAGGATGCGGATGTCGGGGGCGCCGGCGCTGAGGAAGGCCGCCGCCGCGCCCCGCGCCGCGCCGCCCGCCCCCAGTATGGCCACCGGGGCTGCGGCGGGATCAAAGCCGGGCGCCTGGACCGCGAAGGCTGTGAGCAGACCCAACCCGTCGGTGTTGTCGGCGAGGATCGCGCCATCTCTCCTGAACACCAGGACATTGGCGGCCTGGGCCAGGCGCGCCCGCTCGCTGACCTCGTTGGCCAGGGCCAGGGCCTGGGTCTTGAAGGGCACGGTGACGTTCAGGCCCGAGAGCGAGCCGCCGCGCAGGCCGTTGATGAAGCTGCCGAAATTCTCCGGAGAGACGTCGAAGGGCACATAGACCCCGTCGATCCCCGCCGCCGCCAGCCAGGCGTTGTGCAGGATCGGGCTCATGGAGTGGGCGATCGGGTGGCCCACCACGCCCGCCACCACGGTGGCGCCGGTGATCCTGGTCATACCGACAGCGCCCCGTGCTTGCGCAGCAGGTCCAGCAGTCCCAGCAGGGGCAGACCGAGGATGGCGAAGTAGTCGCCCTCGATCTTGGAGAACAGCTGAGAGCCGTGGCTCTCCAGCCGGTAGCAGCCCACCGAACCCAGGGCCTCATCGCCCTCGGCGATCAGGTAGGCCTCCAGGAAATCGTCGCTGAACGCGCGCATGGTGAGTGTGCAGGTGGCCACCTCGCGCCAGATCGGCTGGCCGTCCCGGGCCACCACCACCGCGGAATGCAGTTTGTGCGGCCTGCCGCGCAGCAGCTTCAGCCGCTCGCGGGCCGCCTCGACGGTCTCGGCCTTGTCGTAGAGGCCGCCCTCGAACTCCAGGGTCTGGTCGGCGCCGATCACGAAGCCCGGTCGGCTCCGCGAGATCTTCACCGCCTTCAGTTCGGCCAGCGCGTCGGCCACCTCGCGGGGCGTGCCGCCCTGGCCCAGCATCGCGGTCTTCACCGCCTCCTCGTCGACGCCGGAGACGGCGGTCTCGAAGGGGACGCCCGCGCCCTTGAGCACAGCGGTGCGGGCCGCGCTCTTCGACGCCAGGATGATCTGGTGGCCGCTCATCCCAGCACCTCGATCTGGCCGTGGCCGCCGTTGAGCAGGTTGAGCACGGCGGCCGCCGTCTCCTCGACGCTGCGGCGGGTGACATCGATCACCGGCCATTCCATCCGCTCGTAGAGCCGGCGCGCCAGGACCGTCTCCTGCCGGACCGCCTCGATGTCGATATAGGTGGAGTCCCGGTCCTCCTTGAGGCTGAGCAGCCGGTTGCGGCGGATCTGGATCAGCCGGTCCGGCGAAATGGTCAGGCCGACGATCAAGGCGTTCTTCAGGGTCAGCAGCTTCTCCGACGGCGCCCGGCCTGGAACCAGGGGCACATTGGCGGCCCGCACCCCGCGGTGGGCCAGGTAGATGCAGGTGGGCGTCTTCGATGTGCGCGACACGCCCAGCAGCACCACGTCGGCCTGGTCCAGGTCCTGGCCGCCCTGGCCGTCGTCGTGGCCGATGGCGTAGTTCAGCGCGTCCATGCGGTTGAAATAGTCGTTGTCCAGGGCGTGCTGCACCCCCACCCGGCGGGTCAGGGCCGCCCCCAGATAGCGCGACAGGGCCGAGACCAGGGGATCCAGCGCCGGGATGCAGGCCATGTCCAGCTTGCGGCACCCCTCCTCCAGGGCGGCCCGAAGCTCGTCGTCGACGATGGTGTGGATCACCACGCCAGGCGCGGCCTCGATGTCGGTCAGCGCCCGCTCCAGCTGCCGGGGCGAGCGGACCAGGGCGTAGATGTGCTCGATGGGCAGGACGTTCTCGAACCGGGCGCAGACCGCGCGCGCCATGGCGTTCAGGGTCTCGCCGGTGGAGTCGGAGACCAGGTGCACATGGAAATAGGTGGCGAAGCGTGAGGTCATCGGGTCCGGGTCGCCGTTGGCGGGTGCGTCGAAATATCTGGGGATAGAGGAGTCGATACCTTCTTAGCGAAGCCGGGCGCGCTTGGGGATAGCCGCGGCCAATTCGCGCGTCGAAGGCCGGGCCTGCGGATAACGGGCGCCGTTTGCGGGGTTCGCCATGCGCCCGTGGGCCGGCTGTCCCTGCGGCGCGGCGGTTCGGGCCCCATGGCGGGGCGCGCAGCGAAAGACTCGTGTTCATTCACCCGAACCGGAGCCGTGGGGTTAATGAATCATTAAGGCCGATCAGCACGTTAAGACTTCGTTAACACAATCCACAGCGGCGCCTTGGCTCTGCGGACAGAGCGGGCTGGGGTTGGGGAAAGGGAGTCGAAAAAGGGGTGCGACACTGCGCTTTGTCCCCGGCTTGCCCAGGCCCTACCGCTACCTCTTCATCCAAGATTCTAT
>JAZKFM010000270.1:0-1699 GCA_040386415.1 Pseudomonadota bacterium
CAATCCTCCAGGAGGTCGAACTCCGAGACCAGGTCGGCGAGGTCGTCTTCGATGGTGCGCATGCTGTCGGCGACTTAAGCGGCCCAAGGCCCGGGCGCAACCGGGGGCTCAGTCGGCGGGCAGGCGAACACTGGCCAGCAGGCCGCCCTGAGGACCCGGCATCAGCTTCAGCCGGCCGCCCATGGCCTGGCACAGCAGGTTGACGATGGGCAGGCCCAGGCCCGCCCCCTCGCTGCGGCGGGTCAGGGCGCTGTCACCCTGCTCGAAGGGACGCAGCAGGCGGGCGATATCGGCCTGGTCGATGCCGGGACCCTGGTCGAGGACGCGGATGTCGATCTCCTCGCCGTCTCGCGTGGCGGTGATCTCGATGGCCGAGCCCTCCGGCGAGAACACCACCGCGTTATGGATCAGGTTGGTGAGCACGGTGCGCAGGCCGCGCGGATCGGCCTTCACCGACGGCAGGGATCCCTCCTCGCGCACGATGACCACCGTATTGCGGTTGGCGATCTCCTCGCGCAGGCCATCCAGGGCGTCGTCCATGGCGTGGTCCAGGGCCTCGACCCGCAGGTCCAGGTCCATGGCCCGGCCTTCAAGGCGCGCAATCTCCAGAATCTGGTTCACCAGGTTGAGCAGGCGCTGGCCGCTGGCGCGGATGATCCCGGCGTATTCCTTGTACTGCGGCGCGCCGAGCGGGCCGTAGAGTTCCTGGGAGATGATTTCCGAGAAGCCGAGGATGGAGTTGAGCGGCGTCCGCAGCTCGTGGCTGACCATCCGAAGGAAGGAGCGCTGCTGGTCGTCCAGGGCCGCCTGACGGCGCGCGCGGGCGCTCGACCGCGGCGCAGCCGCGAGCGGGGTGTGGTCGTCATTATCGGGAAGGGCCGCCGGGTGGGCCATGAAGACGTTCGCGCCTTTGACTGTTGGTCCTCAATGTGGGGGCCCGGCGCTTACGATTTCGTTTCTTCCTGAAAGATCATGGGCTTGGACTTCATCCCCCAGGACGCGAGGAGCCTCGCAGGGACTCACCTCCCGGCGTAATGTTCCGAGCTGGCGCCTTGCGCGCGCGGATGGGCGGAGGTCCCGAGCTAGACGTGGTCGAGAACGTGTCCACCCGACCCATGGGGACCCCCGGCGGACAACCGCCGCAGGAGCTCATATGGTGGCACGCGACCTGGCTCGCCGTGCTGAGCCTCGGCGTGGGCGTCATGCTGTTCGCCCCGATCCTCCAGACCGCCTCGAGCATGAGCGCGCTGGCCCTGGGTGCGGCGCCCGCCCTGGCCGGCCTGGTGCTCGCCCGCTCACGGCACGTGGCGGCCCACAGCCTGATCCTGTTCAACTGGGGCGCGGGGGGCGTCCTGGCCGCCCTGCTCACCGGTGGCGTCGCCGGTCCCCTGGCCGTATGGCACCTGGCGCCCATGGCCGCCGCCGCCGCCATGGGCCGCATTGACCGCCTGGCCATGGGGGCGGCCATCAGTCTGGCGTCGATCTGCGTCTCCCTGCTGGCCGGCCTCACCCTCAGCTTGCCGCCGGCGCCGGCCCATGACCTCGCCTCGGGCCTGGGGGCGGTGGCGATCATCACCACCTCGGTGGGCCTTGGCCTGGCGCTGATCGTCCTGCAGCGGCGGGTGATCCTGGACACACGCCGCCGCGCCCTCATGGAGCTCCGCCTGCGGGAGGCGCTGGGCGACCAGCCGCACCTGCT
>JAZKFM010000271.1:0-1843 GCA_040386415.1 Pseudomonadota bacterium
TCCACCCGGAACCGCGACCGCGCGCGCCGCGCCGCCTCGCCTCCCACCACGCGGACGATGCGCCGGAAGTGCGGGCAGCCCATCAGCTCGGGCGCCTGGCAGGCGCTGGCGTGGCGCAGGCCGTCGCGCATGCGGGTCAATTCCTCGATCCGGCGGTCGAGCGCATCGGCCTTGGCCGCCAGCTCGGCCTTGTCGATCCGCGGCCCGCCCTCGCCGGCCAGCATGGCGGCGATCTCCTCCAGGGAGAAGCCGGCGGCCTGGGCCAGACCAATCAGCGACAGCCGCTCCAGCACCTCGGGATCGAACAGCCGCTTCAGACCCCGCCGCCCGGACGAGGCGATCAGACCCTTGTCCTCGTAATAGCGCAGGGCCGAGGCCCGCACCCCAGAGCGGCGCGCCAGCTGCGCGATATCGATGTCACTCATCGCTTGACCTCAAGTCGGCTTGAACTTGCACACTGTCCTCACCCGACCGATGACCGCAAGTCCCAGGAGCCGCCCGTGACCGCCCAATCCCCCCAGCCCCCCACCCAGGCCGCCTATTGGGGTCAGGCCGGCGGCCAAGCCTGGGTCGAGCTGCAGGACCTGATGGACCGCCTGAATCAGCCGATCTGTGACGCCGTGGTCGCCGCCGGCTTCCCGGGCGCGGGCGGCGCGGTGCTGGACATCGGCTGCGGCGCCGGCGCCACCACCCTGGCCATGGCCCGCCGCGTGGGGCCGCAAGGCCGCGCCGTCGGTGTCGATGTCTCCGCCCCACTGCTGGAGGCCGCGCGGACCTCGGCCACGGCCCAGGGGATCGCCAACGCGCAGTTCCTCGAAGGCGACGCCCAGACCTTCGACCTAGGGTCCGCGGCCTACGACGCCGCCATCTCCCGCTTCGGGGTCATGTTCTTCTCAGACTCCGCCGCCGCCTTCGCCAACCTGCGCCGCGCGTGCAAGCCCGACGCCAAGCTCGCCTTCGCCTGCTGGCGCAGCCCCGCCGACAACCCCCTGGCCGGCGCCCCGGTGGAAGCCGCCGCCCCCTTCCTGCCGCCCATGCCGCAGTCGGACCCCGACGCGCCGGGCCGCTGGGCCTTCGCCAGGCCCGACCGCGTGCGGGGCATCCTGGAGACGAGCGGCTGGCGCGACATCGACATCGTCCCCCTGGACGTCCCCACCCCCATCGCCTTGCCCGACCTGATGACGCTGAGCCTGCGCATGGGCGCCCTGGGCGCGATGCTGCAGCAGGCCGACGCGGCGACCCAGGCCAAGGTGCGCACGGCCGTGGCCGAACGGCTGGCGCCCTACGAGGCGGACGGCCTGGTGGCGATGAGCTCAGCCTGCTGGCTGGTGACGGCGCGGGCCTGACGGAAGCCGCCTATCCCATTTGTTCGTCATCCCCGGGGCTTGTCCCGGGGATCCATGATGTCCGCCTCGCCGCAGATGGCTTGGCCGACGCCACAGGTCCTCGCTGAACCACGGAGATCATGGGTGGCCGGGACAAGCCCCGGGGATGACAGTTGGAAAATCCCACAGCCAAGATTCTTTTCCCAATGGCGGAGCTTTATCGCAACGGCCGCGTTTGGTTTTCACGGGGGTTGGTGACGGCCCCCTCCGAGATGATTTCCAGAGGGCCTTTCATGACCGCGACCACGATCCCCGCCGACAAGGATTTCATGGGCGAACTGACCGCTCTCATCCCCCACATGCGGGCCTTTGCGCACTCCCTGTGCCGCAACGCCGTGGAGGCCGACGACCTAGCCCAGGACGCCCTGCTGCGCGCCTGGAACAACCGGGCGAGCTATCAGCCGGGCACCAACATGAAGGCCTGGACCTTCATGATCCTGCGCAACCAGTTCTATTCC
>JAZKFM010000272.1:0-1538 GCA_040386415.1 Pseudomonadota bacterium
CCTCATCCGACCCTGCTCCGCAGGGCCACCTTCTCCCGCAAGGGGAGAAGGACGCTCCCTACCGGAAGCTCAGCCCCTCGAACTGGCCCGATGTCCGCCAGTCCTCGATGTACTTGAAGAAGGCGGTCGCTCCCTGGGGGTAGCCGACGTTGTACTTGGCCGCAGGGCCGGGGTTCTGCCCCTCGTTGTTGTAGTAGCCCGGGGTGCAGTCAGGCGCGCCCATCATGCGGCCGGCGCCGGTCAGCAGCAGATCGACCCAGGCAGTTTGCGCCTCCGGCGTCACTTCCACTTCCTTGGCGCCGACGTCGAGGGCGTGCTTCACGGTGAGTGCGATGGTGCGCCCCGATTCCGTCAGGTTGTGCGGCACGTTGGAGATCAGGTTCGCGCCCTGGGTCGGCTGCACGAAGAAGGCGTTGGGGAAGCCCAGGACGTGGATGCCGTGCTTGGACTTCATGCCGTCCGCCCAGGCCTCCGACAGGGTCTGGCCACCCACCCCGGTGACTTCGAAGCCCGCGCGGCGCTTGTACTCGGTGCCGACCTCGAAGCCCGAGGCGTAGATGATGCAGTCGACCTCATACTCGACGCCGGCCACCACGAAGCCCTTCTCGGTGATGCGCTCGACGCCCTGGCCGTCGGTGTCGACCAGGGTGGTGCTGGGCTCGTTGAAGGCCTGGAGATAGGCGTCGTGGAAACAGGGGCGCTTGCAGAGCTGGCGGTACCAGGCCTTCAGCTTCTCGCCGGTCTCGGGGTCCTTGACGATGGCCGCAGCCCGGGCGCGGATCTCCTCCATCTTCTCGAAGTCGCTGTCCTCGTAGGCGGCAAGCATCTTCTGCGGGGTCAGGCCCTCGCGGGGCAGCTGGGAGATCTTGGCGCGGATGCGGCGAGACAGGTCGGTCCAGCCGTCCATCACCAGGTCTTCCTCGGCGTTTCCGCCGGCCTGGTTGGCGGTGAAGTTCTCCAGCCAGCGCTTCTGCCAGCCCGGGGTCGCGATCTCGGCGAACCACTCAGGATCGATCGGCTTGTTGGCGCGGACATCCACCGAGGAGGGCGTGCGCTGGACGACGAACAGCTGCTTGCAGGCCTTGGCCAGGTGCGGGACGGCCTGGACCGAGGTCGCGCCGGTGCCGATGATGGCGACGCGCTTGTCGGCCAGCTTCTCCATCCTGGCGCCCTTGGGGTCGCCGCCGGTGTAGTCGTAGTCCCACCGGCTGGTGTGGAATGAGTGGCCCGTATAGGTCTCGATCCCCGGAATGCCGGGCAGCTTGGGCACGTGCAGCGGCCCGGTGCCCAGGCCGATGAAACTGGCCGTGAACTCGTCGTCGCGGTTGGTCCGGATCACCCAGACCGAGCGGCCGGCGTCCCAGCGCAGGTCCTTCACCTCGGTGTGGAAGAGCGCGTTCTCGTAGAGGCCGTACTGCTTGCCGATCCGCTGGCACTGCTCGAGGATTTCCGGGGCGTGCGCATACTTCTCGGTCGGCATGTGGCCGGTCTCTTCGAGCAGCGGCATGTAGATCATCGAGGCGGTGTCGCACTGGGCG
>JAZKFM010000272.1:1574-6532 GCA_040386415.1 Pseudomonadota bacterium
ATAGCGGTTCCAGTACCAGGTGCCGCCGAAGTCGCCGCCCTTCTCGATGATGCGCACATCGGTCACACCCTGCTCCACAAGGCGAGCGCCGGTCACCAGGCCCGCAAACCCGCCGCCCACAAAGGCGAAGGTGACGTGATCGGTCTTGGGCGCCCGCTCGACGCGCGGCGTGTAGGGGTCTTCGAGGTAGTGGGCCAGGGCGCCCTTCACCTCGAGGTACTGGGCGTTGCCGTCGGCCCGCAGGCGCTTGTCGCGTTCGGCGATGTACTTGGCCAGCAGGGCCTTCTTGTCGATCACAGCCGCAGTGGTCATTTCAATGGCCTCAGTCTTAAATTCAAAGAAAACAAACACCTGAGCCGCCAGGGCCGGAGTCGTAACTTAGAAGATAGAGTATGGCGGGGGTCAAGGCTAGCCGCGTAGGCGATTTCTCCACGCGCCGGGCGGGGATGGCGAAGTCGTGAAGGTCTGGAAAAGTCCGTCCACCAAGCGAATGGTGGGTGCAGTAGGATTCGAACCTACGACCCGCTGATTAAGAGTCAGCTGCTCTACCAACTGAGCTATGCACCCGTACCGTTCGAAGCCCGCGAGGGCCTGTCGGCAAGGGCGCGGAACATACTTGAAGCCTCGCTGAAAGCAAGGCGGGTAAGGGGACGAATTTTTTGGCCAGGCGAGACCTCACCGGCGCGGTGGATTTTGCGTACCTCGAAGGCTTCGCCGCAGGCGATCAGGACGTCGTCGACGAGGTCCTGGCCCTGTTCCGCGAGCAGGCCAATCTGTGGTCGGCGATGCTCGATCCCACCAGCGAGGGGTGGCTGGACGCGGTCCACACCATCAAGGGCGCGGCGCGGGGCGTTGGCGCCTTCCAGCTGGGGGACGCCTGCGAGGTGGCCGAGCAACAGGGCGCGGTGCGCCTGGAGAGCGTTCGCATCGCCCTGCAGGCCGCGCTGAGCGACGTCGCCGCCTACGCCCACGAGCGGGCGCTGCAGTCCCTCAAGACCCCTAAGGCATAGGTGGAGTGGGATGCGGGCGGAGTTCCCACTCTTCCTCTTCCCACTCAGCGCTTCATCGCCCCTTCGAGATACTTGCGGATGCCGGGGCCGTAGGGCGGGCGCATCTGCACGAGCGGGCCGATGTCCTTCTTGATCTGGGTGTAGATCGCCTTGCGGTGGCTGAACTCCCGGAAGCCGTCGACCCCGTGATAGCTGCCCATGCCCGACGGTCCGACGCCGCCGAAGGGCAGCTCCTCCTGAGCGACATGGAAGACCACGTCGTTGATGGTCACCCCGCCGGCCGTGGTGCCGTTCAGCACCTTCTCCTTCTCCGCGTCGTCGGAGCCGAAGTAATAGAGGCCGAGCGGACGGTCGTGGGCATTGACATAGGCGATGGCCTCGTCGAGCCCGGAATAGGTCTTCACCGGCAGAACCGGACCGAAAATCTCCTCCTGCATCACCTTCATGTCGTCGGTGGGATCGATGATCAGGGTCGGCGCGATCTTGCGGTGTTCCTGCTGGGTCAGGTCCTCGCCCTCGGGCTTCATCTCGATGATCCGCGCGCCCTTGGCCCGGGCGTCGTCCACATAGCCCTTGATGCGGTCATAGTGCCGGTCGGCGACGATGGCGGTGTAGTCGGGGTTGTCGCGGATGGTGGGGAACATCTTGGCCACCGCGCCCTGGGCGTGGCCGATGAAGTCCTCCAGCTGGTCCTTCGGGGTGAGGACATAGTCGGGCGCGAGGCAGATCTGGCCGGCGTTGAGGGTCTTGCCGTTCATGACCCGGGCGGCGGCCGTGGCCATGTCAGCCGACTTGCCGAGGATCACCGGGCTCTTGCCGCCAAGTTCCAGGGTGAGCGGCACGAGGTTGGCCGAGGCGGCCTTCATGACGTGGCGGGCGATGGCCGTGGCGCCGGTGAAGATCAGGTGGTCGAAGGCCAGGTCCGAGAAGGCCTGGCCCACCTCCGGACCGCCGGTGATCACCGCGATCTCCTCCTCGGAGAACACGCTGGAGAACATCACGGCCATCAGCTCGGAGGTGGCCGGCGTGAATTCCGACGGCTTGATCATCGCCCGGTTGCCGGCGGCCAGCACCCCGGCCAGGGGGGCGAAGGTCAGGTTCACCGGGAAGTTCCAGGGACTGATGATCCCCACCACCCCCTTGGGCTGGAACCGCACCTCGGCCTTGGCCCCGAACAGGGAGAGGATGGCCGGCGTTGTCTTGCGCTTCTCAGGCTTCATCCACTTGGTCAGGCTGTCGCGGGCGTGCTTCAGCGGGCCGATGGAGCCGGCGATGTCGGTGAAGGCCGTGGCCTCCCGCGAGCGCGAGCCGAAGTCGGTGTTGAGCGCGTCCTCGATGGCCTTGCGGTTGTCGATCAGCAGGCCGATGCAGCGGTCGATCCGCGCGATCCGCTGCTGCGCGGTGGGCGCGCCGTCGCGCAGGTGGGCGGCCTTCTGCTTGGCCAGAAGGGCGTTCATCGAAGCGGCGTCGTGGGCCATGGTCGTCTGTCCTCCGGTCGTCGGCGGGCTCTTTGGTCGGCCGCCGTGACGAGAGCTTAGCAGGCTTTGCGCCTGCCGTTGGGTCAGGCCGGGGAGGTGTTTTTCAGCGAAGGCCGATCGGAGATCGCCGCGAAGAAGGCGGCCAGTTTCGGATGGGTCGCGCGCCACCCGTTCTCCGGGAAGCGCAGATCCAGATAGCCGAGCGCGCAGGCCACGCAGATGTCCCCCAGGCCGGGGTTGGCCGCGTCCCGGGCCGAGGTTTCCAGCAGGTCCAGGGCGCGCTCGATCTTGGCAGCCTGCCCGGCCAGCCACTCGGGCCAGCGCATCTCCTTGGGCCGCATGGCCAGCTCGTAGCGGCTGAGCAGGGCCGCATCGAGGACGCCGTCGCAGGCCGCCTGCTCCACCAGAGCGGTCCAGCGGGCGTCGCCCGAGCGTGGGGCCAGGGCCCTGTCGGTCAGGCTGTCGAGATAGTCGACGATCACCCGGCTGTCATAGATCGCCCGCCCGTCCTCCAGCACCAGGGTGGGTATCTTGGCCAGGGGGTTGGCCGCCGCCAGTACGGGATCGGCGGCCTGGGACGGGTTGGCGCCCACCACCACCTCCTCCAGGGCGATCCCCAGCTCGATGGCGCAGATGCGGACCTTGCGGGCGTAGGGCGAGGTGGGGGAGTAGAGGAGCTTCATGGCGGGGTTCCCAGGCTCCCGCCGTCCCCGGCATGTCGCCAGCGCGTCGGGTCAGCCAGCAGAGCTAGAAGGGCCGAACGGATCGCCTCCACGGGGGCGTCCCACATATTGGGCGGCGGCACGCTGCGCGCCAAGAAGTTCATGCAGGCGTTCGCCTCGAACAGCAGGAGGCGCCCATCCTGGTCCAGGTGGCAGTCGATTCCGAAGACGTCGAGCCCCAGGCGGCGGGCGATCTCGTGAACCGCGGGCGCGATTACCGGCAACAGACCCTCCTGGAAGCTCGCCAGTCGCGCTTCCTCATCGGCCTCGGTGCCCTCCGCCTGGCTGTCGGCGTGGAGCAGCCAGGTGTCGCCGATGATCACGTGACGCAGAATGATCTGGTCTCCGATCACCGCGAGGCGGTACTTGCGATGCACGCCGTCCGGGTCGGCGAACGGATGGAATTCGGTGACGTAGAGCGGGGCGTCGCACATCCAGCCCGCCACCAGCCCCTCCAGATCGCCAGGACCATCAATCCGCAGCAGCTCCTTGCCGCCGTGAGCGCCGACCGGGCGGATCAGGACGGGATAGCGCATCCCCAGGTCGGCGATCATGCGCGCCAACTCGGGAGGCCCTGAGCCCCTCAGGCGCTCGGTGCGTGGCGCCACCACCCCCGGAATGCCCGCCAGCGCCCTGGCCACTGAGTCGCGACCGGACCGCAACACCGCCCCTGGCCAATTGAGGCACGGCCCCCCCATAGCGCGGGCCACCCGTTCAGCCTTGCCCAGGGCCACGCCGTAGATGTCGGGGTCGGCGAGGTAGTTCACCATCGGTCCCGGCGCGACCCGCAGGCTCATGGGGCCGGCCGGTGGCGCGAACCAGATCTCCCGGGCGCCGGCGAAGCGCTCGCCGACATAGTCCAGGAAGCTGCAGGTCCCGGAGAAGACATAGGTCGGCCGCCGCAGCAGCCCCTGCCCCTGGGCCATCACCCTGCCGTCATCGGGCACGCCCATGAACAGGAGGTAGCCCTTGAAATCGGCGGCAGGAGACAACGTACTGAGACTCTTCAACAACTCGCGCCGCAGGGATGGTCCAGTCCGCGTTCAAAGTCCAGGCGGCGCACCAGACCTAGCCCAGGATGTGCAGGGCGCGGGCGGCGACATAGGCGGCGGTGGCGATCACGAAGAGGGCGAAGATCTGGCGCGCGAGGGTCGCCCGTTCAGCCAGGGCCTTGGCCACCGGGCCGCCCGCAAGGGCGCCGAGCCCGCCCCCAGCCACCAGGGCCAGGAAGACCGGCCAGTCGATCTGTCCGGAGACGGCGTAGCTGGCGCTGGTGGCGGCGCCGAACAGCACCACCGAGACCAGGGACGAGGCCGCCGCGTGGGCCATGGTTATGCCGGTGGCCGCCATCAGGCCCGGCACGATGAGGAAGCCGCCGCCGATCCCGAAGAAGCCCGCCGCCAGCCCGACCAGGAGACCGAGCGGCGCCAACTTGGCGGTGAGGGCCGGAGTCAGGGTCACGAAGGGATCGCCCGCCCCCTTGCGCGGGACCAGCATCGACAGGCCCACCGCCGCCATCGCCGCGGAGAACCACAGGATCAGATCCTCGCCCGCCACCTGCTTGGCCATTTGGGCGCCGACCAGGGCGCCCAGGAGGCCCGCAATGGCGAAGACGCTCGCGCAGCGCCACTTCACCCGGCCGGCCCGGGCCTGGGCGCCGAGACCCACCAGGGCGTTGACCGCCACGGCCGCCGCGGAGGTGCCGATGGCGATATGGGGGTCGCGGATGCCGACCACATAGATCAGCA
>JAZKFM010000273.1:0-7761 GCA_040386415.1 Pseudomonadota bacterium
GATGTTGCCGGCCGCGCCGGTGACCGCAACGCGGATGGGGGTCTTGGTGGTCATGGGGCTGCTCCGATAGCTGTTGCGGGACGGCAGGTGCGCCAGGTCGGGGGTCCCCGTAGCTCAAACCACCGCCTTGCTGCAATGCCGCACGCGGAGTTTAGGCCCTTTGCGGCGGCGCGGGCGCGTGGTCATCCTGTCGGCATGCTCCAGCTCGACCCCGCTTTCCTGGCCACATCCCACGCCCTGGGCGACCTGCGGCTCTGCCATGTCCGGCTGCAGGACGACGCCCGCTATCCCTGGCTGGTGCTGATCCCCAGGGGCGAAAGCTTGCGGGAGATCGAGGACCTGCCGGCGTCGGACCGTGGCGTGCTGATGGAGGAGATCGTGCGCGCGGGCCAGGCGCTGCGGGTGCTGGGGGAGGCGGTGGGCGCCCCGCCCGACAAGCTGAATGTGGGCGCGCTCGGCAATGTGACGCCGCAGCTCCACGTCCATGTTGTGGGGCGCAGGCGCGACGACCCGGCCTGGCCCGGACCCGTCTGGGGGCACAGCCCGGCGGAGACCTACATGGCCGACGAGCTGAACTACGCGGTGGAGATCGCGCGGCGGGCGCTGGAGCTATAGGGGGCGGAGAGGGCTTAGCCCCCTCCGTCTCCTCACTGCGCTCGGATCCACCTCCCCCGAACCGCGCTTCGCGCTGGGGGAGGAATTTGGCGCTACTTGTTCCTCCCCCAGGCCGCAGGCCGTATCGGGGGAGGTGGCGCGCGCAGATATGCGCGTGACGGAGGGGGCTAGGGCCTCTCAGTTCCGGCGCATCGTCACCGACCGGCGCTCGCCGCGTTCGGTCAGTTCGCCAGACCAGCTCCCGTTGCTGTCGGCGTTGAGCATCAGGATCGAGGGCTCGGCGCCGGGGCGCGGCGTCAGGCGGATGATGAGCTGGCCCCCGACCCGGCTAATGGTGTCGATGAAGCCCGAGGCGTCGTTGGCGCCCCGCCGGCGGGGATCGCGCCAGGCGCCCTCCAGATTTCCGGAACCGCTGTCCACCAGTTGCAGGTCGTAGAGCTCCGCGCCTCCGGCCCTCAGGCTCCAGGCGCCGTCCAGCGGCCCCTGCAGACCCTGGGCCGAGTTGAAGGACGAGCGCATGCGCGCTTCATAGCTGAGGTCGACAGCGGTCGGCGGCGCTTCCGGAGTCTTGCCGATCTCGTCGATATGGACCGGGGCGGTGAGGCGGGGCCGGCGCGGCGCGGGCGCGACATAGGGCGGCGGGACGTAGGCTGGTGGCGTGTAGGCCGGCGGCCGGTAGACGGGCGGCGTGTTCACATAGGGCAGCGGCGCCTGGACCGCGGCTGGGCTGTTATAGACCGGCGGCGGCGTGTAGGTGGCGGGCGGCGGGGAGGTACTGACCGGCGGGGCGGTGGCGACAGGCGCGCTGGGGACCGGGGCCGTGGTCGGAGCCGGCGTCTCCAGGGCCGGAGCCTGGACAGGCGGCGGGCTGACGGGCGCGGCGGGCGGCGGGGATGTCGGGATGGCCTCCGACGTCGGCTGAGCCTGATCCAGCAGGGCGCCGATAGGATCGACATCCTGGGCGGCGGCCATGGGCGCGCTCAGGATCAGGCCCGTAAAGGCCGCGGCGACGCGCCAGACTCTCGACACCCGGTTTTCCAAATCCTGCCTCACGCCGCGGCGATTGCGTCGGCCACAGCGATCAGACGCTGCGCCTCGACCATATGCAACCGCTCCACCATGCGTCCCTCGACTCGAAGCACGCCCTTAGAGGCGTTTTCCGGCGAATCGAAGGCGGCGACAATTATGCGCGCCCAATGGACCTCGTCTGGAGCCGGAGAGAATGCGGTGTTGGCGGCCTCGATCTGGCCCGGATGGATCAGGGTCTTGCCGTCGAAGCCGAACTCAGCCCCCTGCGCGCACTGCCGGGCCAGGCCGTCAGCATCGGCGATGCCGTTATAGACCCCATCGAGAATGACCAGGCCGTGGGCCCGGGCGGCGGCGACGCTGAGGGACAGCGGTCCCACCAGGGGCGCCCGCTCCACGGTGAGCCGGCAGCGCATCTCCTTGGCCAGGTCGTTGGTCCCGATCACCAGGGCGTCGAGGCGGCTCGCGCCTGTGCAGGCGGCGATGGCGTCCAGGGCGAAGAGCGAGGCGCAGGTCTCGATCATCACCCACAGGCGGGTCGCGCCCGACAGCGCCGCGTCGTAGGCCGCCACGTCGGCGGCGCTGGAGACCTTGGGGGCCAGGATGGCGTCGGGACGGGCGGCGGCGGCGGCGGCCAGGTCGTCCGCGCCCCAGGGGGTGTCGAGGCCGTTGACCCGGATCACCACCTCGCGACGGCCAAACCCGCCGGCCTTCACGTCCTCGACGGCCTGCTGGCGGGCGATCTCCTTGGCGTCGGGGGCGACGGCGTCCTCCAGGTCCAGGATCACCACGTCGCAGGGCAGGTCGCGGGCCTTTTCGATGGCGCGTGCGTTGGCGGCGGGCATGTAGAGGGCGCTGCGGCGCGGCCGGGCGGCGATCACGGGCGAGCTCCGTTCTCAATTAGGCGGGGCCCCCTCTTACGAGCTAGGATGGGCCCATGACCATTCGATACGACGAGGATGCAAAAAACGTGCTGGGCGGAGAGCTGATCGCCTGCTCCCTCGACCCTGTCACCGGCTTCTTCCGCAACGGCTGCTGCGAGACCGGACCGGCTGACACCGGTATCCACACCGTCTGCGCGGTGATGACCGCCGATTTCCTGGAATACTCCAAGGCCATGGGCAATGACCTCTCGACCCCTGTGCCGGACTACGCCTTTCCGGGCCTGAAGCCCGGCGACCGCTGGTGCCTCTGCGCGCCGCGCTGGAAGGAGGCTCTGGACGCCGGCGCCGCCCCGCACCTGGTGCTGGAGGCGACCCACGAGGAGACCCTGGCCATCGTGCCGCTGGGGATCCTCAAGGATTACGCGGTCAAGGCCTAGCCTCACCGCAGCCGGTAAATCTGCTCCAGCTGATAGCGCGAGCCGCCGCTCAGCAGCAGGCTCGAATAGAGCCCGAAGCTCCTGACCTCAAAGGGCGGGGATTTCAGCAGGGCGTTGGCCGACAGCCAGGACGCGACCTCGGCGACATCGGGCCGCTTCAGATAGGCCAGGGTCACGTGGGGCCGGTAGGCCCGGGCCTCGGCCTTGAGGCCCGAACGCCGGGCGGCGGTCTCGCAGGCCTTGGCCAGGCGGCGCAGGGTGTCGTTCTCCCTCACCCCGGCCCAGACGGCGTGCAGGTCCGGCCCCTCGCCGAAGGACCCCACACCCTCCAGTTCCAGGGTCATGGGCGAAGCCGCGATCCGCTCAAGCTCCAGGTGCAGGTCGTCGGCCACATCCTCTCGGACGTCGCCGAAGAACCTCAGGGTGATGTGGAAGGCCTCCACGGGCCGCCAGTTGGCTCCGGCAAGGCCGGTCTGGCGGGCTTGCAGGCCTTCTCCCAGCTCGGATGGGACGGCGACGGCGGCGAAGAGACGGATCATGACCGCCAACCTAGGACACCTCGCGAGGAAGGCGATACGGCCTGACGCAATCGTAATCGGGCGCCGGCTTGCGTTTCAGGCCCCGGAACACGATATTCCGAGGTGCGCCCACCTGGGGCGTGCAAACAAAGGGCTATGCTCAGATGAGCGACTTCAACCGCGGCGCTGCTCGCACGATCCCCGCGGATCGCGCCGACATGTCGGTGGACGCGGGACTTCGCAGCTTCATGCTCGGCGTCTACAACAAGGTGGCCTTGGGCCTCGTGGTGTCCGCCGGCCTGGCCTTCCTGACGGGGTCCTTCGCACCGGTCCGCGATCTGATGTTCACGGTCTCCAACGGCCGCGTGGGCTACTCGATCCTCGGCATGGTGGTGGCCTTCGCCCCCCTCGCCGTGATCCTGTTCACCTCCTTCGCCAAGAACGTGACGCCCAAGAGCGCCGGCATCACCTACTGGGCGATCGTCAGCCTGATCGGCGCCTCCATGGGCGTGCTGGTCCTGCGCTATACGGGCGCCTCCATCGCCACGACCTTCCTGCTGACGGCCACGGCGTTCGGCGCCCTGTCGCTGGCGGGCTACACCACCAAGAAGAACCTGAACGGTCTGGGCAGCTTCCTGATCATGGGCGCCTGGGGCCTGATCGGCGCGATGCTGATCAACATGTTCCTGCAGAGCTCGATGATGAGTCTGCTGATCAACGTGGTGGGTCTGCTGATCTTCGCCGGCCTGACGGCCTACGACACCCAGCGCCTGAAGATGACCTATTACGAACTGGGCGGGAACCAGTCGGCCATGAGCGTGGCCACCAACTTTGGCGCGCTCAGCCTCTACCTGGACTTCATCAACATGTTCCAGTTCCTGCTCGCCCTGCTCGGCAACCGCCGCTAGGTCCCGACGCAGCGACGATCTTTCAAACCTCGGCGGGTGACCGCCGGGGTTTTTGTTTGGCCGGACGCCGAGGCCTGGGCCTCTAGTCCACCACCTTGAAGCGGCCCTTGTCGAAAACCCGCAGGACCTGTTCCAGGTCATGGCCGCGCTTGAGGATCACCCCACCCTGGCCGATCACCGACCAGGCCCCCTGGCGCGCCGCCAGGGCCGGCCGCTTCTCGATGCGGTAGAGCGGCGCCTCGGTGGCCTTGCGGAACACCGAGAAGGAGCAGGCCTCGGCCTGGGCGTCGATGGCGTAGTCGCGCCACTCGCCCGCGGAAACCATGCGGCCGTAGAGGTTGAGGATGCGCTGAAACTCGCGGCGTTCGAAGAAGACGCTCGCGGTCGACGGGGTCTGGTGGTGCTGATCCAACGCCATGCAGGCTTGAGGTTAGACCCAATCGCCGCGGTTCGACAAATGCGACGTGAACGCACGGCCGTGTCGTCGGCGCAACGCAGCCGCTGAAACTAAAACAACCGTAACCTCGCGCCGTGAAAAGACCTTATTCCGGCCCACCCGCCGCCTGATGCGCCCCCGATAAAGTCACTGTCGGTTGGTCGGAACCTTGCTGGTCCCGGATCCTGAACAGCCCCCCCAGCCCCCCTGGATCGCGGGCTTCGATCAGCCGACACCCCAACCTCTCTCCGAGAGAACGAGCCCCAAGACGAGCCCGCATGCCCCCCCCCTCCACCGTGCGGGCTTCGTCATGTCTGGAAGCGCGCCTCAGGCGCCCGCGCCTACGCGCCTGGAAAAGGGGCGCGCCGAACAAGCGGCCCGGGTCAGTCCTTCAGGGCCGCGGCCAGCACCCGGCCGCCCTTGGGGCCCTGGACGATCACGGCGGTGGCCAGGCCCTCGGCCGGGGGCTGCGGCATCCGGTAGGCGGTCGGCCTTCCACGCCAGGCGCCGAGGCGCTTGATCTCCACCACGACATTGCGGTGAGGCACCGTCTGACCCTTGTTGTCGCCTGAGCGGACGGTGACGTCCTGCTCGCGCGGGTCATAGCGCACCAGCCAGACCTCGGCGCCGCCGCGCGGCGCGGGGCCAGAGCCGACATCGACCCTGCGCTTGCCGATGAAGGCCATGTCGGGGCCCCGCCGGCCGGAATTGACGGCGTCTGAGACCAGCCTGTCGATCTTCTCGTCCTGCAGGCCACCGACCTGGGCGCGCCCGTCGACGACGACTTGGGGCGTGTAGGGTTCGCGCAGGTCCAGGCGGGCGACATAGGCCTTCTGGCGCTCGGCGAAGGCGGGCTTGGCGAAGGTGTCTTCCCAGCCGAGATAGTCCCAGTAATCCACCGAGAAGGTCAGGGCCAGAACGCCCGGCTTCTCCGCCAGCCTGGCGACATAGGCGTTCGCCTCGCCGCAGGAGGCGCACCCCTGGGCGGTGTAGAGTTCGACGATAACCGGCGGCCGGGCCTGCGCGCAGAGCGGCAGGGCTGACACCAGCAGACTGAAAAGCGCGACGTTACGCATTGGCGCGCACTTAACCGGACTTCGTTGGTGGGTGGGTTTCAACAAGGTGTGACCGGACGGCGGGACCGCGCCCGCCGCCCGGCCGGAAACACCTTAGGCCGCCGTGCGGGCGAGGTTGCGCAGCACGTAGTTCAGCACGCCGCCGTTCTTGAAGTACTCAAGCTCGGTGGGGGTGTCGATCCGGCAGCGGACCGGGAAGCGCGCGATGCGGCCGTCCGACGGACGGTACATCTCGATGGTCAGCTGGCGGCGCGGCGAAAGCTCGGTCAGGCCACGGATGGTGACGATCTCTTCGCCCGTCAGGTTCAGCTTCTGCCAGCCTTCCTGCAGGAACTGCAGCGGCAGGACGCCCATGCCCACCAGGTTGGAGCGGTGGATGCGCTCGAAGCTTTCGGCGATCACCGCGCGGACGCCCAGGAGCTTGGTGCCCTTGGCCGCCCAGTCGCGGGAGGAGCCGGTGCCGTATTCCTTGCCGGCGAACACCACCAGCGGACGGCCTTCGCCCTGGTAGCGCATGGCGGCGTCATAGATCGCCATGACATCGCCGGAGGGGAAGTGCTTGGTGACCCCGCCTTCGATGTCCGGGGTGATCTTGTTGCGGATCCGGATGTTGGCGAAGGTGCCGCGCATCATGATCTCGTGGTTGCCGCGGCGGGCGCCGTACTGGTTGAACTCCGTGGTCGGCACCTGGCGTTCGCGCAGATAGACCCCGGCCGGCGAGGTCGCCTTGATGGAGCCGGCGGGCGAGATGTGGTCGGTGGTGATCGAGTCGCCGAACACCGAGAGAACCCGGGCCTCGACGATGTCCGTCACCGGCGACGGCTCCATCTTCATGTCCTGGAAGTAGGGCGGGTTCTGCACATAGGTGGAGCCCATGTCCCAGGTGTAGGTCTGGCCGCCGGCCACCTTGATGCCCTGCCAGTTCTTGTCGCCCTTGAAGACGTCCGAATAGCGGGTGGCGAACATCTTCTGGGTGACGTGCTTGCGCTGCAGGGTGGCGATCTCTTCCGAGGTCGGCCAGATGTCCTTCAGGAACACCGGCTTGCCGTCCTTGCCCTCGCCCAGCGGCTCGGTGGCCAGGTCGATGTTCATGGAGCCGGCCAGGGCGTAGGCGACGACGAGGGGCGGCGAGGCCAGGTAGTTGGCGCGCACATCGGGGTTCACCCGGCCTTCGAAGTTGCGGTTGCCCGAGAGCACCGAGCAGGCGACCAGGTCGCCCTTCTGAACCGCCTCGGAGATAGCCTCCGGCAGCGGGCCGGAGTTGCCGATGCAGGTGGTGCAGCCGTAGCCCACCAGGTTGAAGCCGAGCGCGTCGAGGCTCTTGGTCAGGCCCGCGCTCTTCAGATAGTCGGTGACCACCTGCGAGCCGGGGGCCAGGGAGGTCTTCACCCAGGGCTTCACCTTCAACCCCTTTTCGATGGCCTTCTTGGCCACCAGGCCCGCGGCGATCAGCACCGAGGGGTTGGAGGTGTTGGTGCAGGAGGTGATGGCCGCGATGACCACGTCGCCGTTGCCGACGTCGAACTTCTCACCCTGCACCGGCACGCGCTGACCGGCGCTTTCCGGATCGGCCTTGCCGAACTCCTTGCCCAGGGCCGACTTGAACTCGGCGGCGGCGTCGGAGAGCAGGACGCGGTCTTGCGGACGCTTGGGGCCGGCCAGGGACGGCAGGACCGAACCGAGGTCCAGCTCCAGGCTGTCGGTGAACTCCGGGTCGGCGTCGCCGGGCTCGAACCACAGGCCTTGGGCCTTGGCGTAGGCTTCCACCAGGGCGACGCGGTGGGCGTCACGGCCGGTGGCCGAGAGGTAGTCGATGGTGGCCTTGGTCACCGGGAAGAAGCCGCAGGTGGCGCCGTATTCC
>JAZKFM010000274.1:0-4966 GCA_040386415.1 Pseudomonadota bacterium
GGCAGGCGAGTCAAAACGCGGGCTGCGGCCTTGGCGCCACGCGCTTGGCGGACATGGCGGATGCGCCTATTGCGGAATTCGACCGGGGGCCGCCGTCCAAGACCATGCTGTTTGCTTCGCCGACCTTCCTGTTCGTCTTCCTGCCCCTGTGCCTGGCGGCCTATTTCGCCAGTCCGTCTATCGCACTGAAGAACGCCGTTCTGCTGGCCGCCTCCCTGGTGTTCTACGCCTGGGGCGAGCCGGTCTTCGTGGTGCTGATGGCGGCCATGACCCTGGTGAACTACGCCGCGGCCCTGGCCATCGACGCCCGCGATGGCGCGGCCCGCAAGGGCGCCCTGGCCCTGGCGGTGGCGATCAACCTCTGCGCCCTGACCGTCTTCAAATATGCCGGCCTGATCGCCGTCAGCCTGGGCCTGCCCGATCCGCAGATCCCCCTGCCGCTGGGGATCTCCTTCTTCACCTTCCACTGCCTCTCCTACCTGATCGACACCTGGCGCCGGCGGTTCCCGGCCAATCGCGATCTCGCCCAGGTAGCGCTCTATATCGCCCTGTTCCCCCAGCTGATCGCCGGGCCCATCGTCCGCTACAAGACCATCGCCAGGCGGCTGGCCCATCGCCGCCACAGCCTGGGCCGCGCCTCGGCGGGCATCCGGCTGTTCATCATCGGCCTGGCCCAGAAGCTGCTGATCGCCGACCCCATCGCCCCCCTGGCCGACGCGGTGTTCGACCACGCCAGCGCGCCCGGCCTGATCGAGGCCTGGCTCGGCGCCGGCGCCTACGCCCTGCAGATCTATTTCGACTTCGCCGCCTATTCGACCATGGCCATCGGCCTGGCGGTGATCTTCGGCTTCTCCCTGCCACGCAACTTCCGCACCCCCTACGCCTCGGCCTCGATCACCGAGTTCTGGCGCCGCTGGCACATCAGCCTGTCCACCTGGTTCCGCGACTACCTCTACATCCCGCTGGGCGGCAATCGCGGCCCCGCGTGGAAGACCTGGCGCAACCTGATCGTGGTCTTCCTGCTATGCGGCCTCTGGCACGGGGCGGCCTGGACCTTCCTGCTGTGGGGCGCCTGGCATGGCCTGTTCCTGGTGCTGGAGCGGGCGGGGCTCGGTCGCCTGCTGGCGCGCCTGCCGCGCCCGGTCGGCTGGGCCTATGCCCTTACCGCCGTGACCCTGGGCTGGGTGCTGTTCCGGGCCGCCGACATGAGCCGGGTCCTTGATCTGTGGACCGGCATGGTGGGCTTGCGGGGGCTGGGCGGCCTCCAGGCCCAGACCCATGCGGCGCTCCAGCCCCTGCACCTGTGGCTGGTCCCCCTGGCGGGCCTGCTGGCGGTGTTTGGCCTGCCCAAGGCGCTGCGCAAGGTCCGCGGCCTCGCCTGGGCCGACACCGCGGGCGTCGCCCTGCTGCTGGCGCTCTGCCTGCTGAAGGTCGCCTGGGGCGCCTACAGCCCCTTCCTGTATTTCCGGTTCTAGGGGGACGCCATGCTGATGACCCGCCCCCGCCGACACCTGATCCTGGCGGTCCTGGCCGTCCTGGTCGCGCCGGTGATCGCTATGCCCTTCGTCCCGTTCAAGACGGTGTCGCTGGCGGAGAACCGCCGCCTGGCGCCTGCGCCGACCCTGCCGCGCACGGCCAGTGAATGGCGCAAGCTGCCCCGCGTCCTCGACGCCTGGCTCGCCGATCACTTCGGCTTCCGAGATCCCCTGATGCGGACGGCTGGCGAGCTGCAGCGCAGGCTGGGCGGGGAGGGGGCCGCGGCCACCGCCGTCACCGGCCAGCAGGGTCAGATGTTCCTGGTGGACGGCCTGCTGCGCTCCACCGGCCAGGAGGTCGATCCGGCCCGGGCCGCCGACTACGCCGCCTTCGTCTGCGAAGCCAAGGCCAGGCTGCCCGGCGTGACGGTGGTGGCCAGCCTCGCGCCGTCGCCGGCGGAGATCATGCCCGACCTGGCGCCCGACTGGGCCGGGCCCGCCAGGTCGCCCACCGAATATGATCTGGTCCTCAAGGGCCTGGCCCGATGCGGCGTCACCACCGTCGACCTCCGCCCCGTCCTGCGCGCCGCCCGGGCCGAGGGGCAGGTCTACCGCCGGCTCGACAGCCACTGGTCCCTGCGCGGGTCCCTGACCGCCTACGGCGAGATCGTCCAGGCCATGGGCCAGCCCGGCTGGCGCATCGATCCCAAGGCCCTCTCCTGGGGCGTCGTGGCGTTGGACAATGGCGATCTGCCGCGCCTGGCAGGCCATCCCCAGGCCGTCGAGCAGGTGGAGATTCATGACAGGACCGCCTTGCCGCCCTTCGCCGCCCGCGCGCCGATCCCGGACCTGGGCGCGCGCGCCGCGCCGCCCTTCCTGATCGACACCGGCAAGCCCGGCCCCACGGTCCTGATCATCGGCGACAGCTTCACCGCCGATCCGATGCCGCCCTATTTCGCCCCCTTCGTCGGCAAGGTCGCCTGGGTCCACGAGGACCGCTGCGCCTTCGACTGGCGGGTGGTGGCGCGGGTGAAACCGGACTACGTGCTCTTCCTGCCCGCCGCGCGCGAAGCCGTCTGCGGCGGCGCAAGGCCCCCGCATTTCAACTGATGTGGGGAGGGAGAAAGGTGGAGGGCTTCTGTTGCAAGGCGCCCTCCGGGCCCCGCCTAGCGCTGCTAAGACGCTAGGAGTTTAGGTCGAAATCTATCGGGTCGCTTACGCGGCCAAACGGACTTCTTCAGCGAAGTTATCGTTCGCATTTAGATAAAGGCCCGAAACGGTGGGCCAAGCCGGAAGAAAGCAACACCTTTAGACGTCTGTCGATGCTGATCGGCCCCGCACTTGCCCGCGATAACCGGGGGAAGATTGGTGGAGCCGCCGGGAATCGCACCCGGGTCCAGTCCGCTTATTACGTGCGCGTTTATCCTCATAGTCGGGCCGAAACCCGACCCCGCACATATAGGCCTGATGGGTTCAGATTTGAAGAACCGATGGAAAAATCGCAGCCCTTGCCGCTCGCGATGCGTGAACGGGCGATCGGGTTCGTGGACGGACACCGATTGTGCGCGAGCGGGTTAGGGAGAGAGGGGGCCCGTCCCCTAGCCTTGGGCCATCGCGTTTCGCACACCCCGAAGGCCCTGCCATGCACCCCCTGATCTACGCCGCCCGACCCCTGGTCCTGGATTTGCTGGCCACCATCGTCTTTCTCGTTCTGGTGGCCCTCAAGGTCGATGCGGCCATCGCCGCCGGTGTCGCCATCGCCATCGGGATGGGGCAGGTGGCCGTTCTCAAGGCCATGAAGCGCCCCATCGCGCCGCTGCAGTGGTTGGGTCTCGCCCTGGTCCTGGCGTTCGGCACGGCCAGCCTGCTGACCCACGACATGCGCTTCCTGATGGTCAAGCCCACCGTCGTCTACCTGCTGGTGGGCGCCTTCATGCTCCAGCGCGGCTGGATGCTGCGCTACATGCCCCCCATCGCCGTCGGCCATGGCGCGGATGTCATGGTCGCCTTCGGCTATGTCTGGGCTGGGCTGATGGTCGTCAGCGCGATCGCCAATGCGGTGGTGGCCGTGGCCTTCACCGACCACTGGGTGGTCTTCATGGCGGTCTTCCCCACGGCCTCGAAGATCGCGCTGTTCGCCGTCCAGTACCTGACCATGCGGACGATCGTGCGCCGGCGGATCATCGCGGGCCGAAGCGCGCCGGAAGGGGTGGTCGCCTAGGCGCTGGCGCGGCCTTCCTTGGCCTTGGCGATCAGGCCGGCGATCAGGATGTCCTTGTAGGTCTTCAGCAGGGCGAAGGAGCGCTCCACCTGCTCGCGGTCCCCGGTCACCAGCAGTTCCATGGCCAGGCCGCGCATGGCCGCCATGTGCAGGCCGACCATGGCGTCGATGGCCTCGCGGTCCTCGATGCCGATCTCCTGGGCCAGCAGCCACATCTGCTGCCGGCGGTTGTTTTCGATGCTGTTGAACATGTCGGGCAGCTTGGCGGCCAGGACCTTGTCGGACCGTGCGGCCATCATGATCTCGAGCTTGGCCATGGCCGGCTCCTGGATCAGGACCGTCCAGGTCGTCTCGGTCCGCGACAAGAAGAAGGCCAGCTTGTCGTCGTCGTCGTTGAGGGCCGGGGGCTGGTGCGACCGTTCGTCGGCGCCCGAGGCGTAGGCCACCACCGCCAGCATCAGGTCCACCTTGGACGGGAACTGGTGCAGCATGCCGCCGCGGCTGACGCCCGCGGCCTCGGCGATGGTGGAAAGCGTGGTGGCCGAGTAGCCCAGCCGGTTCAGGCAGTCGACGGCGGCGTCGATCAGCCGGGCGCGCATGCTCGCCGTGCGCTCCGCCTGGCTTCGCCGCGCCTCGGGGACAGTGTCGCCCTTGCCGCCCATGTCAGTGGCCTCCCAACCCTGCGGCATCCTGCGGCTGTTCCGCCACGGGAGGCAAGGTGAAGAAAAGAGGCGCCGACGCGTCTCGCGCGCCGGCGCCAGTGCCCAGACGATCTTTGCGACCGCTTGGGAGGACCTCTGTGATCTGTGAATTCACGCGCCCGATATCGGAGCGCGGCGCCCATGCGAAACCGCACGGACGCCGGCGCCGAAGGTGAGCCATGGCGCCCGCGGCATCCTGGAAGAGCCGCCGGCGCCCGGCCGTCTGAATGTCAAATTCGTCCAAGTAAACACGACTCACGCGACCTGATCCCGAAAAGGGCCCGGGGCGCAAAATTGCGAAATTTATCAATCAACTAAAAGCAGTCTGGCGATGAATGATTCGCCTGTTGTTTCCAAATCCCCGTCGGGCCGGTTCTGGTTTGCGCCCCGGTTGGGACCCGCGCCGATCAGCCTCGTCGTTGGGAAGGAAAAGACACCCGCGCGGACGCGGCGTCAACAAACAAACCGTCCAAGCGGTCTGTTTTTCGCGAGCCTGTGTGATGAGTCTTCCTTCGCCCTCGATGGGGGAAGGGCAGGGTTGGGGGCGAGCGCAGTGCGGTGAGGGGGAC
>JAZKFM010000274.1:4976-5510 GCA_040386415.1 Pseudomonadota bacterium
TGGAAGCACCCCCATCCAACCTTCCCCCATCGAGGGGGAAGGCTAAAAGACCTCGGCGCCCCGGGTGATGGACAGCACCCCGGTCCGCGACAGCTCCACCAGGCCCAGCGGCCGCATCAGGTCGACGAACTTGTCGATCTTCGACGACGCGCCGGTCAGTTCGAAGATGAAGCTGTCGATGGTGGTGTCCAGCACCTTGGCGCGGAAGATGTCGGCGATGCGCAGGGCCTCGACCCGGTCGCCGCCCGAGCCCTTCACCTTCACCAGGGCCAGCTCGCGCTCCAGCCCGTTGGGGTCGCGGGTGATGTCCTGCACGTGGCGCGTGGCCACCATCTTCTCGAGCTGGGCCTCGATCTGCATCAGCACGTGCGGGGTGCCCCGGGTGACGATGGTCACCCGGCTGGTGTGCGCGCGGCGGTCGGTCTCGGCCACCGTCAGGCTCTCGATATTGTAGCCCCGGGCCGCGAACAGCCCCACCAGCCGGTGCAGCACCCCCGGCTCGTTGTCCACCAGCACCGCGAACGTGGCGCGGCT
>JAZKFM010000275.1:0-7621 GCA_040386415.1 Pseudomonadota bacterium
TCGCCGAGACCGGCGGCCTGAACGCCATGTTCGTGGACACCACGGCCCTGCGCGAGCAGGTGATCGATGACGTCATCAACTCGGCCTTCGGCTCGGCGGGCCAGCGTTGCTCGGCCCTGCGCATCCTGTTCGTCCCGCGCGAGACCGCCGATCAGCTCATCGAGGGCCTGGCCGGGGCCATGGACGCCCTGGTGCTGGGCGATCCCGCCGATCCGCGCACCGACATCGGCCCGGTGATCGACGAGGAGGCCCGTGGCGTCCTGGAGGCCCACCTGGGGCGCCTGACCCAGGAGGCCAAGGTGCTGCGCCGGATGAAGGCGCCCGACAGCGGCGTCTTCTTCGCCCCCACCCTGGCGGAAATCCCGTCCTCGGACTTTCTGCAGAAGGAGGTCTTCGGGCCGGTGCTTCACGTCGTTCGCTACGACGCCGCGAAGCTGGCGGAGGCCGCCGGTCCCCTGGCGGAGACGGGCTATGGCCTGACCCTGGGCGTCCACAGCCGCATCGAGGGCTTTGCCGACCAGGTCCGCGCCGCGGTTCCCGCCGGCAATTTCTATGTGAACCGCTCGATGATCGGCGCCGTCGTGGGCGTCCAGCCCTTTGGCGGTGAAGGCCTCTCCGGGACCGGCCCCAAGGCCGGCGGCCCGCACGCACTCCTGCGCTACGCCGTGGAGCGGGCGGTGAGCGTCAATATCGCCGCCCAAGGCGGCGATCCGGCGCTCTTGAACCTCAACCCCTGATACGCGTTCCCCGCCCGAGCCTTTGGGCTGGGGGAATCCTATGACGCAACAACAGGCGTTGGCCTTCGGGCTGATCGCGGTGACCATCGGCGCCTTCGTCTGGGGCCGGTTCCGGTACGACGTGATCGCGCTGGTCGCGCTGCTGGCCGGCGTGTTGCTGGGCGTTGTGCCGGCCGCGAACGCCTTTGACGGCTTCTCCAACGACATCACGGTGATCATCGCCAGCGCCCTGGTGGTGAGCGCCGCCTTCGCGCGTTCGGGCATCATCGAGGCGGCGCTACGTCCCCTGCTCCCCTACCTGAAGACCGAGCGCAGCCAGGTTCCGGTGCTGACCGCCGCTGTGACCCTGCTGTCCACCGCCACCAAGAACGTCGGCGCCTTGGCCATCATGATGCCTGTGGCCCTGCAGGTGGCGCGGCGCACGGGGACCTCGCCGGGCCGTCTGCTGATGCCGATGTCCTTTGGCGCCCTGCTGGGCGGCCTCGTGACCCTGGTGGGGACGGCCCCCAACATCATCGTCTCCCAGGTCCGCGAGGACCTCCTGGGCAAGCCCTTCGGCATGTACGACTACGCGCCCGTGGGCCTGTCCCTCGCGGCCATGGGCATCCTGTTCCTGTCCTTCGCCTATCGCATGCTGCCCAAGGGGCGCACCCCGGCCACCAATATCGACGCCGCCCTGGCCGCCAACGCCTATTTCACCGAGGTGAAGGTTCCCGAGGACTGGACCTTCGAGAAGAACCGCGTCGCCGACTTCAACCACATGGCGCACAACGAAGTGCGGGTGATGGCCCTGCTGCGGGCCGGCAAGCGCAAGTCCCAGCCCCACCCCAACACCAAGATTCTGCCTGGCGACACCCTGCTGCTGGAGGGCGAGCCCCACGGCCTGGACGACCTGATCACCCGGGCGAAACTCAAGCTCACCCGGGCCGACAAGCCGCTTTCCATGGAGGAGCCCACCGAGGAGGTGCGTGTCGTGGAGGCGGTGGTGGGCGCGGAGTCCGGCCTGATCGGCGAGACCGCCCTGCGCTCGGATCTGCACGGCCGGCATGGGGTGAACCTGCTGGCCGTCAGCCGATCGGGCTTCCGCCTCAGCCAGCACCTGAACCGGGTCCGCCTCCGGGCCGGCGACGTCATCGTCCTGCAGGGGGGCGAGCGCAGCCTGCCCGGCGCGCTGACGGCCCTGGGCCTGCTGCCGCTGGCGGAGCGGGAGGTGCGGCTGGGCGGCATCCGCCATGCCCTGGCGCCGGCGATCATTCTGGCCGCCGCCATGATCCTGGTGGCTTTCCAGGTGCTCCCCGTGGCCATCGCCTTCTTCGGCGCCGCCGTGGTGATGATCGCCATCGGCTCGATCCGCATGCGCGAGGCCTATTCGGCCCTCGACGGTCCGGTTCTGGTGCTGATCGCCGCCCTGATACCGGTGTCGGAAGCCATACAGACCACGGGGGGCGCCGACCTGATCGGCGGCTGGCTGTCGATGGCCTTCCAGGGCCAGGCGCCCATGTTGGCGCTCGCCGCCATCATGGCTGTGGCGATGGCCGCCACGCCCTTCCTGAACAACGCCGCCACGGTGCTGATCGTCGCCCCGGTGGGCGCGGCCCTGGCCCTGAAGCTGGGCCTGAACCCCGACCCGTTCCTGATGGCCGTCGCCGTGGGGGCGGCCTGCGACTTCCTCACCCCCATCGGCCACCAGTGCAACACCCTGGTGATGGGCCCGGGCGGCTACAAGTTCAGCGACTATCCCCGGCTGGGGGCGCCGCTGACCCTGCTGGTCCTGGTGGTGGGGACGCCGCTGATCGCCCTGGTCTGGCCCCTGGTCCGGGGCTAGCCCCAGATGAGGATCCACAGGCCGATGGCGGCGAAGGAGGCCGCCGCGGCGATGCGGATCGCCTTGAGCGGCAGCCGGGTGGCCGCCACCTCGCCGAGGAACACCGCGGGCGCGTTGGCGAGCATCATGCCCAGGGTGGTGCCGGCCGCCACCAGCGCCACGTCATGGAATCGCGCGCCCAGGGCCACGGTGGCCACCTGGGTCTTGTCGCCCATCTCCACGAAGAAGAAGGCCACCAGGGTGGTCCAGAAGATCGAGGCGCCGGCCCGGTCGCGCGGGGCGTCCTTGTCCTCGAACTTGTCGGGGATCAGCGCCCAGGCGGCGAAGGCGATGAAGGCCAGGCCCAGAACCCATTTCATCCACGGTCCATCGAAGAAGGCGCCGGCCACCGAGCCGACGGCGGCGGCCAGGGCGTGGTTGCCCATGGTGGCCACCAGGATTCCCAGCAGGATGGGGACGGGCTTGCGGAACCGCGCGGCCAGCAGGATGGCCAGCAGCTGTGTCTTGTCGCCGATCTCGGCGATGGCCACGAGGCCGGTTGAAACGAGGAAGGCTTCCATGAAGCAGGCGTCCGGGCGGGGTCAGGCACAACCAATGGCTTTCCGCGCCGCCGACCCCGCAAAAGATCAGCGCACGAAAGCCAAAGGTCTCGCCAAGCTCAATCGCCGGACGCGCCATGCTCGGGGTGGGAAACCCTCTGCAAGTCTGTTGACGCGTCCCCTGCTGGAACCGCAGGCGGCTACTCCCCAGTGACGGCGTGGGGATAGGTCGCAGGGCGTCCGGGCGCAAGCCGAAATCGGATCGCGCGGCGGGCGAGGTCATTTGTCACACTGTCGTGAGCAATCGTCCCCAGGCGCCTCGGAAAGCCTTGCTCATCAATCGCCGGAGGGTGACGTTAAGACCTCGTTAACGAAAAAGCCTGGGGACGCGTCCATTCCCCCCGTTGACGAGTCATTAGCATCGGCCCCCATATGCTGCGTGTCTGGGGCAGGCGACCACTAGATGTAGGGCTTGCCGTGTTGGGGCGGTTCTAAGACCGAAGCGCCTGATAGTTATGGATTTTGGAACATGAGCAGCAGTGAAGCGGTTTTGCGGACGGTCTCGGAAGCCAGCACGGTGGCCCCGGAGCGGGCCGATCGACCGCAGCTGCAGCTGGTCCGCAAGGTGGAGGTGGACCGTTCGCGCGACGCCCTGCTGACCGACTTCGGCAAGACCACCCTGGAGGACCGCTACCTGCTTCAGGGCGAGTCCTACCAGGACATGTTCGCCCGGGTCGCCACGGCCTATGCCGACGACGCCGACCACGCTCAGCGGGTCTATGACTACATCTCGAACCTCTGGTTCATGCCGTCCACCCCCGTGCTCTCCAACGGCGGCGCCGACCGCGGCCTGCCGATCTCCTGCTTCCTCAACGCCGTCGGCGATTCGCTGGAAGGCATCCAGGGCGTCTGGAACGAGAACGTGGCGCTGGCCTCCAACGGTGGCGGGATCGGCACCTATTGGGGCGGCGTCCGCTCCATCGGCGAGAAGGTGAAGGGCGCGGGCCAGACCAGCGGCATCATCCCCTTCATCCGCGTGATGGACTCGCTCACCCTGGCCATCAGCCAGGGCTCCCTGCGCCGGGGCTCGGCGGCGGTCTACCTGGATATCCACCACCCGGAGATCGAGGAGTTCCTGGAGATCCGGAAGCCCTCGGGCGACTTCAACCGCAAGTCCCTGAACCTGCACCACGGCATCTCCATCAGCGACGCCTTCATGGAGGCCGTCCGTGACGGCGAGCTGTTTGGCCTGCGCTCGCCCAAGACCGGCGAGGTGGTCAAGGAGGTCGACGCCCGCAGCCTCTGGCAGAAGATCCTGGAGATCCGCCTGCAGACCGGCGAGCCCTATCTGATCTTCGCCGACACCGTGAACCGCTCCATGCCGCAGCATCAGCGCGACCTGGGCCTCAAGGTCCGCCAGTCGAACCTGTGCTCGGAGATCATGCTGCACACCGGCCCCGACCACCTGGGCGCCGAACGCACCGCGGTCTGCTGCCTCTCCTCGGTCAACGCCGAGAAGTTCCTGGAATGGCGCGACCACCCGACGTTCATCGAAGACATCATGCGCTTCCTGGACAACGTCCTGCAGGATTTCATCAACCGCGCCCCGCCCGAGATGAAGAACGCCGTCTACGCCGCCATCCGCGAGCGGTCGGTGGGTCTGGGCCTCATGGGCTTCCACACCCTGCTCCAGGCCCAGAACGTGCCCTTCGAGAGCGCGCTGGCCAAGTCCTGGAACATGCGCCTGTTCAAGCACCTGCGCCGCCAGTGCGACGCGGCGTCCCGCACCCTGGCCGCCGAGCGCGGGCCTTGCCCGGACGCGGCCGACATGGGGGTCATGGAGCGGTTCAGCCACAAGCTGGCCATCGCGCCGACCGCCTCGATCTCCATCATCTGCGGCGGCACCAGCGCCGGAATCGAGCCGATCCCGGCCAATATCTACAGCCACAAGACCCTGTCGGGCACGTTTGCGGTGAAGAACCCCTATCTGGAGCGCCTGCTCGAGGAAAAGGGCCAGAACACCGCGGCGACCTGGGACTCCATCCTGGAGAACGAGGGCTCGGTCCAGCACCTGGACTTCCTCAGCCAGGACGACAAGGACGTCTACAAGACCGCCTTCGAACTGGATCAGCGCTGGGTGGTGGAACTGGCCGCCGACCGGACGCCCGACATCTGCCAATCCCAGTCGGTGAACATCTTCCTGGCCGGCGATGTGGATAAGTGGGACCTGCACATGCTGCACTGGCAGGCCTGGGAACGGGGCTGCAAGTCGCTCTACTATCTGCGCTCCAAGTCGGTGCAGCGGGCGGCCCACGCCGGCGGCGAAGGCCTGGTGATGATCGACCAGGGCCCCTCGGAAAAGACAGACTACGACGAGTGCCTCGCCTGCCAGTAGAACCCTGGCGCCAATCTCGGGTAGCTGCGCTATCGTTAAGGAACTAACGGCGCAGCGCCTCTGGGGTAGGTATGCGGTTTCTGGCGGTTACGGCGGTGACGATCGGGTGCGCGGCGACCACCGCCGCGCTCGGCGCCGCCGTCTTCCCCGCGCCACAGGTGGAAACCTCCCCCGGTGACCAGGCCTTCCAGGAGAACTGGCAGGATTTGAAGTCCGCCGTCTTCGCGAAGACCGAGGCGGTCGCCGCCGATTTCAGCCAGCAGACGCCGGCGCCCGCGACAGTGGACCGCCCGATTGTGGAGGCCGGGCTGGAACCGGCCTTCAGCCAGCCGGCCTATACGGGCACGGCGCTGGACCGCACCAACGCCCTGTCAGCTGAGACCTATGTCCCCGGCGAGGGGGTCGCCCGCTGGAAGGTCAGCGAGATGGCCTTCGCCCGCCCTGCCCTGGGCGCTGTCGACGCCCTGCGCGTCTCGGTCGGCCAGATCGCCCGTACGCCAGGCGCCCTTCCGCCCCGGCCGGGCCAGGCGGTCTCCGCCGATACCGACGCCTATGCGGTCAGCTACACCCGGGGTTGGCCCAATCTCTGGGCGGCGGACGCCGGCGAGTTCGATCTGGACTTCACGCCCCACGCGGGGGTGGGGATTTCCAACGCCGGCGGTGAGGCGGAGGCCGGCGCCGTGGTGCGGCTGCGCCGGAAGGCCGAAGGCTGGGCCAACAGCCTGGGGGTCCGCGACGGCGCCCGGTTCGGCGACGAGGGCCGCTGGTACCTGTTCGCCGCCGCCAGCGGCCGGGCGGTGGGCTTGAACGTCCAGCGCACCAATGGCGATTGGGGCGCCCGAGGCCTGTCCTCCGACACCTCCAGCGCCCTGATCAATGACCTCCAGGCAGGGGTCGGCTGGCGCAAGGGGTCGGTCCAGGCGTCCCTGGCCTGGATGCGGCGCAAGGTGAAGGCGGCTCACACCCTCATGGGATGGGATCACCGCGACGACTCGATGGTCGCTGTCACCGTGTCCATCAAGCCGAGGCGTTGATCTTGAAGGGAAAACCGCAACCAGCGGGGGTGCGGCCATTAAGCATGGGAACCGAATTTCCCGTTGCGCTCTTCTCAAGGCGTGGAAGGATGTCGGCAAGCCGCACGCTTGGCGACGTGGCAAGGGAGAAGGCCTCATGAGGTCGATGGCTGGGCTGGCCACCGTCTTCGGCATTTGCGGGATGGGTTCGACGAGCGCCTTTGCGCAGTCGACATCTCTCACCCTCGATTCTGGCGCCGCGCAATTGATGAACGCGGCCTTCCAGTCCAGAACCTTCGCCCCGCACGGCGACAGCAGCGACCCCATCGCCAATCTCCTCGATCGCGAGACCTACGCCCCGACCGGCCCTGTGCGCTGGGACAACAGCCAGATCACCTTGGCCGACAACGGCGTCGCGGTGGATTCGCTGAGGCTCTCGGTGGGCGGCGCCGTGCACGCGCCCGGCGGCCTGCCGATCAATGTCGATCACGCGCAATTCCAGGCCCAGGCCTATGAGATCGCCGTCACCCGCGACTGGCCTGACGCCGTCAGCTTCGCCACCGAGCGCTATGATGTCTCAGTGACGCCCCATGCGGGCCTTGGCATGTCCAGCGCCGGCGGCTCGGCCGAGGCCGGGGCGATGCTGACCCTTGGCCAGAAGGCGTCCGATGGCCTGAAGGCCCGCCTGGGCGCCATGGGCGTCCGCGACGGCTCGGCCTTCGGTAACGAGGGCCGGTGGTATCTGTTCGCCGCCGCCAGCGGGCGCGCGGTGGGCCTGAACATGCAGCGCAACAACGGCGACTGGAACGGCGCCGGCTGGTCCACCGATCCCTCCAGCGCGCTGATCGGCGACGCCCAGCTTGGCGTCGGCTGGCGGAAGGGCTCGATGCAGACCTCCTTCGGCTACATCCACCGCGAGGTGAAGGGCCAGCACATGGTGTGGGGCCAGGAGACCAAGGACGATTCGATGGTCGCCTTCTCGCTCTCCATCAAGCCGCGCCACTAGAGCATGTCAGGCGCAAGTGGGCGCCGGTTCGCCGCCCGGACATGCTCTAGATTCAAGAAGATAGACCCTTTTGATCCGATCAGGTTGATTCAACCTGATCCGGAAA
>JAZKFM010000276.1:0-5870 GCA_040386415.1 Pseudomonadota bacterium
CGGATCGTGGGACGCCGTCAGCGGCACCCTGGGCATCCAGTGGCAGCCTGACTCCGACACCAACGCCTATCTGCGCTACAGCCGCGGCTACAAGTCGGGCGGTTGGGTGGCCTCCAACGGCCTCTCGCCGCAGCCCTACGCCGATCCGGAATATGTCGACAGCTACGAGCTCGGCCTCAAGAAGACCTGGGGCGGCCGCCTGCAGCTGAACAGCGCCCTGTTCTACAATGACTACCAGGGCTTCCAGACGCCGCTCACCGTCGTGCTGAACCCCACCACCGGCTCCACCGGCACCCAGTTCCTCAACCTCGACGCCGAGGTCTACGGCCTGGAAGTCGAAGGCCAGTGGTCGCCGATCGACAACTTGGTGCTGTCGGCCAGCTACGCCTATCTCCACACCGAGATCACCAAGGGCTGCTGCTTCGTCGACACCACCGACCCGCGGGCCCTGCAGACGGGTGCGCGGCCGACGGGCGCCGCCCTGCCCGGCGGCAACCGCAACCAGACCCTGGTGGGCAATCAGATGCCCCTGGCGCCTGAGAACAAGTTCAACCTGAACGCCAACTACACCTGGCAGTTCGACGCGGGCTCGCTCACGGCCGGCGCCAGCTACACCTATACCGCCGACCAGCAGACGACGATCTTCGCGTCGCCGCTGTACACCGCGCCCTCCAACAGCATCGCCGACGCGCGCCTGCTCTGGAAGGACGGCGAGGACCGCTTCACCATCATCGGGTTCGTCAAGAACCTGACCGACGAAGTGGCCTACCAGTCGTCGACCCCGACGGTGCCGTCGCCGACCATCGGCAACCGCCGCACCGTGAAGCTCAACTTCCCCCGCACCTACGGGCTGGAGCTGCAGTACCGCTTCTAAGCCGCGGTCCGCGAACAGACAGGGGGCGGCGCCGGAAACGGCGCCGCCCTTTTTCGTGAGCGGAACGAGGAGGGTCTCGAAATCCCGACGTCATCCCGGCCGCAGCGCAGCGGAGAGCCGGGATGACGGGAGTCGTTGTTCTGAGAGGAAGGTCCCTCAGGCGAGGTTGCGCTTGAACAGCGCCAGCAGGCGTTCCCAGTGCCGCTCGGCGGCGGTCTTGTCGTAGGCGGGCCGCTGCGGGAAGGCGAAGCCGTGGTGGACGCCGGCATAGAGCTCGACCTCGCCATTGACCTCGTTGGCGGTCACAGACTGGGCCAGGGCCTCCACCATCTCCAGCGGCGCATAGGCGTCAATCTCGGCGCAGGCGAAATAGACCTCCCCCTGGACCTTCTGGGCGGCCAGGTGGGGACTGTCGTGGTCGTCGGTGACGAGGGAGACGCCGTAGATCGAGGCCGCGGCCTTGACCTTGTCAGGATAGTAGGCCGCCGCGTTGATCGCGTACTGGCCGCTCATGCAGTAGCCCACCGCCCCCATGGGGCCCTTCCGGGCCGCCGGGTCGCTGTCGATATAGGTGAGCAGGGCGCCTGTGTCGAACATGATCAGGGGGATGTTGATGGAGGCCATCAGCTCGAACATGCGGGCCCGGTCGGCCTCGGTGGCGAAGCCGCCCAGCTCCAGCACGCCCGCCCGGTAGTAGAGGTTGGGCAGGACGACGTAGTAGCCGGCGGTCGCCAGCCGCCGGGCCATGTCGCGCAGCTCCTCGCGGATCGCCGGAGCGTCCATGTAGAACAGGATCACCGGGTGCGGCCCGTCCCGCTCCGGGTGGACGATGAAGGTGGTGGTCGCCCCGTGCGGCGTGGTGATCTCGACGGTCTGTTCGATCATGGCGCCCCGCTCCCCTAGAAGTTCACGCGGGCGCTAATGGCGCCGTCCACCAGCATGTTGATGCCGGTGGTGAAGGCCGAGCGCGGGCTGGCCAGGAAGACGGTTGCGGCTGCCACCTCCTCCGGGGTAGCCATGCGGCCGGTGGGGTTGCGCTTGATCATCTGGTCGAAGAAGGCCGGCATGCCCGCCTTCACATTGCCCCAGACCCCACCCTCGAAGAACACCGTGCCGGGCGAGACCACGTTGCAGCGGACATGCTTGGCCGCGCCCTCCTTGGCCAGACCCTTGGCGTAGTGGATCTGGGCGGCCTTCATGGCGCCGTAGGCCGAGGCGCTCGTGGCCTCGGCGGCGGAGACCGAGGAGGTGATGACCATGCAGGCGTCGCCCTTCTCCTCGCCCGCCTTCTCCAGGAAGGCCTTGGCCGCCTCATAGGCGTTGACCGCCCCCATCAGGTCGATGTCGAACATCGCCTTCCAGTCGGACTCGCGTGCGCCCTGGACCAGGGCGCTGGCGTTGGAGACCAGGATGTCGATGCCGCCCAGGGTCGTGCCGGCGGTGTTGACGAAGGCCCTCAGGGCCGGGCCGTCGGCGATGTCCACCACGTCGCCCCACGCCTCGACGCCCTTGGCCTTCAGGGCCGCCACGGTCTCGGCCACCTGGTCGGCGTTGCGGGCGCAGATGGCGACATTGGCGCCCTCCTCGGCGAACAGCTCGGCGATCGCCCGGCCGATGCCCCGCGTCGCGCCGGTGACCACCGCCGTCTTGCCCTTGAGTTGCAGATCCATGGCCTATCTCCCGGTTTGTTTGTTGCGACCTTTCTAGCGCGGCCCGGCGGCGCGGCGAGGTCTTTCTGACCTAGGCGTTCCAAGTGATTGACGCCCCTGCGGCGCCCGGACCAAGAAGGGTGATGCTCGATCAGTTCGACGCCCGCCTTGACGCCGACTTCCCGCCCGTCGACCCCGCGCGCCTGATCGCGGCGCTGAAGCCCCTGCTGCCGGCCGACGGCCTGAAGACGACGGTGGAGGCCCTGCGGCCCTACGAGACCGACGGCCTGGCTGCCTACCGCTCCCTGCCCGCCGCCGTCGCCCTGCCCGAGAGCGTGGAGCAGGTTCAGGCGATCCTGCGGGTCTGCTCGGCGCTCGGCGTCCCGGTGGTGGCGCGCGGGGCGGGCACGGGCCTGTCCGGCGGGGCCCTGCCCTATCCCGGCTGCGTGCTGCTGAGCCTGGCCAAGTTCAGCCGAATTTTGGAGATCGACGCCCAGGCGCGGACCGCGCGGGTGCAGCCGGGCGTGCGCAACCTGGCCATCTCCGAGGCCGTGGCGCACCTCGGCCTCTTCTACGCGCCGGACCCCTCCTCCCAGATCGCCTGCTCCATCGGCGGCAATGTCGCCGAGAATGCCGGCGGGGTGCACTGCCTGAAGTACGGCCTGACGGTGCACAACCTGCTGAAGCTGGAGATGGTGACCCTGGACGGCGAGGTGCTGCACCTGGGCTCCGACGCCTATGACGCGCCGGGTTTTGACCTGATGGCCCTGATGACCGGGTCCGAGGGCCTGCTGGGGGTGGTCACCGAGATCACCGTCAAGCTGACGCCCTTGCCCGAGAGCACCCAGGTGCTGCTGGCAGCCTTCGACGACGTGGCGGTGGCCGCCCAGGCGGTGGCGGAGATCATCGCCGAGGGGGTCATCCCGGCCGGACTGGAGATGATGGACGGCCCGGCCCTGCGCGCCGCCGAGGACTTCGCATTGGCGGGCTATCCCAAGGAGGCCGCGGCCATCCTGCTGTGCGAGCTGGACGGCGCGGGACCCGACGTGGCCGAGGAAATCGCCCGGGTCTCGGCCCTGCTCTCGGGTTGCGGGGCGACCGAGGTGCGCCACGCCCGGGACGAGGACGAACGCAGGCGGTTCTGGGCCGGGCGCAAGGGCGCCTTCGCCGCCGTGGGCCGGATCGCGCCCGACTACTACTGCATGGACGGCACCATCCCCCGACGGTCGTTGCCCCAGGTGTTGACCGAGATCAGCCGGCTGTCGGAGGTCCACGGCCTGGCGGTGGCCAATGTCTTCCACGCGGGCGACGGGAACCTGCACCCGCTGATCCTCTATGACGCAGCCAAGGACGGCGACCAGGACGCCGCAGAGGCCCTGGGCGGGGCGATCCTGGAGCTGTGCGTCTCGGTGGGCGGCACCATCACCGGCGAGCACGGGGTGGGCCGCGAGAAGATCAACCAGATGTGCGTCCAGTTCAGCAGCGCCGAGATCGACGCCTTCCACGCCCTGAAGGCCGCCTTCGATCCCAGGGGCCTGCTCAATCCCGGCAAGGCCATCCCGACGCTCGCCCGCTGCGCCGAGTTCGGCGGCATGCACATCCACCATGGGGAACTGCCCTTTGCGCACCTCCCCCGGTTCTGACCTCACCGAGTCCCTGGCAGAGCGGGTCCGCGCCGGGGGACCGCTACGACTGGAAGGCGGCGGGACGCGCGCCTTCTACGGCCGTCCCGTGCAAGGCGACCTGCTGTCGCTGGCCGGGCATCGCGGCGTCGTGGACTATGACCCCAGCGAGCTGGTGATCACCGCCCGGGCCGGGACACCGGTCTCAGAGATCGAGGCCCTGCTGGCCGGCGAGAACCAGATGCTGGCCTTCGAACCCCCGGTGTTCGGGCCTGCCGGCACGCTCGGCGGAGCCGTGGCCACGGGCCTGTCGGGGCCGCGCCGGCCCTTCGTCGGTCCGCTGCGCGACTATGTGCTGGGCGCCCGGCTGATGAACGCCCAGGGCGAGGTCCTGCGGTTCGGCGGCACGGTGTTCAAGAACGTGGCCGGCTTCGACGCCTTCCGGCTGATGGCCGGCTCCCTGGGTTGTTTCGGCCCGATCCTGGACGTCTCCCTGCGCGTCACGCCCCGGCCGCGCGCCGAGCTGGCCCTGGTCTTCGAGATGGCGGGCGAGGCGGCGCGGACCTGGGTGACCGGCCTGATGGGCCGCCCCCTGCCTTTGTCGGGTGCCTTCCATGACGGCCATCGCCTGCACCTGCGGCTCTCCGGGGGCGAGGCGGGTGTCACAGCGACGCGGGCCGAGCTGGGGGGCGAGGAAGAGCCGCTGGAGACCTGGGACAACCTGCGCCACATGACCCACCCGGTGTTCGAAGCGCCGGTGCTGTGGCGCGTCTCCCTGCCGCCGACGGCCCCGGCCGAGGGATTCGAGACCACGGCCTGGGACTGGGCCGGCGGCCAGCGCTGGCTTACCGCTGACACGGTCGATCCGGGCGTCTGGGCGCGCGCCGCTCAGCTTGGCGGGCACGCCACCCTGTTCCGAGGCCAGGCGCCGAACGGCGAGGTTTTCCAACCGCTTGCGCCCGGTGTCTTCCACCTGCACCGCCGTGTGAAGGCGGCGCTCGACCCGGCGGGGGTCTTCAATCCCGGCGCCATGTATGAGGGCCTCTAGATGAAGACCGTCATCCAGGGGCCCCTGGCCGGCACGACCGGGGGCGACATCGCGGCCCAGGCCCTGCGCGCCTGCGTCCACTGCGGCATGTGCAACGCCAGCTGCCCGACCTACCAGATCACCGGCGACGAGCTGGACGGGCCGCGCGGCCGCATCTACCTGCTGAAACAGGCGCTCGAGGGCCAGCCGGTCAGCCAGACGACCCTGAAGCATCTCGACCGGTGCCTGAGCTGCCGGGCCTGCGAGACCACCTGCCCCTCCGGCGTGCAGTACCACCGGCTCTACGACATCGGCCGCGAGGCGGTGGTCGATCAGGTCGGCAGGCCCTGGACCGAGCGGCTGGGGCGCGCGGTGATCCGCAAGGTCACGCGCTCGGCCGCCCTGCTGGGCGCGGCGCTCACCCTTGGCCGGCTGGTCCGCCCGCTGCTGCCCAAGGCCCTGAAGGCCAAGGTCACGCCGCGCATCGCCCCCGGCCTGCGTCCCGCCCCGCATCACGTCCGCCGGATGCTGATGCTCACCGGCTGCGCACAGTCGGCCGCGGCCCCGCACTTCAACGCCGTCACCGCCCGCGTTTTCGACCGCCTGGGGGTCAGCCTGGTGGAGGCGCCCCGCGCCGGTTGCTGCGGCGCCGTCAGCTTCCACCTGGACGCCCCGCACGAGGGGGCGGCGGCCGCACG
>JAZKFM010000277.1:0-5842 GCA_040386415.1 Pseudomonadota bacterium
GTCGACGATGTCGGCGCGGTCATCGTCATCGCCTTGTTCTACACCGCCGACCTGGCGTGGCCCTGGATGGGCGCGGCAGCCGTGGTGCTGGGCGCGCTCGCGATGCTGAACCGCCTGAAGGTGGCGGCGCTGTGGCCCTACCTCCTGCTGGGGGCAGGGCTCTGGGGCTGCGTGCTGCAATCGGGAATCCACGCCACCCTGGCCGGCGTAGCCCTGGCGTTCGCGATCCCGCTGATCCGCTCGCCGGCCGCCCCTGACGCCAGCGGCTCTCCGTTGCACCGCCTTGAGCACGGCCTCCATCCGTGGGTGGCGTTCCTGATCGTACCGCTCTTCGGTTTCGCCAATGCAGGGGTGTCGCTGGCGGGAATGTCGCCCCAGGCCCTGCTGGCGCCGGTGACCCTCGGGGTCGCGGCGGGGCTGTTCGCCGGCAAGCAGCTGGGCGTCTTCGCCGCGACCTGGATCGCGGTGCGCCTGCGCTGGGCGGATTGCCCGGAGGACGCCAGCTGGCGGCAGGTCTATGGCGTCAGCGTGCTGTGCGGCATCGGCTTCACCATGAGCCTGTTCATCGGCCTGCTGGCCTTCCCCGACGCGCCACGCCTGCAGGACGAGGTGAAGGTGGGCGTGCTGGCCGGATCGCTGCTCTCGGCGCTTGTGGGCGCGGCGATCCTGGCCGGCGGGGCCGGTCGTCCTGCAAGCGGCTGGCGCACCCGACACGATTCGAACGTGTGACCTTTGCCTTCGGAGGGCAACGCTCTATCCAGCTGAGCTACGGGTGCGTCTTCAGCGGAGCGTGTCTCTAGCCGAAAGCGCGGGCGCCCGCAAACCCGCGCTTGGATTTCACCCGGGCAATCCACTTCCGGCGCTTTACGGGTTAGGTTCCGGCACAAGAGGCCCCTCGAAGGGCCGGTATGTTTCGGGGAGACTCCATGGCTGTCTGGACGCGGGTCGCGAGCGGCGGGGCTGTCGCGGCGGCGCTGGGGCTGATCGCCATGGCGGGGGCGCTGGGCGTCAGCGCCACGGCCGGCGCGCAGGCGGGCGACGACGCGGGCAAGGCGGTCTACGACCAGTTCTGCGCGGCCTGTCACAATGCCCCTGAGGAGGGGACGCGCACACCCCCGCTGGCGTCGCTGCGCAAGATGAGCGCCCAGGCGCTGACGGCGGCCCTGACCACGGGGGTGATGAAGCCCATCGGCGACACCATGGACCGCCGCCAGGTCCGCGACGTGGTGGCCTATCTGGCGGCGCCCGAGGGGCCGGCGGGCACGGCCTGGATCGACGACAACCGCTGCGCCGCCGACCGCGCCGGGATCGACCTGTCAGCGCGACCGGCGCAGGTGGGCTTTGGAGTGGACACGGACAACGCCCGGGCCATGAGCGCCGCCCGCGCAGGCCTGACCGGCCGGCAGGCGGCCAACCTGGAGGTGGCCTGGACGCTGGCGATGCCCAAGACCTCCGGCCTGCGCGGACAGGGCGTGGTGGTGGGATCGACGCTGTTCTATCCGGCCGGCGAAGCGGGCCACCTGCTGGCGCTCGACACGAAGACCGGCTGCGTCAAGTGGGCGGCGCCGACGCCCGCGCCCCTGCGGTCCAGCCTAGCCTATGGCCGGCTGGGGCCGGGCGGTCCCTGGGGGCTGGTGGCCGGCGACACGCTGGGGCAGCTGACGGCGTTCGACCCGGCCACCGGCAAGGTCGTCTGGCGGGCCGATCCGCGCCACGACAAGGGCGCCATGCTGTCCGGCACGCCGCTGTTCGCCGGCGACCGGCTGCTGGTTCCCATTTCCGCGAGCGACGTCGCCCAGGCCATGCGGGGCGCCTATGCGTGTTGCAAGGCCCACGGGGCGCTGGCCGCCGTCAGCGCCGCCGACGGCAAGGTCCTGTGGACCTGGCACTCCATGGAGGACGCCAAGCCGCTGGGCCGCAAGAACAGCCAGGGGGTCGACATGTTCGGCCCTTCCGGCGCGCCCATCTGGTCCAGCCCGGCCGTCGACCTGAAGCGGGGCGTGGCCTATGTCTCGACGGGCGAGAACACCTCGCCGCCCGCGACAGCGACCAGCGACGCCCTGGTGGCGGTGGACCTGGCGACCGGCCGGCAGAGGTGGGTGTTTCAGGCGCTGGCCAACGACGTGTGGAACATGTCGTGCCCCATCGGGCAGGCGCAGCGGGGGCGCAAGCCCGGTCCCAACTGCTTCTTCGCCGGCGAAGGCAGCGTCCTGCTCGACCACGACTTCGGCGGGGGGCCGGTGATCTGGAAGGGGAAGGGAACGTCCCTGATCCTCGGCGGCCAGAAGTCTGGCGAGGTCTGGGCCGTGAATGCGGCGACCGGTCGGAAGGTGTGGCGCCAGCAGTTCGGCCAGGGCGGCCCGCTGGGTGGCATCCACTGGGGCATCGCCAGCGACGGCGTGCGGGTGTTCGCGCCCATCGCCGATCCGAATGTGCCGGCGCCTGCGAATGCCGCGGGCCTTTACGCCGTCGACATCGCCAGCGGAAAGGTCGCCTGGAGCTGGAAGGCTGCGGCCGACTGCGGCGGGGGCCGGCAGGCCCGGGTCCCTATCTGCAGCGGCCGGTTCGGCCTCTCCGCGCCCCCGCTGGTGGTGGACGGCGTGGTCATCGTCGGCAGCCTCGACGGCAAGGTCCATGTCTTAGACGCGGCGAAAGGGACCCTGCTCTCGACCCTCGACACCGCGGTCGAGTTCCAGACCGTCAACAAGCTGCCCGGCAAGGGCGGCACCATCGACGCGGCCGGCCCGTTCGCGGGCGACGGCATGGTGTTTGTCGGTTCAGGCTACGCCAGCTTCGGCCAGGCCGCCGGCAACGTCCTGGTCGCATTGCGGCCGAGGAAATAGACGAGGGGCTATCGGACGTCATAGCCCGGCTTGTCCGGGCTACCCATGACCTCCGCTTAGGGCACGACTGGAAGCGTGGCCGCGGCGCCTGCTATCGCGTCGGAGGATCATGGGTCACCCGGACAAGCCGGGTGATGACGATGATAATGATCCGACGGATCGTTCTCCCACGAAGGGAGGACGTCAGTCGGCCCGGGTGAGGCCGTCCCAGAACTTCTTGGCCTTGCCGGTGAAGCCGGCGGCCTTGGGGTGCTGCTGGTCGCCGCAGAGGCCGGCGAGTTCGCGCATCAGTTCCTTCTGGCGGGCGGTCAGCCGGGTGGGGGTCTCGATGAACAGCTCGACCACCAGGTCGCCACGCTCCCGCGAGCGAAGCGACGGCATGCCGCGACCCTTGACGCGCAGGGTGCGGCCGGTCTGCGCGCCCTCGGGCACCTTGACCTCGATCTTGCACTCGCCATCGCAGTTGTCGCCGCCCATCAGGCACGGGGCCTCGATCGCGCCTCCAAGGGCTGCGGTGTGCATGGGTACGGGCACGGTGCACAAGAGGTCCAGGCCATCGCGCTCGAACAGCTCGTGCGGGGCCACCGAGATGAAGATGTAGAGGTCGCCGCGCGGGCCACCGCGTTGACCGGCGTCCCCTTCGCCGGACAACCGGATGCGGGCGCCGTCGTCGACGCCGGCCGGGATGCGGACAGCCAGGGTGCGCTGTCGACGGATCTGGCCATGGCCGCGGCACTCGACGCACGGATCCATGACCATCTGGCCCGCGCCGCCACACCGGGGGCACGCGCGCTCGATGGAGAAGAAGCCCTGGCTGGCGCGGACGCGGCCCTGGCCCTGACAGGTGGTGCACTGGGTGGGGCTGGTGCCGGGCTTGGCGCCCGAGCCCTCGCAGGCCTCGCAGGTGAGGGTGGCGGGAACCGAGATCTCGACCTCGGCGCCGGCAAAGGCCTGCTCCAGCGAGATTTCAAGGTCGTAGCGCAGGTCGTTGCCACGGGCCGGGCCGCCACGCTGGCGGCCGCCGCCGCGGGCCCCGAAGATGTCGCCGAACACCTCGTTGAAGATGTCGTGGACGTCGTGGAACTGGCCGGCGCCCGGGCCGCCGCCCGCGCCGTTCACGCCGGCATGGCCGAACCGGTCATAGGCCGCGCGCTTCTGCGGGTCCGACAGAACCGAATAGGCCTCGTTGACTTCCTTGAAGCGGCCCTCGGCCTCTTCACAACCGCCATTGCGGTCCGGGTGGTGTTCCATGGCCATCTTGCGGAAGGCGGCCTTCAGGGCGCCGTCATCGCAGCCACGGTTCACGCCGAGGATTTCGTAATAGTCCCGCATGGGGCGTCAGACGCTCGGAAACTGTTGAGAATTGAGGTGGGTGGCCCCCCGGCCATCTGCAAGGCTTAACACAGCCGAGTGACCGGGGGGGTATCCTTCAAGCAGGGAGCGCTCGGAAGCGCTCCTGTCCCGCGAAGGCGGCGGCGACGTCCCCATGTCCCGGTGATCGCATTTCACGCCCGCCGGGAACATGGGGCGCGTTGTCACGCCGACTTCTTGTCGTCGCTCCGGTCGGCGTCGCCGTCGACTTCCTCGAACTCCGCGTCGACCACGTCGTCCGACGACCCGGCCTGGGCGTCGCCGGCGTCGCCCGAAGGACTGTCCTGCTGGGCCTTGTACATCGCCTCGCCCAGCTTCATCGAAGCCTGGATGAGGGTCTGGGTCTTCGCGGAGATCGTCTCGGCGTCACCGTCCTCAAGGCTGCCCTTCAGGTCGTCGAGCGCCGCCTGGATGGCGTCCTTCTCGTCCGCCCCGACCTTGTCACCGTGCTCGGCCAGCGCCTTCTCCGAGGAGTGGATGACCGCGTCGGCCTGGTTCTTGGCCTCGATCGCCGCCTTGCGCTTGTCGTCCTCGGCCTTGTTGGACTCGGCCTCCTTGACCATGGCGTCGATGTCGGAGTCCGACAGTCCGCCGTTGGCCTGGATGCGGATCGACTGCTCCTTGGACGTGGCCTTGTCGCGCGCCGAGACGTTGACGATGCCGTTGGCGTCGATGTCGAAGGTGACCTCGACCTGGGGCACGCCGCGCGGCGCCGGCGGGATGCCGACCAGATCGAACTGACCCAGCATCTTGTTGTCGGCCGCCAGGGGGCGCTCCCCCTGGAACACCCGGATGGTCACCGCCGACTGATTGTCGTCGGCGGTTGAGAAGGTCTGGCTGCGCTTGGTGGGGATGGTGGTGTTGCGCTCGATCAGCGGCGTGAACACACCGCCCAGGGTCTCGATGCCCAGGGTCAGCGGAGTCACGTCGAGGAGGAGCACATCCTTCACCTCGCCACCCAGAACCCCAGCCTGGACCGCGGCGCCCAGCGCCACGACCTCGTCCGGGTTCACGCCGGTGTGGGGCTCACGACCAAAGAACGCCTTCACGGTCTCCACGACCTTGGGCATGCGGGTCATGCCGCCCACGAGGATCACCTCGTCGATGTCGCCCTTCTTCAGGCCGGCGTCCTTCAGCGCCTGCTCGCAGGGGCCGACGGTCTTGGCGATCAGGTCCTCGACCAGCCCTTCCAGCTTCGCGCGGGACAGCTTGATGTTGAGGTGCAGCGGGCCCGAGGCGTTCATCGAAATGAAGGGCAGGTTCACCTCGTACTGGGTGGTGAAGCTGAGTTCCTTCTTGGCCTTCTCGCCCTCTTCCTTGAGGCGCTGCAGGGCCAGCTTGTCCTTGCGAAGGTCGACGCTGGTTTCCTTCTTGAACTCGTCGGCCAGGAAGTCGACGACGCGCATGTCGAAGTCCTCGCCGCCCAGGAACGTGTCCCCGTTCGTCGACTTCACCTCGAACACGCCATCGCCGATCTCGAGCACCGAGACGTCGAAGGTGCCGCCGCCCAGGTCGTAGACGACGATTTTCTTGCCGTCGTTCTTCTCGAGGCCATAGGCCAGGGCGGCCGCGGTCGGCTCATTGATGATGCGCAGCACTTCCAGACCGGCGATCTTGCCGGCGTCCTT
>JAZKFM010000278.1:0-2562 GCA_040386415.1 Pseudomonadota bacterium
GCTTGACCTCACACCCCGCCCCCGCCAAAACCTCCCCAGGCAAGCGCCCGAGGCGGCTTACAAATATCGCGCTCGCCCTTAGCGCCCGCACCAGCCCGCGGGATCGCGGCCCCGCGCGGCCGAGCCACCTCGACGGACGATCCTCCCATGACGACCCCGCCTGTCCCCCTGACGCGCGACCGCGATTTCATGAAGCTGTGGGCCGCCCAGGCGGTCTCCACCTTCGGCGCCCGCATCACCCGCGAGGGCCTGCCGATGACGGCGGTCCTGACCCTGGGCGCCAGCCCCGCGACGCTGGGCGTGCTGGCCGCGCTCTCCTATGGCCCGGCCGTCTTCGTGGGCCTGTTCGGCGGGGGCTTTGTCGATCGCCGCCACCGCCGCCCGGTGCTGATCGCCACCGACCTGATCCGGGCGGCCGTGCTCATCACCGTGCCCATCGCCGCCTGGATGGGCTGGCTTTCCCTATGGCAGGTGTTCGCCGCAGCCGCCCTGGTGGGGGCCGCCAGCGTGCTGTTCGACATGGCCGACCACGCCTATCTCCCGGCCCTGATCGGGACCGACCGGCTGGTGGACGGCAATTCCAAGCTCTCGGCCACGGAGTCGGTGGCCGAGCTGGGGGGCCCGGCCCTGGCGGGCCTGCTCTTCCAGCTGCTCACCGCGCCCTTCGCCATCGCGGTCAATGCGGTGACCTATCTGGTCTCGGCCCTCTTCCTCGCCGGCATCCGGAAGGTCGAACCCGAGCCTGCGCCCGTCGCGCCCCAGCACTGGGTGGCCGACCTGACCCAGGGCTTCCGCGTCGCCTGGGCCGAGCCCCGCGTCCGGCCCCTGCTGGTGATGACCGCCTGCAACGGCCTGTTCGGCGGCGGCTTCGCGGCCCTCTATGTCCTCTTCGCCCTGCGCACCCTCGAGCTCAGCCCCGCCATGCTGGGGATCACCGTGGCCTTCGGCGGCCTGGGCGCCCTGATCGGCGCGGGTCTGGCGGCCCCGGTGGCCAGGCGGCTCGGCGCGGGCCCTGCCATCCTGATCATGGCCCTGGCCTCGGCCGCCAGCGCCATGCTGATCCCCCTGTCGCCCGCCGCCCCGGTGCTCGGCATGGCCATGCTGATCGCCTCCCAGCTCCTGGGAGACTCCACCTCCGTCATCTACGAAGTCCTCGCCGCCTCCCTGCGCCAGACGGTCCTGCCCCAGGAAACCCTCGGCCGCGCGGCCGGCGCCTTCAAGGCCGCCGGCGGCGGAACCATGCTGGTGGGCGCCCTGGCGCTGGGCGCCCTCGGCAGCCTCATCGGCGTCCGCGAAACCCTGTTCATCGCCGCCGCCGGCCTGGCGGTGGGACCGCTCATCGCCCTGACCTCCCCGGCGTTGCGCCGCGTGAAGGTGATCGAACTGGATGCGGACTGACCGCCCCCTACCCCTCCGGCGTGAACTCCACCGGCATGGACCGGATCGCATAGACGAAGTTGTTCGGTGCCACGTCCATCGGGCCCGACTGGCGGATGTCGGGGAAGCGGCCCAGCATCTGGCGGTAGACCGCCTCCAGCTGCAGCTGCGCCACCCGCTTGCCGATGCAGGTGTGGGGGCCGTAGCCGAAGGCGATGTGCTTGTCGGCGTTGGCCCGGGTCACGTCCAGGCGGTCGGGGTCGGCGAACACCGCAGCGTCGCGGTTGGCCGAGCCGTAGTACATGATCACCTTCTCGCCCTCGGCGATCTGCTGGCCGGCCACCTCCACGTCGCGGGTGGCGGTGCGGCGCATGTAGATCACCGGGCTGATCATGCGGATGAACTCGTTCACCGCGTTCGGCATCAGCTCGGGCTTGGCGATCAGCTTGGCCTTCTCCTCGGGGAAGTCGCTGAGCAGCTGCATCGAGCCGGAGATGGTGTTGCGGGTGGTGTCATTGCCCGCGAACACGATCAGCAGCCAAGAGCCGTCGAGGTACTCATCGGCCAGCAGGTCGCCGTCCACCTGGGCCTTGGCGATGGCGCTCATCAGGTCGGCCTGCGGGTCCAGGCGGCGCTTGTGCAGCATGTGCCGGCCGTAGTCGAACATCTCCTGGATGGCGTTCTTGAAGGCGTCGAGGAAGGCCTGCATCTCCGGCGGCACCTCGGCGGCCGCAGCCTCCAGGCCGCCGCCCCCGCCCGCGCGCTCGGCGGCGAAGGAGTTGGCCAGCTCCAGGAAATGCATCCAGGTCAGGAACTTGGGGCGATCTTCTAAGGGCACGCCCAAGATCTCGCACAGGGTGAACAGCGGCAGGTGCGCCGACATGGCCTGCACCAGGTCCACCCGGCCCTGCTTGGCCATGGCGTCCAGCAGGCGGGTCACCTCCCCCTCCACCCGGTCGGTGAGGCCGCGCAGATAGGCCGGTGTGAAATAGGGCATGTGCTCGCGGCGCAGCTGCATGTGCATCGGCGCGTCCATGTTGATCATGGCGTCCAGGCTGGCGCGGGCCAGCTGCATGTCCGAGCGCTGGTGGTTCATCAGGATGCCGCCGCGCTGCGAGGAGAAGGTCTCGTAGTCGGCGTTCACCCGCATGACGTCCTCATGCCGGGTCACCGCCCAGAAGCCCG
>JAZKFM010000279.1:0-12849 GCA_040386415.1 Pseudomonadota bacterium
CTTGCGCCGCGCGCGGTCGCAATAGGTGTCGACGGAGGTCTTGGACATGCCCAGCTCACGGGCGATCTGCTTGGAGCTCAGGTGCCGGTCCACCAGGCGAAGACATTCCCGCTCGCGCGGCGTCAGCAGCTCGACGGGATCCTCGGTCATGTCCTGTGCTCGCCCATAAGCTGGATAGTTAAGGGCGGGCCCGAACCGGCGTCCAGCCGTAACGGCTCAGATGCGCCAGTTTCGCTTACCGATCAGATGTTTGCGGGCCATCGGCCGCCAAGTCACATACCGCCGTTCGTTACGCCAGAAAGTTGCATCTTCCGCGCCGGCTGGGGCGGCCGCTTGACCGCCCGTTAAGTCGCACCGGGCTAGGCTCCCCCCATGACCCGCAAGACCCAGACCGTCCCCGCCCCCGACGCCCGCGTCAGCGCCGAGCAGCTGGCCTCGCTCAGCCACGAGTTCCGCACACCGCTGAACGGGGTGCTGGGCATGGCGCGACTGTTGGAGGGCACCGGGCTCACGGCCGAGCAGAAGGCCTATGTCGCGGCCCTGCGGGAGTCCGGCGAGCACCTGCTGAGCCTGGTCAACGACGTGCTGGATTTCGCCAAGCTGGGCGCCGACAAGATCGAACTGCACCCGGCCACCATGGACCTGGAAGGTCTGCTGCGCTCGGTGAGTGAACTGCTCTCGCCTCGCGCCCAGGAAAAGGGCCTGGAGATCGGCTGGGCCGCCCCGACCGACATCGGCCAGGCCCTGGCCGACGAAGGCCGCCTGCGCCAGATCCTGCTCAACTTCGCCGGCAACGCCGTTAAGTTCACCGAGACCGGCGGGGTGCTGCTGACCGTGGCCGAGCGTCCGGGTGGCCGACTGCGCTTCAGCGTCGCCGACACCGGCCCTGGGGTCACCCAGGCGGCGCGCGAGAAAATCTTCGAGGCCTTCGCCCAGGCCGACCCCTCCTATGACGGCGCCCAGCTGGGCGGCGCGGGGCTGGGCCTGGCCATCGCCCGCAAGCTGGCCAGCGCCATGGACGGCGAAGTGGGTGTCGAGGACGCGCCCGGCGGCGGCGCCCTGTTCTGGTTCGAGGCGGCCTTCCCGCGCCTGCCCCAGGGCCGGGAAGCCATGCTCTCTGGCCAGGTGGTGGGGATCATGTCCCCCAATTCCGTGGTGGCCGAGGCGGCCCGGAGGCAGATCGAGGCGGCTGGCGGGGTGCCGGTCAACGGCCAGGACCGGATGGCCGAGGTCCTGCTGGTGGACCACGCGCTGGCCCCCAGCTGCCCGCCGGACGCCCGGCCGGCTATCATCCTGCTGCCGCCGGACCAGAGGGCGCGTATCGACAGCTACCGGGCCCAGGGCTTCGCCGGCTATCTGATCAAGCCCCTGCGGCGGGCCTCGGTGGCCGAGCGCGTGCTGGCGGTCCTGGGGGCCGAGGCCCACCCCGCAGAGGCGATGGAGGACGAGCGGATCGCGCCGGCCATCGCCCCCGGCGCACGGGTGTTGCTGGTGGAGGACAACGCCATCAACGCCCTGTTGGCCCGCACCCTGCTGGCCCGCGAGGGCTGTAAGGTCGACCATGCCGGCGGGGGCGAGGACGCCATGGCCGCCCTCAAGGTCGGCCGCTACGACCTGATCCTGATGGACATGCGCATGCCTGGCATGTCGGGCCTGGACGCCACGCGGGCCCTGCGGGCCGCCGGCCTCGACACCCCGGTGGTGGCGCTCACCGCCAACGCCTTCGAGGACGATCGTCACGCCTGTCTGGCGGCGGGCATGAACGACTTCCTGGTCAAGCCGCTCGCGCCGGACGCCCTGCGCGGGATCCTGGCCAGGCTGACCCGCGGCGGCTGGACGGAAACGACGGACCGCGCCAAGGTCGGCTGAGGCCGGGCCGCCCCCGGCGCCGATCTCGGGGGAGGCCGCCATGACCATCGAAGCCGCGCCGAAGCGCAGCGCCTGGAGCGCCATCAAGGTCTATGGCGAGCGCCGGGCCCTGGTGATGCTGGCCCTGGGGTTCGCCTCGGGCCTGCCCAACCTGCTGATCTTCGACACCCTGTCGGCCTGGCTCCGGGACGCGGGGCTGAGCCTGGAGGTGATCGCCTTCTTCAGCCTGGCGACGCTCGCCTATTCCCTCAAGCTGCTCTGGGCGCCGATGATCGACCGGGCGGCCATCCCGGGCCTCACCCAATGGCTGGGCCACCGCCGCTCCTGGATGCTGGTCTGCCAGGCCCTGATCATGCTGGGCCTGTGGCTGATCTCCGGTGTCGACCCCAAGACCAGCCTCGGCCTGATGGCGGCCTTCGCGGTGTTCGTGGGCTTCACCTCGGCCACCCAGGACATCGTCATCGACGCCTGGCGCATCGAGGCGGCCGACACCGAGAAACAGGGCGCCATGGCGGCGGCCTATCAGTGGGGCTACCGCATCGCCATGATCGTGGCCGGCGTCGTTCCCCTGGCCATGTCCGATGTGGTGGGCTGGAGCCTGTCCTACGCCCTGATGGCCGGCCTGATGGTGGTGGGCGTGCTTGGCGTTCTGGGGGCGCCGCGCGAGGCCAAGCACATCCTGCGGGACATCGATTTCCAGGGCGTCGCGGGAGTTCCGTGGCGCGACGGGATCGAGTGGGTCATTCGCCTGGCCATCGTCCTACTGGGCGCCCTGATCTTCGGCTCGGGCCTCGCGGGCAACGCCACCGTCCTGCAATCGGTCACCGCCGCCATCGGCCAGCCCCAGCTGGGCGACGCCATCAAGGCGGCCTGGGAAGCCAAGCCTTTCGGGGTGTTCGCCCAGGTGGGGGGCATCCTCACCGGCGTGGCGCTGATCGTGGTGGCCGCCCTGCCGATCCCCGGCGCGCCCACCCGTCCCGGCCGCTACCTGTCGACGGCGCTTGGAGCGCCCTTCATCGACTTCTTCCGGCGCTATGGCGACGTGGCCGGGCTGATCCTGGCCCTGATCTGCGTCTACCGCCTGAGCGACTTCGTGCTCAACATCATGAACCCGTTCTACATCGACCTCGGCTTCGACAAGCTGCAGATCGCCGAGGTCCGCAAGGTGCTGGGCGTCGTCATGTCGGTGATCGGTGTCGGCCTCGGCGGCTTCAGCGTCGCGCGACTAGGTCTCATGCGCTCCATGGTCATCGGCGCCTTCGCCGGCCCCATCTCCAACCTGGTCTTCGCCTGGCTGGCCTTTCAGGGCCCCAACCTCTGGGCGCTCAGCGTCGCCATCGGGGTGGACAATATCGCGTCGGGCTTCGCCGGCACCTGCCTGATCGCCTACATGTCCAGCCTGACGGGCGCCGGTTTCACCGCCACCCAGTACGCCATGTTCTCGTCCTTCTACGCCCTCTTGGGAAAGCTGGTGGCGTCGCAGTCGGGCAAGGTGGTGGAGGGCTCGGCCAAGGCCGCCGACCAGGGCGGGATGTTCGCGGGGCTCAAGACCCTCTTCACCGGACTGCCGCCGGAGACCTTCGCCAGCGCCATGGAGAAGTCCGGGGTCACGCCCGCCGCCCTCGGCTCCGGCTATGTGGTGTTCTTCGTCTATTCCGCCCTGCTCGGCGTGCTGGGGATCATCCTGGTGTTCATCGTCGCGGCGCGGACCGCCGACATGCCGGCGGGTGGCTCGGAACCGGTGGCTGAGGCCGAGGCCTAACTCACACCGCTCATCCCCGCTCTCGCGGGGATGAGCGGATCATGGATCAAGTGGTGGAAAGGCAGATCACCTGGGCCACCCGCAGGTCGCGGCGCAGGGCGTCGGCGACGCGGCCGTAGTTGTCGGTGGTGACGCTCTCGCCCACCGCGAAGCTCGCGGGACGTTCGTGGGCCTCGGACATGGCGGCCCCAAGCGTCTCGGGGGCGGTGGTGTAGATGCGGCCCCGGCGCGGGGCCTCGGCGACGGTCACCCCGATCACCCGGCCCGCGCTGTCGAGGGCCGGCGCGCCCGACAGGCCGGCCAGCGTGCCCTTCAGGCCATCGGTGCGGCCGGTCTCGGCCCAGACCAGCACCGGCTCGGTGCGGGCGCCCCGACCCCGCACCACCAGGTTCTCACGCCCCAGCAGACGGGAGGTGGCCTCTCCGGAGTGGCCCTGCGGGAAGCCCGGATGATAGGCGCGGTCGCCCCGGCGCAGCTTCTGGTCGAGGCCCAGGGGCAGGGGCGGGGCCCCACCCTCGGTGGTCAGGATCGCGGCCTCGCCCCGCTGGTCGATACGGACCTTGGCGGCCACGCCGCGGCCTTCGGCCACCACGATGGCGGCCTGGGTGCAGCCGTCCACCACGTGGCGGGCGGTGACCCAGACCCCGCGCTCGGCCACGGAAAAGGCGGTCCCCAGCCCCGGCTCAGCCTGGGCCGGGACGTCGACCACGATGGAGGGATCGAACGGCGAGGCGGGCCCCAGGGGCACGCCCTCTTCCCCCGGCACCGGCGGCGGCGGCGGCGGCGCGTCGGCGCGCTCCTGCCGGCCGACCGCGGCGATCAGCAGCGCCAGCACCACAGCCGCATAGACCAGCCAGTCCGGCAGCTTGGGGAAGTGCATGGCGCCTCAGCCCGCCACGGCGGCGGCGAGGATCAGGGCGGTGGCGAGCTTGGCGCCCACCAGCAGGGCGGCGGCGGAAATCTCGCCCTCCTGGATGCGCTGGGGCAGGCCCCGCAGCAGCATGTCCACCAGACGGAAGATCAGCAGCTGCACCACCACCGTCGAGGCGCCCCAGATGCCGATCTCGATGAGGGATGTCGACGCCGTCAGCGACACCGCCAGCGGGATGGCCAGGCCGATCATCACCCCGCCAAGCGAGAGGGCGGCCGCCGAGTTCCCCTCGCGGATCAGGGCGATCTCGCGGTGGGGGGTCAGCAGGACGTAGAGGACGCTGCCGAGGAACAGGATCAGGACCGTCAGCCCCGCATGCAGCAGGGTGATGGGAAAGCCGGTGGCGAAGGCCTGGATCTCAGGCGACTGGAGCTCGGGCGGCATCGGGACCCTTTGGCAAGGAACTGGTCCGCATCGTTAGCACGGACTTTTCGCCGAGGCGAAAACCGTTCAGGCGCCGGGCGAGTCGAGCACCTCGGGCTCCGCCACAGCCTTGCGCCGGGCGCTGGCGCGGACCTTCTCGCTCTCGCTCTTCAGCTGGCCGCAGGCCGCCAGGATATCGCGCCCGCGCGGGGTGCGGATCGGCGAGGCGAAGCCGGCCCGGTTGAGGATGGCGGCGAACTTCTCGATCGCCCCCCAGTCGGAACAGACATAGTCGGTCCCCGGCCAGGGGTTGAAGGGGATCAGGTTGATCTTGGCCGGGACGCCCTTCATCAGCTTCACCAGGGCCAGGGCCTCGGCGGGACTGTCGTTGACGCCCTTGAGCATCACATATTCGAAGGTCACGCGACGGGCGTTGGACAGGCCCGGATAGGCGCGGATGCCGGCCATCAGCTGCTCGATCGGGTACTTCTTGTTCAGCGGCACCAGGACGTCGCGCAGGGCGTCGTTGGTGGCGTGCAGGGAGATGGCCAACATGGCCTGGGTGCGGTTCCCCAGCGCCTCCAGCTCCGGGACCACCCCCGAGGTGGACACCGTGATCCGCCGCCGTGAGATGGCGATGCCCTCGCCGTCGGCGATGATGTCGATGGCGTCGGCGACATTGTCCAGATTGTAGAGCGGCTCGCCCATGCCCATGAAGACGATGTTGGAGAGCCGGCGGTCCTCCTTGGGCGACGGCCATTCCTCCAGGTCGTCGCGGGCCACCTGCACCTGGGCCACGATCTCGGCGGCGGTCAGGTTGCGCACCAGGGCCTGGGTGCCGGTGTGGCAGAAGGTGCAGTTCAGCGTGCAGCCCACCTGGGACGAGACGCACAGCGCGCCCGCCCGGCCGACGTCGGGGATGTAGACGGTCTCCACCTCGATGCCCGGCGCCATGCGGATCAGCCACTTGCGCGTGCCGTCCTTGGACACCTGGCGCTCGACGATCTCCGGGCGGCTGAGCGTGAAGGCGTCCGCCAGGACCGCGCGGGTCTCCTTGGCGATGTCGGTCATCGCCTCGAAGTCGGTGACGCCGTAGTGGTGGATCCAGCGCCACATCTGGTTGGCGCGCATCCTGGCCTTGGGGGCCGGGACCACGTCGGCGGCGATCAGCGTCTCCACCAGGCCCTTGCGGGTCAGGCCGCAGAGGTTCGGCTTCGTCGGGGCGGCCGCCACGGAGGCGGCGCGCGAAAGGTCGAGGGTGAAGCCCAAGGGGAGGAACTCGCTGACTGGAAGGCCGCCAATATAGGGCCTGGCGCCTCCCACGCCAAATCGGCCCATCGTCGCGCAGGGTCAAACAAATGTTCGGCGCCGGACTTCCGCGCGAGGGAGGGCTGCGCTAGCGTCCGCCAACTTTCGAAACGATGTCCGGGAGACGACGATGAAGGCGCTGCTGAGCAAGACCACCGGGGGCCCTGAAACCCTGTCCTACGAGGATGTGGACTCCCCGGAAGTCCGTCCCGGCTTCGCCGTGATCAGCACCAGGGCCGTGGGGATCAACTTCCCCGACGTGCTGATGATCGAGGACAAGTATCAGATGAAGCCGCCCCGGCCCTTCTCCCCCGGCGGCGAGCTGTCGGGCGTGGTCAAGGCGATCGGCGAAGGCGTCACCAATGTGAAGGTCGGCGACCGGATTCTCGCCAACACCGGCTGGGGCGGCCTGGCCGAAGAGGTCCTGCTGCCGGCCAACCGCCTGTGGCATATCCCCGACAGCATGCCCCACGATGTGGCGGCGGCCTTCATCCTCACCTATGGCACCAGCTATCACGCCCTGAAGGACCGCGGCCACCTGAAGGCCGGCGACACCATGCTGGTCCTGGGCGCCGCCGGCGGCGTCGGCCTGTCGGCCGTGGAGCTGGGCAAGGCCATGGGGGCCCGCGTCGTGGCCGCCTGCTCGTCCCAGGAAAAGTGCGACCTGGCCATCAAGCACGGCGCCGATGCGGGCGTCGTCTACGGCCGCGGTCCCTTCGACCGCGACGGCCAGAAGGCGCTCGGCGCCCTCTTCAAGGAGGCCGGCGGCGAAAACGGCTTTGACGTGATCTATGACGCGGTCGGCGGCGACTATGCCGAACCGGCCCTGCGCTCCATCGCCTGGGAAGGCCGCTATCTGGTGATCGGCTTCGCCGCCGGCGACATCCCGAAGATCCCGCTGAACCTCGCCCTGCTGAAGGGCTGCGACATCGTCGGCGTCTTCTGGGGCACCTGGACCACCAAGAACCCGGAACTGTTCGCCAAGTCGGTGGATGAGCTGCTGGAGCTCTACGCCCAGGGCAAGGTCAAGCCGCACGTGTCGGAGCGCTTCCCGCTCTCCAAGGGCGCCGACGCCATCGCCCACCTGGGCAGCCGCAAGGCCATGGGCAAGGTCGTGGTGACCGTCGACTAGGCCTCGACGCAGAGGGCGTCCCGCTTTAGTTATCGCCGATCAGTTACAAGAAACGGGGAGAGCGCAATGGCGGGACGTCTCGAGGGCAAGGTCGCGGTGATCACCGGCGCCGCGTCGGGCATCGGCCTGGGCACGGTGGAGCTGTTCGTGTCCGAGGGCGCGTCGGTCATCGCCGCCGATATCCAGGACGAGAAGGGCGCGATGCTGGAGACGCGGTTCCCCGGCAAGGTCGCCTACGTCCGCTGCGACGTCACCCAAGAGGCCGAGATCGCGGCCGCGATGCAGCGCGCCAAGACCGAGTTCGGTGGTCTCGACATCCTGTTCAACAACGCCGGCATCTCCGACCGGATGACCTCCATCGCCGAGATCACCGCCGACGGCTGGAGCTGGATCTTCGACGTCCTGGTGCGTGGCCCGGCTCTGGGCATGAAGCACGCCGTGCCGCTGATGCTGGAGCGCGGCGGCGGCTCGATCATCAACACCGCCTCCATCGCCGGCCTGCAGGCCGGCTGGGGGCCCATCGCCTATTCCAGCGCCAAGGCCAGCGTCATCCACATGAGCCGCGCGGCCGCCGCCCAGCTGTCGCCGCAGAAGATCCGCGTCAACGCCATCTGCCCGGGCCTGATCGCCACCTCGATCTTCGGCGCCTCGCTGGGCCTGCCCCGCGAGGTGGCCGACCAGATGGCCGCCCGGGTCGCCGACAACGCCGCCAAGGTGCAGCCGGTGCCCAAGGCCGGCATGCCCGAAGACATCGCCAAGGCCGCCCTCTATCTCGCCTCAGACGACTCGGCCTTCGTTTCCGGGACCCACATTGTGGTGGACGGCGGGATCACCGTCGGCGGCCGCCACGCCTGGGACGCCACCGCGGGCTCGCCCTTCGCGGCCCTGTTCGGCGACGCCCTGCCCGGCGCGCCGGGCTAATGGCCAAGGCGCTCGAACTCTCGCGAGGCCTCGACGCGGCGAAGCTGCGCCCGGCCTTCGAGCGGTTCGGCCGCCTGCACCTGCCTGGGATCCTACCGGCCCGGGACGCCCAGGCGATCCACGCGGCCCTGGTGACCGCGCCCTACCACCGCTCCCTGACCGCCTCGGGGAAGAGCTACGACATCGCCCTCGAAACCCTGGCCGCCATGCCCCCCGAACGCCGGGCCGAGCTGGAGGCGGCGATCCTCGAGGGTGGCAAGACCGGTTTCCAGTACCAGTTCGACGCCTGGCGGCTCTCCGACCTGATGGAGGCGGGCCAGCGCACCGGCGGCGCCCTGGCGCCCCTGGAAGCGGTCTATGACCTGATCAACAGCGAGTCCTTCCTGGCGTTTATCCGCACCCTCACCGGCGACCCCCGCTGCGCCTATGCCGACGCCCAGGCCACCCGCTACCGGCCCGGCGACTTCCTCACCGCCCACGACGACGACGTGGCCGGCAAGAAGCGGCTGTACGCCATGGTGTTGAACTTCACGCCGGCCTGGCGGCCCGACTGGGGCGGCCTGCTGGCCTTCCACGACGCCGACGGCCATGTCAGCGAGGCCTACAGCCCCACCTTCAACGCGCTGAACATCTTCCGCGTCCCGCAGCAGCACGCGGTGACCCAGGTCGCCAGCTTCGCGGGCGCGGAGCGGTTGTCCATCACCGGGTGGATCCGTGAGCGCTGACGCCCCGGCCAAGCCCGGCCTGTCGCCCAACCTGCACGGCGCCCTGTGGATGGTGGCCTCGGCCCTGGGCTTCACCGCCATGACCACCCTGATCAAGTACCTGGGGGACGACTACGCCGCCTCGCTGCAAACCTTCTACCGGCAGTTCTTCGGCTTCCTGATCATGCTGCCGGTGATCCTCAAGCACCGCGGCGCGGCCTTCGCCACCACAAGGCCGGGCATCCTGATCTTCCGCTCGGCGGCGGGCACGGTGGGGATGATCCTGTCCTTCTACGCCTTCCAGAAGATGCCGCTGGCCGACGCCAATGCGCTGTCCTTCACCCGCACCCTGTGGCTCGTGCCCCTGGCCTTCTTCGTGGTGCGCGAGCCGGTGGGTCCGCTGCGCATCGGGGCCGCCGTCGTCGGCTTCCTGGGGGTTCTGATCATGCTGCGGCCGGGCGGCGGCGATGAGTTCGTCATCGGCCTGCCGGCCATGGCCATGCTGGCCTCGTCCTTCCTGTTCGCGCTCACCATCACCGGGATGAAGGTGATGACGCGCGATCACGCCCCCATGGTGCTGCTGGTCTGGTCGGCGACGCTGGGCCTGGTGCTGGCCGTGCCCGGCGCCTTCCTGACCTGGCGCTGGCCCGAGCCCGTCGACCTGGCCCTGTTGGCGGCCATGGGCGTGCTGGGGACCATCACCCAGGGCTGCTACATCAAGGGCATGTCCATCGGCGACGCCGGCGCCATGGCCCCCATCGACTATATCCGCCTGGTGTTCACGGTGATCGTCGGCTTCGCCCTGTTCCAGGAGGTCCCGGGGATCTGGACCATCGTCGGCGCGGCCGTGGTGGTGATCTCGACGCTCTTCATCACCTGGCGCGAGCACGTGACCAGCAAGGCGAAGATGGCCGCCGCGGCGCTGGTGGAGCCGGTCTAGCCGCGGAGGCGGCGGCGTCCGCCTAGGCGTAGATCGCAACGACCTGCCGGGCGGCCGCGAGCCGGCGTCCCTGATCATCCCACAGCGACATCGCCTGTTGGGAATAGCCGTCCAGCGCCTGCTCGCTGACGGAGGACAGCAGGCTCCAGCCCTGGGGATCGACGGGGTGGGCGATATCGATGGACCAGGACATGGTGGAGATGGGCGCCTGGGCCGGGAACACCGCCATGGCCGCCGGCGGCAGGCTGTCGGCCATGGCCAGCAGGGCGACCGTCGGATCGACCCCTTCCGGCTCCCGCAGGCGCACCCAGGCCAGGAACTCCGGAGGGCCGCCCGACAACGGCCGCGAGACCCCAGCCTGCCGCAGGTCGAACTTCTGGAAGAAGCCCTGCGGGCCGTCACGAGGCGGCATGAAAGCCTCGCAGTCGTCGGGGGCGGCGACCGTTGGCGCAACGCTGCTGTCGTGGGCCACCTGGCTGTCGCGCGGCGCGCCGTAGGACAGCAGCGCCCGGGCGGCCAGACCGCTCTCCGCCCGGCAGTCGACCGAGACGATGGTCGCCGAGCGGCCCCGGCGAAGCTCGGTCGCCTCCAGTCGCACCGGCGTGGCGGCGGGGCCCACAAAGGCCACCTGCGCGGAGCGAAGGGGCGGCAAGGCCTCGAAAGTCCTGGCCGCTGCATGGGCGCACAGGGCGGCTGTCAGACCCCCGAACAGGGTCCGCCCCTGGGTCCAGCCCTCCGCTTCCGCCAACATCCAGCCGCCGTCAGCTTCGCGCACGTTTTCCAACAAGCGACCCAAACTGGCCATACGTCCCCCCAACAGGCCTGCTGGCCGGCCCTAGCCGCTCATCCGCTTCAGGAACCCCTTGGCCGCCGCGCGGTGCCTGGGTTTCAGGTTCTTGCCCACCACGGCCATCATGGCGGCGAACACCGCCGCGTCGTCGGTGAAGCCGATCACGCCCAGGATATCGGGGAGCGCGTCGGTGGGCAGGACGAAATAGGCCAGAGCCGCCATCATCAGGCCCTTGGCGGCCTTCGGCGTCGCCGGGTCCCGGGCGCAGTACCAGACCGACAGGGCGTCGTCGGCGAAGGGGATCTTGGCCGCGACCTTGCGGAACTTGGGCCAGAAGCCCTCCGCCACCCGCTGCTCATTGACCTTCTGCACCGCCGGGACCAGGGCGCGCTTGGGGTCGACCGCCGAACGCGGGTCGAAACCGTCGGCATTGACGTCGGGTGACGCTTTTGACTTGGAGCTCATCGGGCTAAAGCCTCGGGGGAAACAAGACCTGATCTAAACAGAACCGGGAGCGACGCGTCCATGAAACTCAATTCCTCTATCGCCGCGGTTGTCACCGGCGGCGCCTCGGGCCTCGGCGAAGCCACGGTCCGCCAGCTGGCGGCCCAGGGCGTGAAGTGCGCCATCTTCGACATGAACGAAGCCAAGGGCGAAGAAGTCGCAAAAGAAGTCGGCGGCATCTTCTGCAAGTGCAACGTCACCTCCGAGGAAGAGGTCGACGCGGCCTTCGCCAAGGCCCGCGCCGCCCACGGCCAGGAGCGCATCCTGGTCAACTGCGCCGGCACCGGCAACGCCATCAAGACCGCCGGCCGCGACAAGGCCACCGGCGAGACCAAGCACTTCCCCCTCGACGCCTTCAACCTGATCATCCAGATCAACCTGGTGGGCACCTTCCGCTGCATCGCCAAGTCGGCCAAGGGCATGCTGGACCTGGAGCCGGTCGACGGCGAGCGCGGCGCGATCGTCAACACCGCCTCGGTGGCGGCCGAGGACGGCCAGATGGGCCAGGCGGCCTATTCAGCGTCCAAGGGCGGCGTGGTCGGCATGACCCTGCCCATCGCCCGCGACCTGGCCAGCGAAGGCATCCGGGTCAACACCATCCTGCCCGGCATCTTCGACACCCCGCTGATGCGCGGCGCCCCGGAGGCGGTGAAGCAGGCCCTGGCCAATTCCGTGCCCTTCCCCAAGCGCCTGGGCCAGGCCGACGACTACGCCCAGCTCGCCCTGACCATGATCACCAACGGCTATTTCAACGGCGAGGACGTCCGCCTGGACGGCGCGATCCGGATGGCCCCGCGCTAGAGCCCTTTCCGATCTGATTCAAACAGTTAGAGCATTTTTCGATCCGATAACCGTTTCACACTTATCGGAAAATGCTCTAGGCGGACCACCTGCGGCGGAGGGAACCTAAGGCCACGCTTTACGTTCCCTCCGGTTAGGGGTTCGGTATGACCGGAACCCTGAGTGGGGGCATTGTCGCGTTATGATGGGTCGGTGGGCGCAGCGCTTCGCAATCGCGATCGAGCGCCCGCTGGTCGGCTACCCGGCGGCCCTCGCCGCCGTCTTGGTGGCCGTTCTGGTGCGCGCCGGCGCCGGCCTGGTCATGACCTCGCCTCCCAACTTCATGGCCTTCTTCCCCGCCGTGCTCTTCGCCACCCTGGTGGCCGGACTGCGGGGCGGGCTGCTGGCCACGGCCCTCAGCGCCGGCGCGGTCTGGCTGCTGTGGATTCCCAAGACCACCCTTGAGGAGACCTGGCGGCTGCAGCACGTGCAGCTGCTGCTGTTCGTCGTCACCGCAGCCCTCACCGTGCTCATCGCCAAGGCCATCCGTGCCGCCGTCCTGCGCGGCGCGGCGGCGGAGGAGCGGTTCCGCATGTTCCAGGAACAGGCCCTCGACGGCTTCGTGATCCTGGAGCCGGTCCGCGAGGCCGGCGAGATCGTCGACTTCCGATGGACCTACGCCAATCCCGCCGCCGACCGCATGGCGCCTGGAAGCCAGGGTCTGACCGGGCGGCGGGTGAGCGAGGTCTTCACCGGCGAGACGGCCAGCGACATGGTCGAACGCCTGCGCCTGGCGCTCGACAATGGCGTTCCGGACGAGCTGGAGGTCCGCCGCGTCATCGACG
>JAZKFM010000279.1:12872-19677 GCA_040386415.1 Pseudomonadota bacterium
AGGAACACTGGATGCGATCCAGCGCCATGCGGCTGGGTGACGGCCTGGCGGTCAACTTCCACGACGTCACCGACCAGCGCCGGGCCGAGGACGAGGCGCGCCGCAGCCGCGACGAATTCGAGCACATCGCCAACGCCGCCCCGGTGATGATCTGGATGAGCGGGGTCAATATGGGCGCCATCTGGTTCAACGCCTCCTGGCTGGCCTTCACCGGCCGCCGCATGGAGGAGGAGCTCGCCCGTGGCTGGCTCGAGGAGGTTCACCCCGAGGACCGCGCGCGGGTCCTGGCCACCTATGACGAGCACTTCGCGGCCCGCAGCCGGGCGCGGCTGGAGTACCGCATCATGCGCCACGACGGGGCCTACCGCTGGATCGACGAGGCCGCGGCGCCGCGCTTCGATCGCGACGGCAGGTTCCTGGGCTATATCGGGTCCTGCTCCGACATCACCGAGCGCAAGGCCGCCGAAACCCAGCTACGGGGCGGCGAGGCCCGGGTGCGGGCCCTGGTGGACTCCCTGCCCCAGCTGCTCTGGTCGGCCCGCCCCGACGGGGACTTCGACTATCTGAGCCCGCAGTGGGTGAACTTCACCGGCGTCCCGGCGGGCCCCCATACCGGCGAGGGCTGGCTGGACGCCGTCCACCCCGACGACCGCGACGACCTGCGGGCGGCCTGGTCCCAGGCCATCCAGGGCGGACTGCCCTTCGACCTTGAGCACCGCCTGCGCCGCCATGACGGGGTCTGGCGCTGGTTCACCACGCGGGCGTCGGCCGTCCGCGAGGAGGACGGCTCGATCCGCCGCTGGTTCGGCTCCTCCTCCGACATCACCGAGATCGTCGAGGCCCGTCGCCATCTGGAGGAGCGCGTCGCCGAACGCACCCGCGAACTGGAGGCCAGCCTGGAGGAACGCGCCCGAGCCGAGGCCGCGCTCGCCCAGGCCCACCGCCTGGAGACCGTCGGGCGGCTGACCGGCGGCGTGGCCCATGACTTCAACAACCTGCTGACCGTGGTGATCGGCGGCCTCGACATGATCCTGAAGAACCCGGCCGACACCGCCCGGGTGAAGAAGCTGTCCGAAGCCGCCCTGGCCGCCGGGCGGCGCGGCGAACGCCTCACCCGGCAATTGCTGGCCTTCTCACGCCGCCAGGAGCTGAAGCTGGAGGTCATGGATGTCGGCGCCCTGATCGAGCAGGTCGAGCCCCTGGTGCGGCGCGCGGTGGGCGAGGCCATCGAGCTGACCGTCGACTGCGAGTCGGGCGTCGGCGCGACCCGCCTGGACCCGGCCCAGTTCGAGGCCGCCCTGCTGAACCTGGTGGTCAACGCCGCCGACGCCGTCGAGGGCGGCGGCAGGATCACCATCCATACCCGCCGCGTGACCCTGGCGGACGGCGAGGTTTCCGGCGCCTCGGCCGGCGAGCACGTGGCGGTCAGCGTCTCCGACACCGGGGCCGGCATGAGCCCGGAGGTGTTGCAGCGCGCCTTCGAGCCCTTCTTCACCACCAAGGAGGTGGGCAAGGGCACAGGGCTTGGCCTGGCCCAGGTCTACGGCTTCATGAGCCAGTGCGGCGGCGCGGTGGCCATCGACTCGCGACCGGGCGAGGGGACGACGGTCACCCTCTACGTCCCGGCGATCGACGCGGTTCCCGTCAACGACCCGGTCCGGCCCGCCGCCGACGACAGCTGGGCGGCGGGGACCGCCATCCTGCTGGTGGAGGACGACGCCGCCGTGCGCGCCGTCACCGAGAGCCTGCTGCAGGAGATGGGCTGCGTCGTGACCACCGAGATCGACGGGCCCTCGGCCATGGCCCGCCTGCAGACCCGCCAGGCCTTCGACCTGCTGATTTCCGACATCGTCATGCCCGGCGGCATGAACGGGGTCGAGTTGGCGAGCTGGACCCAGGCCCATCGCCCCGAGCTGCCCATCGTGCTCACCACCGGCTATGCGGGCGACCAGTTCGCCGGCGGCGCGACGGAGATCACCTGGCCCGTCGTGCGCAAGCCCTTCCGCGCCGAGCAGCTCAGCGCAGCCGTGCGCGACGCCCTGGCCCGGGCCCCGACCTGACCCCGACTACTGCGAGGCGCCGCGGCCGTCGACGCGCACCAGGTCCACCAGCACGTCACCGCGCACCAGGTGCAGCAGGTCGTAGCGATCGATGGTGGGGTCGCAGTGGGGGGCCGTGAACTCGACCCTGTCGCCACGGCTCACCGCCCGATGTTTCGGCCGCGTCACCATGCCGTGCTCGTCGCCGAAGAAGCGGTACTTTGATCCCGCCCAGTCGTCCCCTAGGGGCTCCGGTTCGGCGCCATCTGTGGCGAAGGCCTTCAGGCCGGCGTCCACGGTGACCCAGCGCTCGGCGTTGGCGCTGATCACCCGGGCCTGGACCACCAGGCTGGTTTCGAAGGCCCCGTCGTCGTCCGATCCCAAGGCCTCGCGGTACTCCCGGTCCATGAAGGCGTAGGAGCCGGCCTGGATCTCGTTCAGCACCCCCTGGGCCGCGTCGGCCGAGAAGGTCCCGGTGCCGCCGCCGGTCATCAGCGTGATCTCATGACCCTGCGCCCTCAGGGCCGACGCCACCTCCGACAGCTTGCCGATGCCGTCGGCCACGGCGGCGGTGCGGGCGTTGGCGCCGCTCATGTGCTGCCAGTGACCGCCATAGCCCTGGACCCCGATGAGCTTCAGGGACGGCTGGGCGGCCAGCGCGGCCCCCACCGCCACGGCCTGCTCGACGCCGGCGACCCCCGTGCGGCCCATGCCCAGATCGACATCGATGACCACCCGCACCGTGACGCCCGCGGCCTGCGCCGCCTGGCCGATCTCGGTGGCGCCGTCCGGGTGGTCGACGGTGATGGCGAAGGCCGGGTCGATCCCCGCCAGCTTGGCCGCCCGGGCCGCCGAGGGCGCGCCGGCCAGGGACGAGGTGATCAGAATGCCGCGAATCCCCGCCGCCGACAGGGCCTCGGCCTCCCCCAGCTTGGCGCAGCAGACCCCCACGGCGCCGGCGGCGATCTGCCGACGCGCCAGGGCCGCGCACTTGTGGGACTTGGCGTGGGGCCGCAGGGCCAGGCCCGCCGCCTTGGCTCGGGCCGCCATGCGCGCCACGTTGCGGTCGAAGGCGTCCAGGTCGATGACCCCGGCCGGGGTCGGAATCCGCCAGCGCGACCCCGGCTGGCCGATCAGATCCAGGGACAGGGCGGTGGACGGCCGCGCGGCCATGGCGCCGAGGTCGGCGGCGATGGCCTCCAGGGGACGTTCGGCGCTCATCGGCGGCTCCGCTTCAGGCCGCCCATCAGGCCGCGCATGATCTCGCGGCCCGCCGTGCTGGCGACGGTCCGCAGCAGTTGCTTGGCGAAGGTCTCGCCCATGGACTGACGGTTCGAGGCGCGCGCCGCCGGGCGGCGGGCGGGCGGCGGCGCGTCTCCCCAGGGCGTCGAGTCGGGCTCAGCGCGGCGTGTCTGCACGGGCGGGGCCTCGGCGGCTTCGGCCGCGGCCGTCGCGCGGGTCGCCAGCATCTCGAAGGCCGAGTCGCGATCCCGAGCCTCGTCATAGAGGCCGCGCACCGGGCTGGCCGCCATCACCGCGGCGCGCTCGGCCGGGGTCAGGGGACCAAGCCGCGAGGCGGGCGGCCGGATCAGGGTCTTCTGCACCATGGTGGGCGCCCCCTTCTCGTCCAGCACCGAGACCAGGGCTTCCCCGACCCCCAGGGCCTGGATCGCCTCTGCGGTGTCGAAGGCTGGGTTGGTCCGGAAGCTGTCGGCGGCGGCCTTCAGGCCCCGCTGGTCGAGGGGGCTGTAGGCGCGCAGGGCGTGCTGCACCCGGTTGCCGAGCTGGCCGAGCACGGTCTCGGGGATGTCGGCCGGGTTCTGGGTGACGAAATAGACCCCGACCCCCTTGGAGCGGATCAGCCGCACCACCTGCTCCACCTTTTCCAGCAGCGGCTTGGGGGCGTCGCGGAACAGCAGGTGCGCCTCGTCGAAGAAGAAGGCCAGGCGCGGCTTCTCGGGATCGCCCACCTCGGGCAGCTCCTCGAACAGCTCGCTCATCAGCCACAGCAGGAAGGTGGCGTAGAGCCTGGGGCTGGCGATCAGCTTGTCGGCCGCCAGGATGTTCACATAGCCGCGCCCCGAACCGTCGGTGCGCATCAGATCCGACAACTGCAGGGCCGGTTCGCCGAACAGGTTTGCGCCCCCCTGGTCCTCAAGCGTCAGCAGCTTGCGCTGGATGGTGGCCACCGTGGCGGTCGAGACGTTGCCGTAGCGGGCGCCCAGTTCCTTGGCGTTCTGGGAGGTGTAGGTGAGCGCCGCCTGCAGGTCCTTGAGGTCCAGCAGCAGCAGGCCCTCCTCGTCGGCGGCGCGGAAGACGACGGAAAGCACGCCTTCCTGCACGTCGTTGAGCTCCAGCATGCGGGAGATCAGCAGCGGGCCCATCTCCGACACCGTGGCCCGGATCGGATGGCCCTGCTCGCCGAACAGGTCCCAGAACACCACCGGCGCCGCGGACGGGCGCAGCTCCAGGTTCATCACCTTGGCGCGGGCCAGCATCTTCTCATTGGGGGTCCCGGCCGCGGCGATGCCGCAGAGATCGCCCTTCACATCGGCGGCGAAGACCGGCACGCCGGCGTCCGACAGGCCCTGCGCCAGGGCCTGCAGCGTCACTGTCTTGCCCGTGCCCGTGGCGCCGGCCACTAGGCCGTGGCGATTGGCGCGGTCCAGCCGCAGGGTCTCGAGGTGGTCGGAAAATCCGATCAGGACGCCGGCATCGGCCATGGGGTGCTCCTTAGAACTGCGGGCGCCAAGCTATCGCCAGCCGGAGCGTGTCGCCACGGCCAAGGGTAAACAATTGTCGCGCGGGAGATCATTTCGCCAAACTCACGCGTTCTGGCTCAGCCTTGCCGTCGGCGCGCCCAAACCGCGCAACAACGCAGCATCATCTCTCGGAAATCAGCGTAGACAGCCCTGATTGACGACAACCGCCAGCCCGAGGACAGTCGGCCCATGCCCGTCGCCGCCCAGACCTCCGCCGTGTCCCGCACCAGCCTGGTGATCCTGGCGGTGATCGCCGTGGGCGCGGCCATGTACTGGATGGCCGACATCCTGACCCCGCCGGCCATGGCCATGTTCCTGGCCATCGTCATCGACGGCTTCGCCCGGGTGCTGAAGCGGCGGTTCCCGTGGATCCCGAGCCGCGCGGCCATGCCCGTGGCCATCACCGTGTCGATCCTGCTGTTTGGCACCGCGCTGTTCGTCATCGCCGACAACGGCGCCAGCTTCGCCACCCAGCTGGTCACCTACATTCCCAAGCTCAACCAGCTGATCGCCCAGGTGGCCGGTGTGGCCGGGGTGGACGTCGCCCCCACCATCGACCAGCTGTTCATGCGCCTCGACCCCAGCAAGTATCTCGGCGACGTGGCCCGCGGCTTCCAGAGCTTCGCCTCCAACGCGCTGTTCATCCTCATCTATCTGGGCTTCATCATCGCCTCGCGGCACGCCTTCGAACGCAAGCTGGTGGGGATGTCGGACAACCGCGCCGCCCGCCGCGAAGCCGTCGAGGCCTTCCAGCGCATCCGCGACGGGGTGGAGCAGTATCTCTGGGTCCAGACCGTCACCGGCCTGATGATCGCCGGCGGGTCCTGGCTGGTGATGGCGGTGATCGGCCTCGACAACGCGGTGTTCTGGGCCTTCCTGATCTTCATCGCCTCCTACATCCCAATCATCGGTGGGGCGGTGGGCATTCTCGCGCCGCCGATCTTCGCCCTGATCCAGTTCGAGCCCTATTGGCCCGCCATCGTCCTTTTGGCGGTGCTGCAGCTCATCCAGTTCGTGGTCGGCAACGTGGTGCTGCCGCGCATGCAGGGGGACAGCCTGAACATCGACCCCGTGGTGGTCCTCCTCAGCCTGGCCTTCTGGGGCGCGATCTGGGGCGTGGCCGGCATGTTCCTGTCCACGCCTCTGACGGTGATGGCCATGGTGATCCTGGCCCAGTTCGACGGAACCCGCTGGGTCGCCGTGCTGTTGTCGGCCGATGGGGAGCCTGGAAAACTGCGGGACCGAAAGTCGGCCCTCTCGCCCGACGAAACGCCGAAACCGAAACGCGGCCGCGGCGTCACGCAAGCGTGAGGCGGGCCGCAAGACCGGGGTCTTAAACTTGGCTGTTCAATGCCTATCTGAGTGGGGCTCGGGCAAGACCCGACACCTCGACGCCCGCTTTCTCAGCCCCCGGGCGCCGCGAGGACCGAGTGTTCCGCCACACCCCCTTGGCGGAACCAGGCGCCGCCGGACACTCTCCTCCGGCGGCGTTCTCGTGTCCGGAGCTCGCCGATGACCCGTCGCCCGAAGTCCGCCAACGCCCTGACCAAGGCGTTCCTCGCCCTGACGCCGGAAACCGACGCCAGCCGCGCCTTCATCGCCCAGGCCGCCGCCGACGCGGCCCCCGACGAACTGCCCGAACTGCCGATTGAGGGTCTGGCCGCCGCCCTGGCCGATTTCTGGGCCTTCGCCGAGACCCGCAAAAGCAAGGCCCCGACACTGCGCCTGGTGCAGGGGGAGGCGGGCCTCGACCGGCTGGAGATCGTGCAGGACGACACCCCCTTCCTGGTGGACAGCGTCATGGGCGAGATCGCCGACCAGGGCCTGTCGGTGCGGGCCATGTTCCATCCCATCGTCAGCGTCGCGCGCGACCGGAAGGGCGTGCGGACCGAGACGGGCGCCCCGCGCCGGGAATCCATGATCCAGGTCGTGCTGGAGAGCGTGGGCAAGGACCGCGAGGCCGCCCTGATCGCCGGCCTGAAGACCACCCTGGCCGACGTTCGG
>JAZKFM010000279.1:19777-23836 GCA_040386415.1 Pseudomonadota bacterium
GGACCGCGAGGCCGCCCTGATCGCCGGCCTGAAGACCACCCTGGCCGACGTTCGGCTCGCGGTCGGCGACTTCCCCGCCATGCTGGACCTGATGGCGCGCGCCATCGCCGAACTTGAGGCGGCGCCGAAGAGCGAGGTGCGCGACGAGGATGTCGCCTTCCTCTCCTGGCTGCACAACGAGCACTTCGTCTATCTCGGCGCCCGGGTCTATGCGTACCCGCGCCTGAAGAACGGCGACTACGCGCCGGAGGAACCCCTCTACCAGCCGGAAGACGGGCTGGGCGTGCTGCGCGATCCGGAGCGCACCGTCCTGCGCCGCGCGTCGGAGCCCGCGGTCCTCAGCGCCCAGATCCGCTCGCGGATGACCGATCCGCCGGTGACGGTGGCCAAGTCGAACGTCCGCTCCCGCGTCCATCGGCGCGGGTACATGGACTATGTGGGGGTCAAGCGGTACGGGGCGGACGGCAAGCCCTGCGGCGAGATCCGTTTCGTCGGCCTGTTCACCTCCGAGGCCTATGACGAGCCGGCCCACGACGTGCCGCTGCTGCGCGCCAAGGTGGCTCATATTCTCGCCAAGGCCGGCGCCGCCCCGGGGAGCCACAACGAAAAGCGCCTGCGCAACATCGTCGAGAACCACCCGCGCGATGAGCTCTTCCAGGCCAGCGAGGCCGACCTGCTGGCGACCGCCCTGGCCGTCCTGCACCTCTATGACCGGCCGCGCGTGCGAGTGTTCGAGCGCCGCGATCCCTATGACCGCTTCGCCTCGATCCTGCTGTACGTGCCCCGAGAGCGCTACGATTCAGAGCTGAGGACCAAGGCCGGCGAGATGCTGGCCCGCGCCTATGGCGGCCGCGTCTCGGCCTACTATCCCCATTTCTCCGACGCGCCCCTGGCCCGGGTCCACTTCATTATCGGCTTCACCCCCGGCGACCATCTCGAGCCCGATCTGAAGGCCGTCGAAAGCCAGATCGCCGCGGCCAGCCGCACCTGGGAGGACCGCTTCGACGCCGCCGTCCGGGCCAGCGGCCGCGCGACGGCCGAGGTCTCGGATATCCTGACCCGATACGCCCAGGCCTATCCGGCCGGCTACCGCGACCGCTATGACGCCGCCGAGGCCCTGGCCGATCTGGCGGTGATCGACAGCCTGGAGGCCGACGAGCCGGTCCGGGTTCGCGCCTATCGGCGGGCCGACGACGGCAAGACCCAGTTCCGCTTCAAGCTCTACCGCCCCGGAGCCCCGGCCCCGCTGGCCGACGTCCTGCCGATCCTGGAGAACATGGGCCTGAAGGCCATGGTGGAGACCGGCTTCCCGGTCACCCGCGCCGGCGCCCCGCCCGTCTGGGTCCACGACTTCGAACTGAACGACGAACGCGGAGAACACCTGGTCTTCTCCGAGGTGAAGGCCGCCTTTGAATACGCCTTCGTCGCCGTCTGGAGCGGCAGGACCGAGAACGACGGTTTCAACCGGCTGGTGCTGGAGCTTTCCATCACCTGGCGCGACGCGGCCCTGATCCGGGCGCTGGCCCGTCACCGCCAGCAGTCGGGTCTCGATCCCAGCCAGCGGGTGCAGGAAGAGGCGCTGTCCAACCACCCCGGCGTCGCCCGCCTGATCCTGGATCTCTTCCGCACCAAGTTCCACCCGGCCATCAAGGCGGGGCTCGAGGCGCGCCAGACGCAGGCGGACGCTGTCATGGCTGAGATCGTCGAGGCCCTGCAGCTCGTCGAGAGCCTCGATGACGACCGGGTGCTGCGGCGCCTGGCCCTGCTGGTGGGGGCCATCAAGCGGACCAACTACTACCAGCCCAACGCCGACGGCACGTCCAAGCCCTACATCAGTTTCAAGGTGGCGTCTGGCGAGCTGGCCGACCTCCCCCTGCCCAAGCCGTTCCGCGAGATCTTCGTCTGGGCGACCCATGTGGAGGGCGTGCACCTGCGCTTTGGTCCTGTGGCGCGAGGCGGGCTGCGCTGGAGCGACCGGCGCGACGACTTCCGCACCGAGGTCCTGGCGCTGGCCAAGGCGCAGAACACCAAGAACGCCGTCATCGTCCCCGTCGGCTCCAAGGGCGGCTTCTATCCCAAGCAGCTGCCCAAGGGCGGAAGCGCCGAAGCCGTGCGCGCCGAGGGCGTCCGCGCCTACACCACCTTCCTGCAGGGCCTGCTGGACATCACCGACAACCTGACCCCCGACGGCAAGGTCATCCACCCCGAGAACGTCGTGGTCCATGACGCCGACGACCCCTATCTGGTGGTCGCCGCCGACAAGGGCACCGCCACCTTCTCCGACATCGCCAACGGTATCGCCGAGTCCTACGGCTTCTGGCTGGGCGACGCCTTCGCCTCGGGTGGGTCGGCGGGCTACGACCACAAGGTGATGGGCATCACGGCGAGGGGTGCCTGGGAGGCGGTGAAACGCCACTTCCGCGAGCTGGGCAAGGACATCCAGACGCAGCCGTTCACCGTCGTGGGCGTCGGCGATATGTCGGGCGACGTGTTCGGCAACGGCATGCTCCTGTCGCCCGCCACCCGCCTGCTGGCCGCCTTCGACCACCGCCACATCTTCCTGGATCCCGATCCCGATCCGGCGACCAGCTACGCCGAGCGGGCGCGCCTGTTCGAGCTGCCGCGCTCCTCCTGGGAGGACTATGACCCCAAGCTGATCTCCAAGGGCGGCGGCGTCTTCCCCCGCAGCCTGAAGTCCATCCCGCTCTCCAGCGAGGTCCGGGCGATGCTGGAGATCACCGCCGAGAGCGCCACCCCGGCCGAACTGCTGTCGGCGATCCTGAGGGCGCCGGCCGAACTGCTCTATCTCGGCGGCATCGGCACCTATGTGAAGGCCCGGACCGAGGGCCACCTCGAGGTGGGCGACAAGACCAACGACGCCCTGCGGGTCAATGGCGCGGATCTGCGGGTCAAGGTGGTCGGCGAGGGGGCGAACCTGGGCTTCACCCAGGCCGGCCGGATCGAATTCGCCCTGAAGGGCGGCCGGATCAACACCGACGCCATCGACAACTCCGCCGGGGTCGACAGCTCCGACCATGAGGTCAACATCAAGATCGCCACCGGCATTCTTGAACGGACCGGCGTCCTGACCCGGCCCAAGCGCGACAAGCTGCTGAAGTCGATGACCGACGACGTGGCCGCCCACGTCCTGGCCCACAACTACGACCAGACCCTGGCCCTGTCCCTGATGGACCTGGACGCCGCCGGCGAACTGGAGCCCCACGCCCGCTTCATGCTGTCCCTGGAGTTCGCCGGCCGCCTGGACCGCACCGTGGAGGGCCTGCCCGACGCCGCGGTCATCGCCGCCCGCGCCGAGTCCGGCCTTGGCATGACCCGCCCCGAGGAGGCGGTCCTGCTGGCCTACGGCAAGCTGGAGCTGTCCCACGACATCGTCGCCTCCCGCGCCCCCGACGACCCGCACTTCGAGGCGGTGCTGGAGGGCTACTTCCCCAAGGCGCTGCGCAAGTATGACGACGCCCTGCGCAAGCATCGCCTGCGCCGCGAGATCATCGCCACCGTGGTGGCCAACGATGTGGTTAACCGCTGCGGACCCAGCCTGCCCTCGCGGCTGATGGCGGCGGCCTCCTGCGATCTGCGCGCCTTCGTGGCGGGCTACGAGGCCGCCAAGGCGGTGCTGGACCTTCCGGCCGTTTGGGACGCGGTGGCGGCCCTGGATCCCAAGATCCCGGGCCAGACCCCGGCCGCGGGCCAGATGGCCCTGTTCCGCCGCCTGGCCTTCACCCTGCGCGGCGAGACCTTCTGGCTGGCGCGCCGGGCTGGGCGCACCGGCGCCGGCGTGGGGGACCTGATCAAACGCTACGGCCCCGGCACAGCGATCCTGCGCAAGCTCGGCCCCCAGGTATTGTCGGAGGTGGAGCAGACCCGCACCAAAGCCCAGATCGCCAAGCTGGTGGAGGCCGGGGCGCCCGAGGCCCTGGCGGCCCAGGTGGCCAACCTGCAGCCCCTCACCACGGCGGTGGATCTGGTGGACCTGGCCGAGGCCTCGTCCTGGGCCCTGCCCAATGTGGCGCGCCTCTATCACCAGACCGGAGCGGTCTT
>JAZKFM010000279.1:23846-28453 GCA_040386415.1 Pseudomonadota bacterium
CGCCGCGGCGGGCGGCTTCACGGCCGGCGACGCCTTCGAGCGCACCGCCGTCCGCCGCCTGCTGGAGGACCTGCTGGCCGAGCAGGCGGTGCTGACCCGCTCGATCATGACCTTCGCCGCCAGCCCCCAGGCCGGAGAGACCCCGGAAGCCGCCCGCAAGGCCATCGCGTCGTGGACGGCCCTGCGCCGTGACGCCGCCGAGGCGGCCGCCAAGTCCATCGCCGAGATCGAGGCGGCCGGCGGCGGCTGGACCTTCGCCAAGCTCACCATCGCCAACGCCGCCCTGCGCGAGCTGGCGGCCAGCGCGACGGCGGAGAAGAAGCCCTAGGCCGAGAGCTCCGCCCGGCGGCACCAGCGGTCCAGGTCCCGCTCCCGGCCCATCAGGGCCAGGCCCGAGGCGATGGACTCCAGCTCGCTGCCGCTCTCGATCCGCGACGGGTCGAACCGGCGGTGGAAGATGGCGCGCACGGCCGGGACCAAGGACGAGCCGCCGGTGAGGAAGATGCGGTCGATCTGGCGGGCTTGCAGCCCCGCGTCGGCCAGGGCCTCGTCGACGGCGGTCTCGATCAGGCCAAGTTCCGGGGCGATCCAGCCCTCGAACTCCGTCCGCTCCACGTCACGCACGATCTCGATGCTGCCCGCCTCGAAGCGGAACTGGGCGCTTGTCTCCCGCGACAGGGCCTCCTTCAGTCGGCTCACCGCGCGGTACAGCAGGTAGCCGTAGTTCTCGTCCAGGGTCTCCACCAGCCGGGCGATCTTGTCGGGCTCGACGGCCTCGCGCACCAGCTTGCGGATCTCGCGCATGTCGCGGCTGGCCCGCATCAGGGCCAACTGATCCCATCGCGCGAAGGTGGAATAGTAGCGGTTAGGGATCGGCAGGGTCTTGCCGAAGGAGGTGTAGCTGGTCCCCTTGCCCAGCTCCGGCGACACCAGGTGGTCGATGATCCGGTAGTCGAAGGCGTCGCCCGCGACACCGACCCCGGACCGCCCCAGCGGCGTGGACTGGATCTCGCCGTCCTGGCGGGAGAAGCGAATGATCGAGAAGTCGCTGGTGCCGCCACCGAAGTCCCCCACCAGCACCGTGGCGTCCTCCTTCAGCTCGCGGGCGAAGAAGAAGGCCGCGCCCACCGGCTCGTAGGCGTAGAGGATCTCCTTGAACCCCAGCCGCGCGAAGGCCGTCTCGTAGCGGCGCAGGGCCAGCTCCGGATTGGGCGCCCCGCCGGCGAAGGTCACCGGTCGGCCGACGATCACCCGGTCGGGCATATCGGCGAGACCTGCCCCGGCATGCTCCCGCAGCTTCAGCAGGAAGGCCGAGAGCAGGTCCTCGAACTGGTAGCGCTTCCCGAGGATCTGGGTCTCGGTGAAGCTCTCCGAGGCCGCGAAGCTCTTGAAGGACTGGATGAAGCGCGTCTCCAGCGGGTCCTCGACATAGGCGTCGATGGCCCAGGGCCCGGCCTCCACCGTGCGGTCGTTGGGACGCTCAGCCGGCGCATGGAAGCTGATGGCCGAGCGGAAGGCGAACAGCTCGCCCTCCGGCGCCGGGAAATTCACCAGCGTCGCGGGCCCGCCGTCGCCGGCCAGGGCCACCACCGTATTGGTGGTGCCGAAATCGATGCCGATCGTACCAGCCATGGCGCGCAATCCTTTGGGAGGTGGGGACGACGGATCGCCACCCACCCAACGGCGCGCGACCCGCTTAGTTCGTGAGGCCGGCCCGACGCATCAGGTCTGAGCCTCCACCAGGTCCTGCTCATAGGCGGCCACGGTGGCCATCTGCAGGATGCGGCTGACCGAGGCCGAGAGCGGGCAGATCTGCACCGACTTCGACAGGCCCAGCAGTAGGGGCCCGATCACCGTCGCCCCGCCGACCGCCTGCACCAGCTGGGTGGAGATGGCGGCCGAGTGGATGGCCGGCATGATCAGAACATTGGCCGGGCCGGTCAGGCGCATGAACGGGTAGTTGACCCGTCGGGCCGGATCCAGCGCCAGCTCCGGCGGCATCTCGCCCTCGTACTCGAAGTCCACGTCCATCTCGTCGAGCATGGCCACGGCGTCGCGCACCTTCTCGCTGCGCTGGCCCATGGGATTGCCGAAGGTGGAGTAGGACATGAAGGCGACGCGCGGCGTGTAGCCCAGGCTCGACACCGTGCGGGCCGCCTGCAGGGCGATCTCCACCAGTTCGTCGGCCTCGGGCATCTCGGTGACGTTGGTGTCGGCGATGAACAGGGTGTGGCCCTTGGCCAGCACCACGCTCATGCCCATGACCCGGCCGTCCGGCAGCGGGTCGATCACCTGCAGCACCTCCTCCAGCACCTGGTCGTAGGAGCGGGTGACACCGGTGACCATGCCGTCGGCGTGGCCCAGCGCCACCATGGAGGCGGCGAAGGAGTTGCGGTCCTGGTTGATCAGCCGCTGGACGTCGCGCTTCAGGAAGCCCTGACGCGCCAGGCGGCTGTAGAGATAGTCCACATACTGCGGGTTCTTGTCCGACAGGCGGGCGTTGATGATCTCCAGCTTCACGACGTCGGGATCGAGCCCCGCCAGCGTCATGTTCTCGCGCACCAGGTCCTCGCGGCCCACCAGCACGGCTTGGCCGAGGCCGGCGCTTTCGAAGGCGTAGTCCGCGCGGATCACGCTGGGCTCTTCGCCCTCGGCGAAGACGATCCGCTTCTTGGGCGCCGCCTGCACCGTCCCCTGCAGCTTCTGCAGGAAGGCCGCCGTGGGATCGAGGCGCTGGGCCAGGGAGGCCCGATAGGCGTCCATGTCCTCGATGGGCTTGCGGGCGACACCGGTGTCCATGGCGGCCTGGGCCACGAAGGGCGGGATGTACCAGATCAGCCGGGGGTCGAAGGGCGAGGGGATGATGTACTGGGGGCCGAACTTCAGCTGTACGCCGTGATAGGCCGCCGCCACCTCATCGGGCACGTCCTCGCGGGCCAGCTGGGCGAGCGCATTGGCGCAGGCGATCTTCATCTCCAGGTTCACCCGGCGGGCGCGCACGTCCATGGCGCCGCGGAAGATGTAGGGGAAGCCCAGGACGTTGTTCACCTGGTTGGGATAGTCGCTGCGCCCGGTGCCGACGATGGCGTCGGGGCGCACGGCGTGCACCTCTTCCGGCAGGATCTCGGGGTCCGGGTTGGCCATGGCGAAGATCAGCGGGTTGGGCGCCATCTTCATGATCATGTCCTGGGTCAGGACCCCCTTGGCCGAGAGGCCCAGGAAGACGTCGGCGCCCACCAGGGCCTCGGCCAGGGTCCGGGCGTCGGTGTCGACGGCGTGGGCCGACTTCCACTGATTCATGCCCGCGGTGCGGCCGCGATAGATCACCCCGGTATTGTCCACGGCGATGCAGTTCTCGCTGCGCACACCCATGGCCTTGATCAGGTCCAGGCTGGCGATCCCCGCCGCGCCGGCGCCGCACAGCACCACCTTCACGTCCTTCAGGTCGCGGCCGGTGATGTGGCAGGCGTTGATCAGGCCGGCGGCGGAGATGATCGCCGTGCCGTGCTGGTCGTCGTGGAACACCGGGATATCCAGCAGTTCCTGCAGCTCGGTCTCGATGCGGAAGCACTCGGGGCTCTTGATGTCCTCGAGATTGATGCCGCCGAAGGTGACCCCGATGTTCTTGACCACCGTGATGACCTCGTCCGGGTCGGTGGCCGAGACCTCGATGTCGATGGAGTCCACGTCGGCGAAGCGCTTGAAGAGCACGCTCTTGCCTTCCATCACCGGCTTGGAGGCCAGGGCGCCCAGGTTGCCGAGCCCCAGGATCGCCGTGCCGTTGGAGATCACCGCCACCAGGTTGCCCTTGGACGTATAGTCGTAGGCCAGCTCCGGGTTCTCGGCGATGGCCAGCACCGGCACCGCGACGCCCGGCGAATAGGCGAGGCTCAGGTCACGCTGGGTCGCCATCGGCTTGGTGGCGACGATCGCGATCTTCCCGGGCGTCGGGTACTTGTGGAAGCTCAGGGCTTCCTCGTCGGTGAAGGTGCGTTTTTCGGCGTCGCTCATAGGGGCGGCGTGTCCTTGGGCGCTGAGGTCTCGGGAACGGAAGGGCGCCAACCTACAGAGGCCGGCGCCCTGAAACAACCTGCCGTGGGCCAAAGCTTGGCCGGGCGAGGATCGAGTGAATCAGCCCGCGCGGCGGGCGGCGAGCGCGGCCTGCATCTCGGCCAGCACCTTGGCGGCGCCCGGATCGGTCTGCACGCGGCTCCAATAGGCGGCGACCTTGGTGTGCTTGGCCAGCAGGTCGCCCTTGCCGAACACCATGCCGAACACGCCCACGAACATCAGCATGGGGACCAGGGCGCAGTCGGCGGTGGTGATCTGATCGCCCACCGCATAGGTGTCGTCGGTCATGAAGACGTTGAGGTGCTCCAGGCCGCTCTCCAGCTTGACGAAGGCGTCGTCCACCACCGCGGCATCCCGGGTCGCGGGGTTCATCTGCCCAAACAGGGCGCCGCCAGAGGCCATGACATAGAGCTCGGCCACCCGGGCGATCAGCCGCCCGCGCGCGATGTCGACCGGCTTGGCGGGACGCAGCCCCGCCTCGGGATAGGCGTCGGCCAGGTATTCGACGATGGTGTCGCTCTCCGGGATCACCGTCC
>JAZKFM010000280.1:0-14591 GCA_040386415.1 Pseudomonadota bacterium
GCCGGTCAGCTCCAGCCGCGCATATTCGAAGTGGGTGTAGCAAAGCCCGAAGCCGAACGGGAACAGGGTGGCCGCCCCGGTCTTGGCGAACCAGCGATAGCCGACGTCGGCGCCCTCCGGGTGCTCCACGGAGAAGCGGCCCTTGTGCTGCTGCACATCCGGGCGGGTGGTGGGTAGGGTCGCGCCCTCCACCGGGGGGCCGAAGATCTGGCCGGGGATTTCCGGGCGCACCAGGTCCTCGACCTTGCAGGGGAAGCTGATGGGCAGGCGGCCCGACGGATTGACGGCCCCGAACAGGATGTTGGCGATGGCCTCGCCGCCGCGGGTGCCGGGGTACCAGGCCTCCAGCACGGCGTTGACCTCCTCCAGCCAGGGCATCAGCACCGGGGTCCCGGTCTCCAGCACCACCACAGTCTTCTCGTTGGCGGCGGCGACCGCGGCGATCAGGGCGTCCTGATCGCCCGGCAGGGACAGGCTGGGCAGATCCTCGGCCTCGGTCGCCCACTGGTCGGCGAAGACAATGGCGATATCGGCGTCCTTGGCGACGGCCGCGGCCTCGGCGTGGTCCTCGCCGGACACGAAGGTCACGGCGGTGTTGCGGGTCAACTCGCGGATGGCCGCCACCGGCGATGACGGATGGTAGGTGACCTTGGCGAAGGCGCCGGCCAGGCCCGCGACCTCGATCTCGTGGCCGGGTCCGCCCACCGGGATCACCTGGGAGGAGCCGCCGCCAGACATCACCCCCTTGTCGGCGTGGGCGCCGATCACCGCGATCTTGCGGATGCTGGGCGCCAGCGGCAGGACGCCGTCGTTCTTCAGCAGCACGGTCCCGGCCTCGGCGGCGGCCTGGGCGATCTTGGCGTTGGCGGCGTAGTCGGTCTCGCGCCGGACTGTGGGATTGTCGAACACCCCCTTGTCAAACAGGCTGCGCAGGATGCGGTGGACCATGTCGGTGAGCCGCTCGAAAGGCACCTCCCCCTGCTCCACGGCTTCCTTCAGAGGGGCGCCGAAATAGACCTGCTTGTCGAGCTGCTCACCGCTCTCCTGGTCCAGGCCCGCCATCACCGCCTTGGCCGTGGAGTGGACCGCGCCCCAGTCGCTCATCACCCAACCGCGGTAGCCCCAGTCGCGCTTCAGCACCTGGTTCAGCAGGAAGTCGTTCTCGCCGGCCCACTCGCCGTTGACCTTGTTGTAGGCGCACATGACCGAACCCGGATCGCCGCGCTCGATGGCGATCTGGAAGGCCAGCAGGTCGCTCTCGCGCAGGGCGCCCTCGTCGATGCGGGCGTCCACCACGTGGCGGCAGGTCTCCTGATCGTTCAGGGCGAAATGCTTCAGGGTGCAGACGATGTCGTTGGACTGGGCGCCCCTGATTGCCTCCCCCACCAGAACGCCGGCCAGCAGCGGGTCCTCGCCGAGGTATTCGAAGTTACGCCCGCAGCGCGGCTCGCGGGTCAGGTTGGCGCCGCCCCCCAGCAGGACGTTGAAGCCCTTGTCGCGGGCCTCCGACCCCACCATCACGCCCGCCGTGTAGGCCAGCTCCGGATCCCAGGTGGAGGCCAGGGAAAGGCCCGAGGGCAGGCCCGTCGCGCCGTCGCCCTTGCGCACCTGGCGCGGGTTGGCGATCCCCAGGCTGGCGTCGGTCTCGTTCAGCGGCGGGATGCCCAGGCGTTCAACGCCGGGGATGTAGCCGGCTCCCATGGCCGCGTCGGCGGGGGGCGGATTGACCATGGCCGGCATGGGCCCATGAACCAGGGAGATCATCTCATCCAGGGTCAGCTGCGCGATCAGCAGCCTGGCGCGGTCGTCCGGCGAGAGGGACTTGTCCATCCAGGCCTGGGTCATTTGAAGCGTCCTCCCGCTTTGTTGGCGCGACCCTATTTATTTTAGTCCACCTGGGCAATAATCATCGCATGACCCTCGCCGCCACCCGTCCCCGAGGCCGCCCGGCCCGCACAGCGCGACCGGTGGAGGAGACCCGCAGCGCAATCCTGGAGGCGGCGCTGAAGCTGTTCTCCGAGCGCGGCTTCGAAGGCGCGGCCATGCGCGAGATCGCGGCCCTGGCCGGGGTGGAGCACAGCCTGGTCCGCTACCACTATTCCGACAAGGCGACCCTGTGGCGGGCGGCGCTGGCCCGCCTGATCGTCGACATGAACGCCCACATGGCCGCCGGCTGGCGGACCACCCGGCGCCAACCGCCGCTGGACCGGTTCAAGGCCACCTTGCGCGACTATGTCCGCTACTGCGCCCGCCATCCCGAGCATGCCCGCATCATGGTGCAGGAGGCCATGGGAGAGTCCGACCGCGTCGCCTGGATCGCCGAGCAGATCGTCGGACCCCAACACCGCGCGTTGACGCGCCTGCTCCGGCCGCTGATGGACCAGGGTCACCTGCCCCGCGTGCCCCTCCGCAACCTGATCTACATGCTCTCGGCCGCCGCCCAATCGCCCTTCACCCTGGCCGGCGAGGTGCGCCATGCCTATGGCATCGACATGTTGGATAAGGCCGAGATCGAGCGGCACGCGGACGCCCTGATCGCGCTGCTGATCCGGGACTAGAGCCTCACGCACGCGCCCGAACGAGCGCGCCGGCTCCATGCCTGCCGGAATCAAGAAGATCTGTCGCCACAGCATCGCCAAGGCGGCGCTGGTCCGTAGTTAAGCTTGATATTCTGTCGCGGCGTTCGGTAAACCATAGGTATGCCTGAAGACACGCACGGCATGGACCGCCGCCGCCTGCTCTCCCGTCTCGGCGGGGATTTCCAGCTCGACGCCGCGCGGCGCGTGGCCCGCTCGATGAGCCGGGACGTCGCCACCGTCTTGGTCTTCCTCGAAATCAACCGGGCCAATGTCGCCGCCCTGGCCGCCTCGCGGGAGCCCATCGCCGAGCCCCATGCCGGCGTGCCCGGCCTTCCCCCCGACCATATGCGGGAGCCGGTCAGTATCTATTTGGCGGCCCGCAATCTGGGCATGCCCTACGAGACTACGCGACGGCATGTGAAGAAGCTGACCCAGATTGACCTGTGCGAGACCGTCCCCGGCGGGGTGATCATCCCCGCCCGCGCCTTCCTCGATCCCCGGCTGATGGCCATGGCGGCCGAGAATTGGGCCGCCACGGTCGAGTTCGTGCAGGCGGCAGGCCGGCTGGGGGTCTCCGCCTCCGGCCTGCGCCAACCCGCGAGCCCCGACCAGTTCCGGCAGGTCAATCGCGCCGTGAGCGCCTATTGCCTGGAGACCGCTTGCCACATGTCCCGGGTCATGGATTTGGAACCCTTAGCGGTGCTGATCCTGCGAGCGGTCAACCTCGCCAATGTGCGGCACCTGACCCAGGACCCCGACGCCGCCCTGGCCCTTGCCGGCCTGGCCGACATCCTGCCCGACGCCGAACGGCGCCCGATCAGCGTCTACGGCCTGGCGAAGTATCTGTTGCTGCCCTACGAGACCGTGCGCCGCAGCCTGCTACAGCTGGAGGCCAAGGGCCTGGTGCGGCGCGACAAAGGCGGCCTGATCGTGCCCGCCGAGGTGGTGGCCCGCCCCGCCGTGGTCGCCGGCATCGCGGAGCTGGTGGCCCTCACCGAGATCCTGCTGTCCGACCTCGCCGCCGCGGGCCTGGCCTACCAGCCGGATAGCTAGAGCGTTTTCTGATCCATGTGAAACGGTCGGCGGTTCGAACAGCTAAGCTGCCTCCCGGCTGACGTCGCGGCGGCGCATCCACTCCAGGACGATCCAGGCGCCGAAGGCCCAGGTGGCGCCGAGACTCCAGCCGGCCAGCACATCGCTTGGCCAGTGCACGCCCAGAAAGACCCGGCTGAACCCCACCCCGACCGTGATCAGTAGAGCCAGGACATAGATCAGGATCTTTGAGTTGGGCCGCTTCTCGACGCTGGCGATCAAGGTGGCCAGGGTCAGGAACACCGCGGCGGCGAGAGCCGAGTGCCCGCTGGGGAAGCTCTGGGTGTAGACGAAGCTCCCGTGCGGCACGAGGTTGGGCCGCGGGCGGTCGTAAAAGGTTTTCAGCACCTCGCTCGACATCTGCGCCGCCAGCACCGTGCCGGCCAGGATCCACGCCTGCCGCCGCTTGCCGTGGAAGCTGAACAGCAGCACCGCGACGATGGTGGCGATGGTCAGGAAGGTGAAGCCGCCCAGGGCGGTGATGTCGCGCATCGCCTCCTCGACCCAGCGTGGGCCGATGGGGTCGCTGAGGTCGCTCGGCTGGCGCAGCATCAGCAGCAGCTGCTGATCGACGATGTCGGTGTCGCCCTCCGTAACCTCGCTGGCGATGTTGAAGAACCCCCAGATCGCCGCCGCGCCGGCCAGCCAGATCAACAGGGCGCGGGTCTCGATCCGCTGGAGGATCGGCTTGCGGACGGGCGGCGCGTCAGGTGTTGTCATGGCTCCATGAACGCGCAGCTTCGCCGTTGGATCAGACCAGTTCCTCGAAGGCGTCCACCAGCCGTTCCATCTGGGCCATGCCGGCGGTCCAGAAGGCCTTCTCCCGCGGATTGAGGCCGAAGGGGCGCAGGGCCTCGACATAGGTCCGGGTGCCGCCGGCGGCCAGAAGGTCCTCGTAGAGGGGGGCGAAGGCGGCCGGATCCTCGCGGCGCTTCTCCATCAGGCCGCGCACCAGCAGGTCCCCGAAGGCGTAGGCATAGACATAGAATGGCGCGTGGGCGAAGTGGCTGACATAGGCCCAGTAGTGCTCGTAGCCCTTGTTCAGCTTGATGGCCGGGCCCAGGCTCTCGCCCATGGTCTCCAGCCAGATCGCGCCGATCTGCTCGGCCGAAAGCTCGCCCTCTAAGCGGGCGGCGTGGAACCTGGTTTCGAAGCGGTGGAAGGCGATCTGGCGCACCACGGTGTTGATGCCATCCTCGATCTGACCGGCCAGCAATCCCAGCCGCTCGGCCTTGGAGGCGCCGGCCAGAAGCCGCTCGAACACCAGGCCCTCCCCGAAGATCGAGGCGGTTTCGGCCAGGGTCAGGGGGGTGTCGGCCAGCAGGGTGCCCAGGGGCTGGCAGAGGGTCTGGTGGACCGCGTGGCCCAGCTCGTGGGCCAGGGTGAGCACGTCGCGGCGCTCGCCCATATAGTTCATGAAGACATAGGGGTGGCGGTCAGCGGTCACCGGGTGGCTGTAGGCGCCCGACTGCTTGCCGGCCCGGGGCCGGGCGTCGATCCAGGGCTGGTCGAAGAAGGTCTTGGCGGTGTCGGCGAACTTGGGCGCCAGGTCGGCGAAGCTCTCCAGCACCATCCCTTGCGCCTGCTTCCAGTCGTAGGCGCGCGGCTTGGCGGTATCGAGCGGAGCGTTGCGGTCCCAGTAGTCGAGGGTCTTGCGGCCCATAAGCCTGGCCTTGAGCGCATAGTACCGGTGACTGACCCGCGGATAGGCCTCCACCACCGCGGCCTCCAGGGCCTCGACGGCGTCGGCGTCGACCTCGTTGGCGATGTGGCGGCTGGCGGCCGGTGTCGGGTACTTCCGCCAGCGATCTTCCACCTGCTTCTCGAAGGCCAGCGTGTTCATGGAGAGCGCCAGTTCCGGCGTGCGATCCTCCAGGGCCTTGGCCAGCCCTTGGGCGGCCGCCTTGCGACGGGTGACGTCGGGGTCCGACAGGCGGTTCAGCACCTCGGGCAGGCTCAAGTTCTCCTTGCCCACCTTGGCGACCAGCCGGGCCAGGGTCTCGTCGTACAGACGCACCCAGTTGGCCACCGCGGGCGAGCGGTCGATCAACAGGCGTTCCAGGTCCGGCGACAGCTCGTGCGGCCGCGACAGCCGCACCCGGCGCATCCACGAGCGCCAGCGGGCGGCGGGCGGATGGGCCTTGAAGGCCATCTCGATCTCGTTGTCCTCGAGCTGGTTGAGCTCCAGGGTGAAGAACAGGCTCTCGGCGCCGATCTGCGAGGACCGGGTGCGCAGGTCGCCCTCGAACTTGGCCCAGACCGGATCGTCCTTGGCCACCGAGGAGGCCAGGCCGGCATAGGCCCCCACGGCCCACAGCCCGTTCACTGCGGTCTCATACAGACCTATCCCGTGGTCCAGCAGCTCGCCCAGGTGCAGGGGATCGCCGCGCAGCGCCACGAAACGACCCTTCAGCTTCACCAGCTCATCGTTGGCGGCCTTGGCGGCGGCCAGGTCAGCCTCGATCTTCGGGTCATCACGCCCGGCATAGAGGTCGGAAAGCTGCCACTCGGGCAGGGCGTCAAGTTTCACGGGCGCGTTCATGGTCGACGGTTTAGCGCGGCGCCTGCGGCGGGACTAGGGCGGGATGGCGGCAGGTTGCGGAAGGGCGGCTCTGATCGTGCAGATCAGCCCGCCGGGATCGAACCTCAGCGTGACCTCGCCATCGAGTTCGGCGGCCAGACCGCGCTCCAGCAGCCGGGAGCCGAATCCCCGGCGCGTGGGTTGCGTCACCACTGGCCCCCCCTTCTCGATCCAGGTCAGGCGCAGTTGGTTCGCCTCGACGCTCCAGGCCAGGGTGACCTTGCCCTGGACGCCGCTCAGCGCGCCGTACTTCAGCGCGTTGGACCCCAGCTCGTAGAAGGCCATGGACAGGGAGAGCGCCATCTTTGCGTCCAGCCGCACCACCGGGCCGCTGACCTGCAGCCGGTCACGGGCGCCTGTGAGGGCGTCCAGAACGCCGTGGGCCACTTCCCCCACGCCGGCCCCCTCCCACTGCTCCCGGGTCAGGATGTCATGGGCGGCGGCCAGGGCGGTGATCCGTCCGAGGAAGGCCTCGCGCGCCTCCGCCGGGCTCTCGGCGCCTCGCAGGGTCTGGACGGCGATCGCCTGCACGGTGGCCAGGCTGTTCTTCACCCGATGGTTCAGCTCGAGCACCATCAGCCGCAGGTGATCCTCGGCCACCTGCTGCTCGTGGATGTCCTCGGTGCTTCCGTACCACCGCACGATCTGGCCGTGGTCATTGCGCCGGGGAAAGGCCCGCGAGCGGATCCAGCGGTATTCCCCGTTCAGGCGGCGCACACGGTGGACGATATCGTAGGGCTCGCCCGTGGCCACCGAGGCGCCCCAGACATCGAAGGTCCGCTGCACATCGTCGGGATGCAGGCCCTCAGCGTAGGTGGAGCCCAGGCCTGAGGTCCCTGTCCATTCCCGCCAACGGGGGGCGACCCGATCCAGCTGACCGTCAGGGCTGGCGGTCCAGGCGACCTGCGGGTTCAGCTCGGCGGCGTAGCGGTAGTCTTCCTCGCTCTCGCGCACCGCCTGCTGGGCGCGGTGGGTCTCGGTGACGTCATGGCCCTCGCAGAAGATGCCGATCACCTTGCCGGCGGGATCGGTCATCGGTTCGTAGATGAAGTCCAGGATCCGATCTTCCTCGGGCCCGTCGGGGGTCGCCCGCAGTCGGATCTGCGCGCCGTGGGCGACGTGGCGCCGGCCGCTTGTGTAGACCTGGTCCAGAAGTTCGAAGAAGCCCTGTCCCTCTAGGTCGGGGAAGCATTCTCGCACTGAACGGCCCACAAAGTCGCGCGGCCCGAACAGCCGCTCATAGGCGTTGTTGACGAAGTTGAAGACGTGCTCGGGGGCCTGCACGGTGCAGATGAAGCCGGGCGCCTGCTCGAACATCCGGCGCTGTCGATCGGTCTCGGCCGCCTCCCGCCGCTGGGCCAGAATGCGGTCGGTCGTCTCGTGGCAGGCGCAGAACATGCCGGCCACCGCGCCGCTCTCGTCCCGCACGGGCGAGTAGGAAAAGGTGAACCAGGTGTCTTCGTCGAAGCCTCGACGGCGCATGCGCAGCGGCAGGTCCTCCCGATAGGTGGCCTCTCCAGCCATGGCCGCGTCGATCAGGGGCGAGATGTCGGGCCAGATTTCCGACCAGATGTCGAAGAAGCGGGCTCCAAGAGCCGCCGGATGCTTGGCGCCCAGCACCTCGGCGTAGGCGTCATTGTAGAGGAAGCCAAGATCTGGTCCCCAGGCGACGAACATCGGAAACTTGGAGCCCAGCAGCAGTCCCACCACCGAGCGCAGCGATTGCGGCCAGCTCTGCGGACACCCCAGGGGCGAGGTTGACCAATCGTGGGCGCGCATGAGGGCGCCCAATTCGCCGCCGCCGCTGAGGAACCCGTCCGCCTCGTCCATCTCGGCGTCCTTTGCCCGAAAACCCAATCCAGACCGGAGTCTCTGGGACTCTGGCGGGAACGTGGAATGCGTGGGACGGAGCGGCGTTCCGGGTTCCTGTCTCGTCCGCCACCATGGCGAGGCTCTGGAAATGCGCCAAGTCCCGGGGCCGGGTCAGAGCTGACCACGCAGAACGGGGCGAAGCCTCCCCCGTTGCGTCGCGAAACCGACAGTAGGCGCGCTTGTTCCGACACTTAGCTACGCACATCGCCATCTTTCGCTGGAGGTGGGCGGGCTTTCCTGTCACTAAATTGGGTCTCCGCGCCCTGCAGGCTCTCGCAGGACCGACTCCCTCATCGGAACAATCAGTTGGGAAAGCACGAACCGCTGTCGCTCAGCGCCATGGCGTCCAGCTTCTTCGACGCCAGCACCGATTGCGTGAAGGTGATCGGCCTCGACGGCGACCTGCTGGCGATGAACGCCAACGGCGTCTGCCTGATGGAGATCGAGGACTTCGAAAGCCTGCGCGGCCGGCCCTGGGCGGGCTTCTGGCCGCCCGCAGCGCAACACCTCATTCAGACCGCCCTGACCGAGGCGCGCGCCGGGCGCGGCTCGCGGTTCACCGCCGATTGCCCGACCGCCGCAGGCACGCCGAAGTCCTGGGAGGTCGTGGTCTGGCCCGTGCTGGATGACCAAGGCCTTCCGGCGCAGGTGATCTCCATCTCCCGCGACGTGACCGCCCAGCAAAGGGCCGAGCAGCAGCGCCAGCTCTTCACCCGTGAGCTGGCTCACCGGATGAAGAACACCTTCGCCGTGGTGGACGGGGTCATCGCCCTGTCCTCGCGCTCGGCGGGCGAGGCCAGGACCTTTGTCGACGCCCTGCGCCAGCGGCTGCTGGGCTTGGGCCGCGCGATCGCCTACATGGCGCCGCCGGAGTTCACCAGCCTGGAGGTTGCGGCCGAACGCTCGGTTCATGGCCTCCTGCAGGTGCTGCTCGGCCCCTACGGTGCGCTGGAAGGCTCCGAGCGCCAGATTTTCCTGACCGGAGATGACATTGCCGGTCGGCCCCGACAGCACGACCACCCTGGCCCTCATCTTCAATGAGCTGGCCACCAACGCCCTGAAATACGGCGCCCTGACCTCTCCGGAGGGCCGGGTGGACCTGCATCTCGAGGCCGACGCCGAGACCCTGCGGATGTCCTGGACCGAGGTGTTGCCGGCAGGGACTCTCATCGCCGACACCACAGGCAAGCGGGGCTTTGGCGCCGCCCTGCTGGAACGTGCGGTGGTCAACCAACTTGGGGGAACCTTCGAGCGCGCTCTGCGGTCGGGCGGCATCCAGGTGATCATGAGCGCGCCTCTGAAGACCATCGCCGCCTAGGACGGCGCTCGCACCGGATGCCCGTCGAACTGCTTGGCGTTGTCGCAGATCTCGTACCAGGCGGGCTTCTCGGCCACGAACTCATGGAACCGGTTGCGAACGCCGGGGTCGCTGTCGAGGCAGTTGGCCGAGATCGGGAACGAGTCGGCCGGCGACAAGGGTTCGCCCAGGGCCGTGCCGCAGCCGCGGCAGAACGACCGGGAGAACTGATAGGGCGGGGCCGGCTCATAGGTGGCGACCATGTCCTGCCCCTCGACCCACCGGAATGCGGCCCGGTCGACGAACACGAACGTGCTCAGTCCGATCTTGCGGCACCGCGTGCAATGGCAGGTGGCCATCATGGTCGGCGGCGCCGTCAGTTCGAACCGCACCCCCCCGCAGCAGCAGCTTCCCGCGATCATGTCTCGTCTCCCTGATGTCTGCGCTTTGTCGCGCCACCGACATTTGCCACAGGCTGCTGACGCGGAGCGTCAGCATGGCGCAGGCTGGCGGTGATCGCCGCCAGGCCCTCGGGCCGGGTGATCAGGCCCGCGTGATCGAGTCCCGGAACCAGGGTCACGCGGACGCTGGGGTTCGCGGTGGTGAATTCCGGTTCGTACCGGTCGGCGTGGAATTGTTGGTCCTGCATGCCTGCCAGCACCAGCACCGGGCGCCGCGCCCGCCGAAGGGCCCCGGCATAGTCGCGGGCGGCGTAGTTCATCGCCAGGCGGAACGAATAGGAAGGCGTCATCAGAGGGGCGACGGCCGCCGGCACGTCGAACCTCACCACGGGACGATCATCCCACTGGTGCAGCCCAAGCCTGTTGAGCCCCAGGGTCACGACGATGCGGGGGAAATCCACCCGCGCCCAACCGCCGCCCCGCCTGGCGATCCTGGATGGGAAGGTCAGGGCGGGCGCCAGGAGGACGTATCGGTCGAAAAGGCGTCCGTTCTCTCCCCCTGCGGTGCGCAGGGCGAAGGCGCCGCCGGCCGAGAACCCCACCAGCGTGATCTCCGCGTCCGGCTTCTGGCGTCGGACCCCGGCCACGAAGTCGGCGAGGTCGTGGTCCAGTTGCCCGGGATAGTCGATATCCCCCCTGCGGCCCGACTCGCCATGGCCGCGCACATCGAGGGCGTAGACGGTGAAGCCGGCGGCGCTCAGCGACTTTGCCAGGGGGTTCATGGTCAGGGACTGTCCGGCCGAACCGTGCAGCAGCACCGCCACCCGGCGGCCCCCGCCATATTCGCGGTAGGCGAGGTCAAGGCCGTCACGGGCCGGGTAATTCGAGAGGGGCGGCAGGTCCTTGAAGTCCAGCAAGGGTGTCGCCGGTGGCGGAGGGCCGGCCGCGGCGACGAGACCGGGGCTGAAGACCAGGAAGCAGGCGAAGAGCAGGGCGCGGGTCATGAAGCCTCATGTCAGGGCGGGATGGGATCTCCGCTCTGCAGGCTCTCGGCAGCCCTGTCTGGCCGCGTTTCGAACTCGGCCAGTCGGCCCTAGGTCCGCGCCTGCACTTGTCGGCGGTATTGACTGGGGGTCAGGCCGGTCTGGGCCTTGAACGCCCGGTTGAAGGGACCGATCGACCCGAAGCCGGTGTCCAGGGCGATGGTGAGGATCGGCACCTGCGCCTGGCTGGGATCGCTCAGGGCGCGCTTAGCGTCATCGATGCGGTAGCCGTTCACGAAGGCGGCGAAGTTGCGATGGCCAAGGCCCGAATTGATCAGGCGCCGCAGCCTGTGCTCCGGCAGTCCCAGGCGCGAGGCCAGGACGGCGATGTTGAGATCCTCGCGGTAGGCGCATTCCACGCCCATCACATGCTCAAGCCGCTCAAGCAGGGCGGGCGTGGGGGCGGGCCTGGAGCGGATTGGCTGCGCCGGCGCCGCGCCGAAAATCTCCCCCGCCTCCAGGCTCAGCATACACCAGAGCACCACGGCCAAGGCGGCCAGGATGACCGAAATCATCATGAGGCTGACGGGGCTCGCGGTGACGGGGGGGCCGCTGAGGATGCTCGCACCCGCATTGACCGCCGTCGCCACCACCAAGGCCACGACGATCACCAGCCGAAGCCGGCGCCGCGCGTCCACCAGATCGTCGCGCCAGGTGGCGATCGCCTCCCGGAGCGCCAAGCCGGCGAAGACAAGGACCGTCAGGCTCACGATCACGCGCAACGCCTCTGTGTCACGGGAGGCCAGGCCGGGCGCGGCCGCTGCGAAACCGGCGGCGGCGACGATCGCCCAGGACACCGCATGGATCGGGCGCGGACGGAAGGACTCGCGGAACAGGCATGCGGCCAGCAGCCAACCCACCACCAGGTTGCCGGCGCTGACCGCCAGAAGCAGGGCGTGGGGGAGGTTCAGCCCCGCCGTCACCGCCGGGGCTGAGCACCAGGCGTGCGCCGCGATCCCCGCCGCGAACAGCACCGCCAGCCGCGCCGGCTCACGATCCCGATACGACCGCAGCACCATGCCGGCCGTCAGCAGGGCCAGGACGGTGACAGCGCCCCGGAGCGCGAGATCTAGAGGTGTCGCCCAGTCCATGGGAGCAGTCTTACCGTGTCGCCCCATGGCCAAGTAACCGTCTTCACTTGGGGACGCCTTGACTCGATAAGTTGATATCAACATAACCGACGCTCATGACCGCGACCGTCTCCCGAGACACGAGCCTTCACGTCCGCGACACCTGCCTGTGCCTCCACGCGCAGCGGGCGGCTCGCGCCCTGGCGCGGCGCTTCGACGGGGCGCTTCGGCCGGTGGGGCTGACCAATGGCCAGTTCTCGTTGCTCAACGCCCTCAACGGAGGCCGGCCTGCGCCGATGAGCCTGGTGGCGGCTACGCTCGGCGCTGATCGCACCACCCTCACCGCCGCCTTGAAGCCCCTTGTCCGCGAGGGCCTGGCGGAGATCAGCGTCGATCCGGAAGACCACCGCGCCCGCCGCGTGGCCCTCACCGCCGCCGGACAGGAGCGTCTCGCCGCCGCCCTGCCACTGTGGGCTGCGGTCCATGCTGCGCTGGAAACCGAACTCGCCGATCCCGACCGGGCGCGGCGCGACCTGCTCACCCTGTCGGCGCTCCCCGCTCCGGCCGGCCCCACAACGACGACTGAAGGACCGAGCCGATGACCATCCAGTTCACCGCCTTCCGCTGGGTGCCGCCCTTCGCTCAAGGGTGGGTGCGCGACCTACGCATCCGCTGGGCCCTGGAGGAGGCGGGCCTGCCCTATGAGGTGGTCCTGATCGACGGCGACTCGGAGAGCTATCGCCAGTGGCAGCCCTTCGGCCAGGTCCCCGCCTATCGCGACGACGAGGTGGAGATGTTTGAGTCCGGCGCCATCGTGTTGCGCCTGGCCGCCAAGTCCGAGGCCCTGGCGCCCCGGGACGAGGCGGGCCTGGCCCGGGTCAGCACCTGGATCTTCGCGGCGCTCAACTCCATCGAGCCCCAGGCCCAGAACCTCGTGCAGCTGGACAGCTTCTATGCCGGTGAGCCCTGGGCCGCCGCCCGCCGCCCCTCCGCCCAGGCCAATCTCGACGCCCGCCTGACCTCCCTGAGCAAGGCGCTTGGCGACAAGGACTATCTGGAGGGTCGGTTCACCGCCGGCGACATCCTGATGGCGACGGTTCTGCGCGAACTGGAGGAGTGCGGGGCGTTGAAGACGTTCCCCAACCTCGACGCCTATCGCGCCCGTTGCCTGGCTCGCCCGGCCTTCGCCAAGGCCCTGGAGGACCAGCTCCAGACCTTCCGCGAAAACGAGCCGGCGTCCGCCTAGCGCGAGAGGCGGGTGTAGGCGGCCAGCGCGGCCGCGCGTGCCGGCGAAACTTCGGTCTCGGCGGCCGGCACAGCCTGTGACGCGCCCGCCAGATGCGCCTTGGCCTCTGGCGACAGGCTGACAGTGTCGGCCTTGCGCGGCTGGGCGGCGTCAAAGTCGGCCTGCAGACGCGCTCGATATTCGGCGGGCGAGCCGTAGGCGGGGGCGCCCGCCTCATTTACCTGCAGCCCGGCCACGATCTGCTGATCGCCCGCCGACAGGCTGTCGAAGGCGGTGAGCAGCTTGGCCTGCGGTTCCGGCGGCACGGCGTGGGGGCCGGCCCAGGCGGCCCGTGTGAAGCTGTTCAGGGTCGACTGCACCCGCTGACCGAAGGGAGACTCGGTAAGCGCCCTGGCGAGCGCCTGTCGCTCCCCGGAGGGGGCGGCGCGCCAGCGGCTGGCCAGGTCCTGATAGGCGCCAAGCTGCTGGTCGAGACTCAGCGCCCCGCTGCGGTCGTGCAGCACCATGGCCGCGGCGGCGACGGTGTCTGGCAGGACGGGCTGCGGGGCCGCAAGGGAGTTGGCGATCTGCATTGAGCCCCCGCAATGCCCCGCCGGCGCTGAATGCTGGGTGAATGAACGCCCCTAAGAGGCCGTTCACCACGCGCGCAATAGATCGGCGGCAGGCTCGCGCAGGCTAGGGGGACCGCCGCAGCGGCGGTCCCTCCGCTAAGCCTACCTGGCGCCCTGAACCTTGGCCGGCCGCGCGCCAGACTGAGCGTTGCGGGCCTCGGTGAGGACATAGGCGCGGATGTCCTCGGCGTCCTTGGGCGTGAGGAAGCGGGCGAAGCCGGCCATCCCGCGATCCTTCAGGGCGCCGTCGATCACCACCGACTTCCAGCTCTCGGCGGCCAGCAGCATCTGCGACTTCTTCAGGTCGGGCAGGTAGGCGCCCGAGGCGCTGGGCCCGTGGCAGACCTGGCAGTTGTTGTGGAACAGCGCGAAGCCCGCCTTCGCGTCGCCGGTCGAGTTGACGCCGGTGAGCTCCAGGTCGGGGACCACCGGGATGTCGTAGGGTTTGGCCACGGCCTTGCCCCCCAGCTTGAACACCATGAGGCGGCCCGGCAGCCTCGGCCGCTCGCGCAGCACCACCGAGGCCGAGACCGGCGCCCCGCCGCCATAGCCCACCATCAGGGCCACGTACTGCTGGCCCTTGATCGCGTAGGTGACCGCCGGCGCCACGGCGTTGGCCCCGGTGTCGTAGGCCCACAGTCGCTTGCCGCTGCCGGCGGCATAGGCCGACAGCTGCCGCCCCGCGGCGTGGAACACCAGGCCGCCATCGGTGGCCAGCACCCCGCCGGTCCAGGGCATGGGAAGCCGCTGCACCCAGCGGGGCTTCTGGGCGACAGGGTCCCAGGCCACCAGCTCTCCG
>JAZKFM010000281.1:0-3504 GCA_040386415.1 Pseudomonadota bacterium
AACAGGCAGAGCACCTGCTCGCTCCCTTCCGTCCGCGTGAAGGCGAGCACCTGGCCCGCCGCCGGCAGCATCTCGATCTCACCGCGGGTCAGGGCTGGCGAACCCTTGCGCAGGGCGATCAGGGCCTTGGAGAACGCCAACACCGAGTTCGGGTCCGCCGCCTGGGCCGCCACCGTCAGGTCGCGGTGCTCGGGCGCGCTGGGAAGCCAGGGCTTGGCGCTGGAGAAGCCCAGGTTCTCGCCGGGCGCCCAGGGCATGGGCGTACGCGAGCCGTCGCGCCCCTTGGAGATCGGCCAGTAGAGGTCGCCGACGGGATCGCGGATCTCGGTGCGCGTCAGGCTCTGGGCCTCGGGCAGCCCCAGCTCCTCGCCCTGATAGACCAGGGTCGTGCCCTTCAGGCTGAGCAGCAGGGCCAGCATAAGCCGCGCGATGGCCTCGCCCCCGCCGAACCGCGTTGCGGTGCGCATGATGTCGTGGTTGCAGAACGAGATGCAGGGCCAGTGCCCCGGATGCCGCGCCAGGGTCTCGAAATGGTCGCGGAAGATCTGCGGGTTGAGCTTTCGCGCATGCAGCAGCACGAAGGTGTAGGCCGAGTGCAGCCCGTCCTCCGGGGTGCAATAGGCACCGCACCGCTCCTCTTCCTCCGAGAACTCCCCGAACACGAACCGGTCGCCGTGGCCGTCGACCCGGGTGCGGATCTCGTCCAGCAGCGGGATGTTCTCGGGCAGGTTTGAGTCGTTCAGGTGGACCTGCATCTCGCTGGCGTGGGCCCAGTGGTGGCGGGTCCGCTCCGTGGGCGGCACGGCGGGATTATCGGTAAGGGTGTCGTCGTGCAGGAAGGTGCCGGCCACATCCAGGCGGAAGCCGTCGATCCCCTTGGCCAGCCAGAAGTCGAGCACGCTGATGGCGGCCTCCTTGGCGTCGCGGTTGCGCCAGTTCAGCTTGGGCTGCTGCCTGAGGAACTTGTGGTGATAGTGCTGCCGGCGCGCCGGCTGGTAGGCCCAGGCCGGGCCGCCGAACACCGAGAGCCAGTTGTTGGGGGCGGTCCCGTCGTCGGCCGGATCGGCCCAGACGTACCAGGACGCCTTCGGCCCATCGGGCCCGCCGTCGCGGCTGGCGGCGAACCAGGCGTGCTCGTCGGAGGTGTGGGACAGAACCTCGTCCAGCATCACCTTCAGGCCGCGCCCGTGGGCGGCCTCCACCAGGGCCTCCAGGTCGGCCATCGATCCGTAGTCGGGATGCACGCCCTCGAAGTCGGAGACGTCATAGCCCCAGTCTCGGTTGGGCGAGGGGTGGACCGGGGAGAGCCAGATGGCGTCGACCCCCAGGTCGGCAATGTAGTCCAGCTTGGCCGCGACGCCCTTCAGGTCGCCATGGCCGTCGCCGTCGCTGTCGAAGAAGCTGCGGACATAGATGTGGTAGACGACCGCGCCCTTCCACCAGGGCGCGGCCGACACCCTAGGCCTCGTCGGCGCGGCTGATGATGCGCGAGACGATGCCGTATTCCTTGGCCTTCTCCGCGCCCATCCAGAAGTTCCGGATCGTGTCCTTGACCACCTTCTCGTAGGGCTGGCCGGTCTCGCGCGCGATCATGCGGTTGACCCGCTCACGCATCTTCACGATCTCCTCGGCCTCGATCTCGATGTCCGAAGCCTGGCCGCGCACCCCGCCCGAGGGCTGGTGCAGCAGGAAGCGGGTGTTGGGCAGGCACATCCGGTTTTCCTTGGGCGCGCCCAGATAGATGTGGGCGCCGGCGCTGGCGACCCAGCCGGTGCCGATCATCTTCACCTTGGGGCCGCAGAAGGTGATCATGTCGTGGATGGTGTCGCCGCTCTCGACGTGGCCGCCAGGGGAATTGACGATCACCCGGATGTCGGCGTCGCTGTCGTTGGACAGGGCCAGCAGCTGGGCGGTGACCCGCTCGGCCAGACGCATGTCGATCTCACCAAAGATCAGCACGGTGCGGGACTTGTAGAGCCCGTTCTGCACGGGGCCCGCCGTCATCGGCATGTCGGGCTTGCGGGCGCTGTCGCCCTCTTCGTCTTCGTCCAACCGCCAATTGCGCATTCGAAAAGTCTCCAAGTCTCAAGTTGGACGGAACGTGCGTTGCGCCGCAGCGGATCGCAAGGTGTGCAGGGTTAAGATCGGCTGTTTTATTGGTGTTTTCGAGCCTTGAGGCCCGATGCCACACCTTCCCGTCATCCCGGCCGCAGCGAAGCGGAGAGCCGGGACTCAGGGGCCGCGATCAATCCCCCTTGGTTCCGGGTCTCCCTGAGGACGCCCGGGATGACACCGGTGGGGTCACCGCGCCGCCGTGGCGATCAGGCGGGCATAGAACTGCACGCACTGTTCCAGGTTCGCCAGGGACAGGTGCTCGTTGGTGCCGTGGATCATCGTCGTGCCGGCCAGGGAGAAGGTCATCGGCTGGAAGCGGTAGACGTCCTTGGCCACCGGGCCGAGATAGCGGCTGTCGGTGCCAGCGGTGACCAGGCCGGGGGCGACGGGCGCCTTGGCCAGATCCCCCGCCACCGCGGCGATGGTCTTCCAGCCGAGCGAACTGGTGGAGGACACCGGCGACGGCTCGTCGGGGGTCTTCACCCAGGTCAGGTCCACGGGCAGATCGCCCACGGCGGCCTTGGCCTTGGCCATCACATCGGCCGAGGTGTCGCCGGGCGCGATGCGATAATTGATCCAGGCCGTGGCGTCCTGGGGCAGCACGTTCTCCTTGGGGCTGCCCTTCAGCATGGTGGGTGCGATGGTGGTGTGCAGCAGGGCCGCCCCTGACGGCGTCGCGGAGGTCTGGGCCACGATCAGGGGTGAGAACAGCCAGCTGTTGGCCACCGCCATCCGGATGGCCGGCGGGCCGCCGGGCGCCAGGCTGGTGAGCATGGCCGCGCCGGGGCCGGAGAACTTCATCGGGAAGGGGTTCTCGGCGATGGCCGTCACCGCCTTGGAGAGCGTCACCACCCCGCCGCCGTCCTTGGGCGGGGAGGAGGAGTGGCCGCCGGGGGCGCGGGCGGTCACTTTCAGGGTGCCATAGCCCTTCTCCGCCAGGCCGATCAGCACCACCGGGCCGCCGGTGATCGGATTGTCGGAGATCACCGCCTGGCCCTCGTCGAGCACGAACTCGGCGCGGATGCCCTTGGCCTTCATCCAGGCCGCCGCGGCGCGCGCGCCCTCGCCGCGCACCTCCTCGTCATGGCTGGAGACGATCATCACCGTGCGCCGGGGCGCAAAGCCCTGCTTGGCCAGGATCTCGGCGCCCTCGAACAGGGTCACCAGGGAGCCCTTGTCGTCGATGGCGCCCCGGCCCCAGACGGCGCCGTCGGCGATCACCCCGCCGAACGGCGGATGCTTCCAGTCGGCCTCGGTGCCCGGGGTCACCGGCACCACGTCCTGGTGCGCCATCAGCACGATCGGGGCCAGCGCCGGATCCGAGCCCTTCCAGGTGTAGATCAGGGTGTGGCCGGCCACGACCTCGCGGCCCATGGCGGCGTGGGCGGC
>JAZKFM010000282.1:0-2223 GCA_040386415.1 Pseudomonadota bacterium
CTGTCAGCGAAGCTGACTGAGGGGGACTTTGACTCTCGTTTGTGGGCCGAAGAGGTCAACCACGTTGATCCCCCTCCGGCCCGCCGCTGCGCGACGGTCCACCTCCCCCACATCGGCGCTGCGCGCCTGGGGGAGGATCTGCTTCAGAGCCTTTTTGTTTCAAACCGAAAGGCTCTAGAACTTCGCCATGCGCGAGATCACACACTTCATCGACGGCGTGTCCGTCGCGGGGACCTCCGGCCGCTTTGGCGAGGTCTTCAACCCCAACACCGGCGAGGTGCAGGCCCGTGTGGCGCTCGCCACCCCCGCCGAGCTGGACGCCGCCGTGCAGGCTGCATTGCGGGCCCAACCGGCCTGGGCCGCGGTCAATCCGCAGCGCCGGGCGAGGGTGATGTTCGAGTTCAAGCGCCTGGTGGAAGCCCGCATGCAGGAGCTGGCCGAGCTGCTGTCCTCCGAGCACGGCAAGGTGGTGGCCGACAGCAAGGGCGACATCCAGCGCGGCCTGGAGGTCATCGAGTTCGCCTGTGGCATCCCCCACGCCCTGAAGGGCGAATATACCGAGGGCGCGGGCCCCGGCATCGACGTCTATTCCATGCGCCAGCCGCTCGGCGTGGCGGCGGGCGTCACCCCCTTCAACTTCCCGGGCATGATCCCGATGTGGATGTTCGGCATCGCCATCGCGGTGGGCAACACCTTCATCCTCAAGCCCTCGGAGAAGGATCCCACCCTGCCGGTGCGGCTGGCCGAACTGTTCATGGAGGCCGGCGCGGCCCTGGGCATGGACCTGAAGGGTGTGCTGAACGTGGTGCACGGCGACAAGGTCAGCGTCGACGCCATCCTGACCCATCCCGACATCGCCGCGGTCAGCTTCGTCGGCTCCTCGGACATCGCCGCCTACGTCTATTCCACCGGGACCGCGCACGGGAAGCGGGTCCAGGCCATGGGCGGGGCCAAGAACCACGGGATCATTCTTCCCGACGCCGACCTTGACCAGGCGGTGAAGGACATCATCGGGGCGGCCTATGGCTCGGCCGGCGAGCGCTGCATGGCACTGCCGGTAGTGGTGCCGGTGGGCGCCAGGACCGCCGATGCGGTGCGCGAGAAGGTGCTGGCCGAGATGGAGACCCTGAAGGTCGGCATCTCGTCGGACGCCTCGGCCCAGTACGGCCCGGTGGTCACCGCCGCCCACCGCAAGCGGGTGGCCGACTATATCCAGATGGGGGTGGACGAGGGCGCAGAGCTGGTGGCCGACGGCCGCGGCTTCTCCCTGCAGGGCTACGAGAAGGGGTTCTTCATCGGCCCGACCCTGTTTGACCAGGTGAAGCCCGCCATGCGCACCTATCAGGAGGAAATCTTCGGGCCGGTGCTGCAGATCGTCCGCGCCGAGACCTTCGAGGAGGCGGTCGACCTGCCGTCGAAGCACCAGTACGGCAACGGCGTGGCCATCTTCACCCGCAACGGCCGCGCGGCGCGCGAATTCGCGGCCTCGGTGAACGTCGGCATGGTCGGCATCAATGTCCCCATCCCGGTGCCGGTCGCCTACCACACCTTCGGCGGCTGGAAGCGCAGCGCCTTCGGCGACGCCAACCAGCATGGCATGGAAGGCGTGAAGTTCTACACCAAGGTCAAGACGGTGACCGCCCGCTGGCCCGAAGGCGCCAGCGAGGATTCAGCCTTCGTCATTCCCACCATGCGGTGACACAGTGGGACCGCTGCGCCCTATTCGTAGACTAGGAGTTTGATGATGAAGTTCCGGACCTGGGCGATCCTGTTGCTGGTGGTGGTTCTGGCCGGCGGTGGGGCCTGGGCCTACTGGAACTACGAGCTGCGCTGGCGGCCCCAGACCATCACCAAGCACCAGGCCGAGATCACCAAGATCCTGGAGAGCGCGGGCTGGGCCTCGCCCGGCCTCACCAAGGGCAAGCTCTACATGGTCTCGTTCCGGACCTGCCCCGACTGCCTGCGGTTCAAGAAGGAAGAATTCCCGGCCCTGCACGAGCAGGGCATCGACACCCGGGTCATCGAAATCGCGCGGCGCGACATGAACGGCCTGGCCAAGTCGACGCCGGTGGAGCGGAGCACGGTGGCCGAGCTCTGGATCCGCCATGGCACGCCCAGCGCCTGGGCGCTGATGGAGGCCTGGGAGGCGGTCGTTCCCGCCGCCTGGACCGCGCCCGGCATCATCCCCGCCGACAGCGACATCGCCCGCAGCGCGGTGATCGA
>JAZKFM010000283.1:0-3722 GCA_040386415.1 Pseudomonadota bacterium
GCACCGGTTGCAGCGGCTGCTGGCGCGAGAACGCCAGCAGGCGGTGGGTGAGGGCCGCGGCGCGGCCGGCCGAGGTGGTGGCGGCCTCCATGAACCGGCCGAGATCCTCCAGGCGGCCGTCGTCGATGCGCCGCTGGATCAGGTCCAGGGAGCCGATGATGCCGGTGAGCAGGTTGTTGAAATCGTGGGCGATGCCGCCGGTCAGCTGGCCGACGGCCTCCATCTTCTGGGCCTGGCGCAAGGCCTCCTCGGTCTCGCGCAGGCGGGCCTGGGCCTCCTTGTCGGCCGTGATGTCGCGGGCCACGCAATAGATCAGCCCCGCGTCGGAGACGGCGGTCCAGGACAGCCAGCGATAGCCGCCGTCCCGGTGCTGGAAGCGGTTCTCGAAGCGCAGGGTGGGTTCGCCCCCGGCGATGTTGGCCACCTCCGCCCGGCTGCGGTCGCGGTCCTCGGGATGCTGCAGCCACTCGGCGGTGCGGCCGGCGAGGTCGGCCTCCGACCACCCGAGGATCGTGGTCCAGGCGGGATTGGCGCTGAGCACCAGGCCCGAACCGTCGGTGACCAGCAGCAGGTCGCGGCTGACGTTCCAGATGCGGTCGCGCTCGCGGGTTCGGGTCTCGACCTCCTCCTCCAGGGCCTGCTGGTGGCTGGCCTGGACCTCGCGGGCCTCGACGATGTCCTCCACCTCGGCGGCGGCCCCGACCCAGCGGGTGATGGCGCCGGCCTCGTCGCGCACCGGCAGGCCGCGGACCAGGAACCAGCGGTAGGCCCCGTCATGGCGGCGCAGGCGGAACTCGATGTTGTAGGGATCGCCGGTGGCGACGCAGGCGGTCCAGACGCCGGCCACCCGCTGCAGATCATCGGGATGGATGGCGTTCAACCAGCCGTCGGCCACGGTCTGGTCCAGGCTGAGACCCGAATAGGCCAGCCACTGCTGGGTCGCATAGTTGAGGGCGCCGGTGGGAAGGGCGCTCCAGGCGAAACCGGGCATGGTCTCAGTGAGGGTGCGGAACTGCTCCTCGCTTTCGCGCAGGGCGGCCTCGGCGAGCTTCATGTCGGTGATGTCGAAGCTGACGCCGATATAGCGGGGCGGACGGTCGGCCTCGGCGGGCAGCACCTCGCCGCGCCGGCCAAGCCAGCGGACCTCGCCGGTGTCGGGACGGGTGATGCGGTACTCGGCATATTCCAGGGGATTGCCGCCGCGGGCCAGCCGCGCGGGGCCGGTGACCCCGTGATCGCTGGCGTTCACGAGGCTGACAAGCAGGTCCTGAGTGACCTCCAGCTCCGGGCCGAAGCCCCAGATCCGGCGGTACTCGTCGGAGACGTCGAGGCGGCCGGTCTCGGGATACCACTCGAAGGCGCCCACCCGGCCGGCTCGCTGGGCGATCTGCAGGCGCTCGTCGGCCCGCACCCGCTCGGTGATGTCGAAGACAATGGCCAGGACGCCGGCGGGCGCGCCGCTCTCGTCCAGCACCGGGCTGTAGTCGAGATCGAGGAAGACCTCCTCCGGCGCCCCATGGCGATGCAGCACCAGGCGGGTCTTGCGATAGGCCAGCGTGCCGCCGGCCAGGCCGACCTTCATGACGTTGGCGTTGAAGTCGGCGACCTCGGGCCAGCCCTCCAGCACCCTGGAGCCCAGCAGGGCTGGATGCCTACCGCCGGCGAAGACCGAATAGCCGTCGTTGTAGATCATCACCCCCTCGGGGCCCCACAGCATGACGATGGGGACCGGGGACTGCAGTAGGATGTCGGTGGCGGTCTTCAGGCTCTGCGGCCAGGTCGCGATGGGACCCAGGCTGGTGGCGCCCCAGTCGAACGCGCGGATCAGGGCGCCGGTCTCGCCGCCGCCCCTTGGCCACTCGGTCCCGGGAAGATCGCGCGAACTCATGCGCGGCGCCTGCTCAGCCACAATGGAAGTCCAGTTGAAGGGTCCTGAACGCCCAAGCTCGACAATGGCTGCGTCAGGCGCCCGGGAATTTCGCCATATTGGGCTTGGGAATCGCCCAGGTGAAGGCCCCCGACGCCTTGCACTTTTCGCGGGCGAAATCCGACCACGCGGCGACGAAACCCTCGGGGCGCTTGTCGGAGGGCGCGGGACTGACCCGAACGAAGGTGACCGGGCGGGCCTGGGTGATGGCCGCGATCTGCCGCCAGAGGTCCTGCTCGGCCACCGGGTCACCCTTGGCGTCGGTCCAGCCGCTGGTCCGCCAGGCGCCGAGCTGTCCCGCGCCGGCCATCAGCACGGCGCTGTCGGAATGCAGGGTGATCGGCGTCGTCGCGGGGATGTCGGCGAGGTCGGTCAGGGCGCGGAGCACGGCGGTCAGCTCCATGCGCGGCGTCGTGGCCTGGCGCTCGCCGCCGGCGGTTCCGTGGGCCTCGCCGTTCCACAGCCGGACATAGGCCCAGCCGCCGAAGCCCCGGCTGTCGGTGCAGACGCCGTCCGTCCAGATGCGCAAAGGGTTCATGGCGAGCCTCTTCGGCGAGACGGCCGTCCCTCGCAAGCCCTAAGCCTTGCGGCGTCCGCGCAAAGGGCTCATCTCCCTGGCATGTTGAAAGAAGAAATCGGCGATCGCGCCAGTGAAATCATCTGGCGCGGCCGCCAGTGGATCGTCACCAATTTCGGCCTTGAGACCCTGGGCGACCCCTTCCCCTACGAGGTGGCCGCCACCCGCCTGACCGAAGGCTGGCAGGGCGCCGACGAGAGCCTGCTGGCCTGGCCCATGGAGCTGGCGGCCAAGACCTGGGTCGACTACCGCGACTTCGTCACCGCCTATCTGGTGGCGCTGGGGGTGCACCAGGAGGCCTATTCCCCGGTCGACGTGGCCACCATCAAGGCCTCGCTCAACGAGGGCCGCGCCATGTGGGAAGCCACCAAGGCCGAGATGCTCGGCGAGTTCGACGACGACTGAGCCCAAGCCGCAGGCTCCAGGCCCGTCCCCCTCCCCCGTTTCGCTCCGCTGCACAGGGGAGGAAAGGCGAATAGGGCGCTAAGCGCTAAGCGCTGTGTCCGCCTCGCCCTCGCCGGCCACAAGGCGGGCGATCTCGGCCAAGAGTTGCAGGGGCGAGAAGGGCTTGGGCACGAAGCCGTTCATGCCGGCGGCGTGGTAGCGCTGCTGATGGTGGGTCATGACGTCGGCGGTCAGGGCGATCACCGGAATCTCGGCCGCCGCGCCGCCGAGCGCGCGGATGCGGCGGGTGGCCTCCAGCCCGTCGATCCCCGGCATGTTCACGTCCATCAGGATCAGGTCATAGGCCTCGGCGGTCACCGCCTCGACGGCCGCCTCGCCGCAGTCGGCCTCCTGGGCCTGGGCGCCCAGGGCTTCCAGGGATTTCACCCCCACCAGGCGGTTGACGCGATTGTCGTCAACGACCAGCACCCGCAGGCCTTCCAGCGGAGCGTCGCCGAAGGCGTTCACGGCGCTGGAGGGCGGCGCCTCGGCGACCGGGGCCGCGACCTCGAACCAGAAGGTGGAGCCCTCGCCCTCGATGCTGTCGAAGTCCATGTCGCCGCCCATCATGCGGGCCAGGCTACGGGAGATGGCCAGGCCCAGACCGGTGCCGCCGAACCGGCGCGTGGTGCCGACATCGGCCTGCTGGAAGCGGTCGAACAGCGAGGCGCGGGCCGAGGCAGGAATGCCGATGCCGGTGTCCTGGACCTCACAGCGCAGGCGGCGCGGGTCACCGTCCACATAGGTGAGGCGCACCGAAACCCCGCCCTGCCC
>JAZKFM010000283.1:3732-12086 GCA_040386415.1 Pseudomonadota bacterium
GACGTTGAACAGGCACTGGCGCAGGCGGACCGGATCCACCGTCGCGTGGCCCAACCCCTCGGCCGAGACCCGCAGATAGACGCCCTTGTCCTCGGCCTGGGGCCGGAGCAGGGCCGCGACGCTGTCGGCCAGGGCGGCTAGGTCGACGGGGACAGGCGCCAGGTCCAGCTTACCGGCCTCCATCTTGCTGAAGTCCAACACGTCGTTGATCAACTGGGCCAGCATCTGGCTGCAGGCCACCGCCTCCTGCAGCAGGCCGGCGCCTTCCGGCGTCAACGGCTCGCGTTCCAGCAGGTGCAGGATGCCCACCACCCCGTTCATCGGAGTGCGGATTTCGTGGCTGACCGAGGCCAGGAAGTCGGATTTGGCGGCGGTGGCGGCCTCAGCCACCTGGGTCGCCTCGGCCAAGGCGAGCGCCTGGCGCTTCTGGTCGTCGATATCGATCATCAGGCCGACGCAGCGGATCGGGACGCCACCGGCGTCATGCTCGACCTCGAGGTAGAACCGCACCCAGATCGGACCGGAGCCGCGCATCAGGCGCACATCCACTGGAGCGATGTGGTCCTGGCGCTCGGCGCGCGCGTTCAGGTCGCGGGCCCTGGCCCGGTCATCAGGGTGGAACATGCTGAAGGGATTGGCCTTGGCTCCGCTCAGCAGATCCTGACCCACCAGGTCGCGCAGCTCTGCGGAAAGCCAGAAGGACCGGGTGGCGTAGTCGAATTCGAACACCCCGGCGTTGGCGGCGTTCAGGGCCAGCTTCAGCCGCTGGGTGCTGGCGGTGGCCGCGTCGCGGGCCTGCGCCTGGGGGGAGATGTTCTGGCTGATGCCGTACATCTCGTAGCGGCCGCTCGGGGTCTGCTTGCCGGCGCGATAGAGCACCCGCAGGTGTTTCCAGCCGCCGTCGGCGGTGCGGTAGCGCATCTCCGCCTCGGCCTGGCCGCCGAAGCGGGTCAAGCGTTCGCGAATCTCACGGTCCTTGGCCTGGTCATCCTCGTGCTGGACCTGTTCCAGGACCTCGGTGGGCACGCCCTGCGTGGACTCCGCCCACCCGAAGGCGAGCTCGCTGGAGAAGAAGTAGATGTCCCGGTCGGGATCGTAGAGCCAGGTCCCCACCTCTGCGTCGGCCATCAGCTGGTCGCGCATGCCTGAGGCGTTGAGGGCGGCGTCCAGCATCCTGTGCTCGGCGGTGACGTCGGTCAGCAGCACCAGACCGCCGGCGCTCTGGTCGACGCGCAGCCAGCAGGCCTCGCCATAGGTCTCCAGCCGGTAGGCGTTGGCCGTGGGACGGGTTTCGGTGGCCGCTTTGTCGAGGAGGGCGCCCAGGTGACGGCCGATCAGGTTCTCAGCCGACGCGCCCAGCAGCCGGGCGAAATCGCGATTGGCGGCGGTGATCTGTCCGCCCGCGTCCAGCCAGGCGGCGGCCACCGGGAGGCCATCGATCATCGCGTGGGACGCCGAGGCAGCGGAAGGGTCGGGACCGGACATTTGGCCAGGGTGCCAAATCCGGCTTAACGAGCCGTTCCAGCCCGGCCTGTGGCATTTCGCCCTGGCTCTAATGCGCCGCCTTGCGATGCGCGTAGCAGGCGTCCCAGTAAGGTTCTCCGCCGAACCGCTCCACCAGCAGTTCGGTGAGCGCCCGGACCTTCCCCGCCACGTGACCGGCCGGCGGCGGGCGCACCACATAGAGCCCGGCCTCCGGCATCGGATAGTCCCCCATCACCGGCACAATGGTCCCGCGCTCCAGGGCCGGTCCGGCGATGAAGGTGGGCAGCATGGCCAGGCCCAGCCCCGCCTCGACCGCCGAGAGCAGGGCCTGTCCGTTGTCGGCCCGGAAGCGCGCGTGGGGCTGGAAGGTCACCACCCGCCGTCCGTCGCGGAACGGCCAGGCCTCATTGCCCTGGGTGATGGTGTCGTGGCCGGCCAGGTCGGCGACCGTCCGCGGCTCGCCCCGCCTGGCCAGGTAGTCGGGGCTGGCCACCAGGGCGCCGTGGATCGGGGCGATCTTGCGGGCGATCAGGCTGGAGTCGGTGAGGTTTCCCAGGCGCACGGCGACGTCGAACCGCTCGCCGATCAGGTCGACGAAGCGGTCGGAATAGGCGGCGTCCACCTGCAGCCGGGGATGGCGCACCGCCAACTCGGCCAGCACCGGGGCCAGGTGGGTCATGCCGAAGGACAGGGGCGCGGCCACCCGCAGGGACCCGACGATCTCGTCTCCCTGCTGGGCCACGGCGTCGCGGGCGGCCTCCAGGTCGCTGAGGATCTGGTCGGCGCGGGTCTTGAACTCCAGCCCCGCCTCGGTGACCGCCACCCCGCGCGTGGTCCGGCTGAGCAGTCGCGCGCCCAGCTCGGCCTCCAGCCGCGCCACCCGGCGGCTGACCATGGACTTCGACAGGCCCAGGCCCTGGCCGGCCCGGCCAAAGCCCCCGGCGTCGGCCACGGCCACGAAGGCGGCGATATCCTCGAGATCGAACATGTTCCGGTATCCGCAACAGTCTGGGGCCAAATAGCCCACTATTGTTGCGAGTTTGGAACCACCAGCTTGGGCGGGTCAATCACTCAGCGCCCCGGAGGGCGGCATGTCCCAAGTTCTCGTTCTCAATTCCAGCCTCAGCGGCGAGGCCTCGGTCTCGCGTCTGCTGGTGGCCGAAACCCTGGCCCAGCTGGTGGCCCGCGACCCCGGCGCCAAGGTGGTGATCCGCGACCTGGCCCAGAGCGAAATTCCCCACCTCAACCCGCTGACCGTGGCCGGCGTCCGCGCCACGGCGACCACCGTGGCCGAGACCCGGGCCCGAGACCTCTCCGACGAACTGATCGCCGAGCTGCGGGCCGCCGACACCATCGTCATCGGCGCGCCGATGTACAATTTCTCGATCCCCTCGACCCTGCGCACCTGGTTCGATCACGTGCTGCGGGCCGGCGAGACCTTCAGCTATTCCGAGGCCGGTCCCAAGGGCCTGCTGGAGGGCAGGCGGGTGATCGTGGTGGAGAGCCGCGGCGGCCTCTACAGCGAGGGCCCCGCCCAGGCCATCGACTTCCAGGAACCCTACCTGCGCCAGCTGCTGGGCTTCATCGGCCTGACCGACGTCACCTTCGTGCACGCCGAGAAGATCGGCTTTGGCCCCGACGCCCGCTCCTCCGCCATCGCCGCGGCCAAAACCAAGCTGGCCGAGATTGTCGCGCGGCCCGTGGCCCAGGCCGCCTGACATTCCCCGCCTCCCTTGAATATCGAGGGAGGCGGGCAGCTGTTCAATATTCTGTATCCGCACGGCAGAATCTGGCGCGAGACTCATTTCGTCGGACGCACGACAAGATATGTGAAATAGTCGACGTACCGTTCGGAAATAGACTTGGCTCCAGCGGCAGAGAGACTCGGGCCCACGCCCATGCTCCCGCCACGCGCGAAGGAGCTATGGTTTGCCTGATCGCCCCGACTCCAGCCTCAGCCTCGCCCTGGCGGTGGTCGGGTCGTCCGACTCGCCCCTGCTGCTGCTGGACGGGGACCTGCGGGTGATCGCGGTCAGCACCTCCTTCCTGCGGACCTTCGGGATCGAGCGCGATCGCGCGGTGGGCCAGCCGGTCACCGCCCTGGGGGACGGCGAGTGGGCCGTGCCGCAACTGACCTCCCTGCTGACCGCCACCCTGTCGGGGGCGGTGATCGAGGCCTACGAGATGGATCTGCGGGCGCCCGGCGGCCCGCGCGCCCTGGTGCTGCACGCCCAGAACCTGGACTACGGGGACGCCGCCAATCCTCGCCTATTGCTGGCTGTGAACGACGTCACCCAGGCCAGGCTCACCTCCCAGCAAGACGCCGACAGCCTGAAGCACAAGGACGACCAGCTGCGCGAGAAGGCGATCCTGCTGCGCGAGGTGCAACACAGGGTCGCCAACAGCCTGCAGATCATCGCCAGCGTCCTTTTGCAGAGCGCCCGCAAGGTGCAGTCCGATGAGACCCGGGCCTATCTGAAGGACGCTCACAACCGGGTGATGTCCATCGCCACCGTCCAGCAGCAGCTGGCCACCTCCAGCCTGGAGGCCGTGGTGCTGCGGCCCTACCTGATCCAGCTCTGCCAGAGCCTGGCCGCCTCGATGATCCGCGACCCGCACCAGCTCTCGGTGTCGGTGACCTGCGACGACAGCGTCATCGACGCCAATGTCTCGGTCAGCCTGGGCCTGATCGTCACCGAGTTGGTGATCAACGCCCTCAAGCACGGCTTCCCCGGCCACCGGCGCGGCAAGATCCTGGTGGACTACGAGTCGGAGGGCGAGACCTGGACCCTGTCGGTGCGCGACAACGGGGTGGGCATGCCCAAGGACGCCGAGGCCTCCAAGCCCGGCCTGGGCACCAGCATCGTCGAGGCCCTGGCCAACCAGCTCTGCGCCGGGGTGCGGATCACCAACGCCCATCCCGGCACGGCGATCGCCATCATCTGCACAGGCCTGGCGCCCCTCGACGCCGCGCCGCGGCCCGAGCAAGCGACCCACGCCCTCTGAGCCCCAAAAGGACGCCCCATGAAGGTCTATCCCAGCACCCGCCCCGCCAGCCAGGGCGCCCCCGCCGGCCTCAACGATCCCCGCTCCACAGGCCGCGCCTCCGACACCAAGCCGCAGGCCAAGATCGTCATGCAACCCCACGGCCAGCGCCGCTGACCGGCGCCTAAGCGGCAGGCGCCGGGGTGCCGCCGGCGGCCTGACAACGAAGGTTTACATTCTGGCGCCCGCGAACCTGTTATCCCGCATCCCGTAGGCGCGGGGGCGGGCCGGGACCATGAAGACGATCGCGGTGCTGTCTCACAAGGGTGGGTCGGGAAAGACGACGGTGGCGGTGAACCTGGCCATCGCCTGGCGGGCCCTGGGCGCGCGCACCATCCTGGCCGACGCCGATCCGGTCCGCTGCGCCTCTGACAGCCTGCGCAAACGCCCCGACCACGGATCGCTGGTGGTGGAGACCTCGGCGCCCAAGCTCGACGCGCTCGCCTATGTCAGCGGCAAGGGAGGCTGCGACGTGCTGATCATCGACACCCCCGGCGGCCCCGGCAACGGCATGATCGAGGCCATGAAGGTGGCTGACCTCTGCATCGCCGTGTCCCGCCCGACCTATCTGGACGTGGCCGCCACCCTGCGGACCGTCGAGGTGGTGCGGCGGCTGGGTCGCCTGGGGGTGGTGCTGTTCAACCAGTGCCCGCCTCGCCGCAACGGGGTGGAGTCCGCCGTGGTCAGCGGCACCATGGACATCCTGAGGCGCGGCGGACTGGAGGTCTGTCCTCTGGCCCTGCAGACCCGGGCCGCCTACCAGCGATCCATCGCCCAGGGGCAGGGGGTCGGAGAATACGAGCCCGGCGGCAAGGCCGACGCGGAGATCGCGGGCCTGCTGGCCTATGTCCAGGCCAAGACCGAAGGCGAGGGCCGCGAGCGGGCGGCCAACGACTAGGACCTCGTGATCCCGTTCGGGACGATTTCTCGTCCGCCGCCGCGCGCGTCAGGCTAGGGTCGAGGCTCCGGAGGACGATGACCATGGCCGACCAAGACCCGCCCGCCGAAACCCCGATCCAGCGCGCCCTGCGCCTGAAGAAGGAGGCCCTCGACGCCAAGCCCAAGGATCCCCGCGGGGGCCGCTTCCAGCGCGAACGCGCGGCGGCCGCCAGGTCGTCGTCGAAGTCCAAGCCCTGGATGGCGCGCTAGGCGTCGTCGCCGGCTTCCACCACGCCGCGCAGGTGGGCGAGGAATTCGTCGCGTTCGGGCTGGGTGAAGGCCTGGCCCAGCTCCTGGGTCGCCTCGGCGAGGCTGTACTTGCCGTCGCTGAAACGCAGCAGGACGCTCTCGATATAGCGGTCGAGAAGGATGCGGTCGGGGCCGGTGAGGTTGTGGGTCATGCCGTCACCCTGCGCCCCCGCGCGCCGATGCGCCATGCGCTGGATCAATTGGCCGGGGTCGGCGCCTCGTAGGCGAAGAGGGTGGAGCGGTCGTCATCGGGCATGAACCAGGCCCTGACACCGGTGGCGGTGGCCTCCACATAGGTGGGGTTCTGGGTCATGGGACGTCCCGAGGGCGACCACAGCGGAACCGGGGCCTGCCAGACCGGGCGGTGGTCCTTGACGATCTCCAGACCGCCGAGGGACAGGCTCCCGCCCTTGGGGGTTAGGTAGAGGGCGAGGCCGGAGCACAGCATCGCCCCGCCCCCCAGGCCGTGGCAGTCCTGGTAGTCGATATAGCTGGTGGGGTTACGCACCACCTTGGGCGGCCCGGCCTTGCCGCCAGGCGTCAGCTTCCAGGTGTAGAAGCGCCGCCCACCCCAGGAGACGCCCTGCAGCAGGCGGGTCCTGCGGTCATAGCTCACCGCCCCGATGTGGTCGGCGACCCGCAGCACCTCGGTGGCCTTCAGGGTCCTGCGATCGACGCGGTAGACGATGGCGGCGCTGTCGGGGCGGTACTCGGCCAGGCTGACCCACAGGCTCTCGCCGTCGAAGTCGATCCCGCCCGGGTGATAGGCGTCGCCCTCCCCCAGCACGACCTGGCCCAGCAGGGCGCCGTCGGCCGACATGCGGAACAGGTGGCCGACGCCGGCGCCGGGACTGCGTCCGCCGGTCGCGCCGGCCAAGCGCGCAGGAGCCTGCTTCACCTCCACCGAGGAGACGAAGAACTCGCTCCCGACCTTCACCATGCCCTGAGGATGGAAGGTGGGGAACTGGACCGGCACGGCGGCGGTCCGGGTCCAGACGGTGGCGCGGTTCAGCTGGACGAGGCGATCGCTCAGGGTCGGGGCGGGGGCGGCCCCCAGCAGGCCGATCACGGCGGGGAGCAGCAGGCCCAAGCTGCGCAGAGCGCCCGGCCTCATCGGCCGCGCCTGCGCATCCGCCACCCGAAGACCCCGGCGCCCAGCAGGATCACGCCCCAGCCGACGGCCAGGATGATCAGGGTCTGTTTGATCTCCATCAGCACCGTCAGGGCGTCGACATGGCCTGTGCGCCAGAACACCCATTCGCCGGCCAGCCGGGTCGCCAGCAGATCATCGCCGGTCTCCAGCACAACGACCCCGTCGCCGCTGGCCGGATCGAAGCGCGCGGCGGTGTTGATGGCCGGGAAGTTGTTGCCGTCGTGGCCGACGATGAAGTCGTCGGCGTTGTTGGGGGCGTAGAGCACCAGGCCCAGGCCCCAGATGTCGGCGCCGTACTGGGCGGCGTGGGGGCGGCGCATCTCCGCCAGGGTCGCGGGCCGAAGCACGCCCCGGCCTGCCGGGGCGCCGTCTGCGCCCGGTCGCTGGGCGGCGATCAGACGGGTCAGGTCGGCGGTGGAGGTGTAGAGCGAGGCCGCGCCGGTGGCCGTGAAACGGTAGTGGATCGCCTTGGTCCCGCCCGGGCCATAGATCTCCGCGACATTGGCGGGCCAGGGCTCCGGCAGCAGGAAGGTGGACCGGGACATCCCCAGGGGGTCCAGCACCGCGCGCCGCATATAGGCGGCGAAGGGCTCGCCCGTGACGTCCTCGATCAGCAGCTGCAGCAGGGTGTAGCCGCCGCCGGAATACTTCCACCCGCCCCCCGGCTGCAGCCCGACCTTCACCGCCCCCTCGGCCTGCGGCGAGGCGTCGGCGGCCCGCGTGAGGGACTCCACAAGGGGCTGGACCGGCTGGCCGGGGGCGAACCCTCCATAGCCCAGGCCATCGGTGAGGCCCGCCGTGTGGCTGAGCAGGCGGCGCACCGTCACCTGGCGATTGTCGAACTCGCTCGCGGGCAGCTTCCAGCGCTTGAGATAGGTGTCCACCGGGGCGTCCAGATCGATGCGGCCGGCGTCCACCAGGGACATGACCCCGAGCGCGGTGATCCATTTGCTGAGCGAGGCCACCTGGAAGAGGGTGTCGCGGTCCACGGGCGCGCCCTTGGAGGCGAAACGCTCGTGCACGGGCCGGCCCTGCTCGATCAGCGTGAAGGCCAGGTTGCCGGTGGACTCCGCAGCGATCATCCGGTCGGCCGCCGCGGCGAAGGCGGCGGTGTCACCCTGCGGCGCCAGCGGCCGCCGCCACCAGCCCTCCAGGGTCCCGGCCCCAACCACCGCCGTCCAGACCGCCAGCACTCCAAGGGTGGCGACCGCAAACAGGATCCAACGGCGCATCGGCGTGCCCTCCCCCAAGCTTGACCCTTGTTACCCGAGTTGGGGGACGGCGTCAGGGGGTTCGGGTCTAAAGGCTACGCCAGAAGAGGCGCCGAGCGCCTTCGATCTGGGCGGTGATGTCGCTAAGCCGCGACACGGTCCTTGCCCCCCAGCCCTTCGAGAATCGGGCAATCCGGGCGCTTGTCGCCGTGGCAGTTGCGCACCAGAACCCGCAGCGTGTCGCGGAGTTCGGTCAGCTCGGCGAGCTTGCG
>JAZKFM010000284.1:0-1692 GCA_040386415.1 Pseudomonadota bacterium
AGGACCTGCAGCCGCCGCCGGACATCACCAACGCCATGGCCCGGCAGATGAAGGCTGAGCGGGAACGCCGGGCGGTCATCACCGAGGCCGACGGCGAGAAGCAGGCCGCCATCACCGTGGCCGAGGGCGCCAAGCAGGCCGCCATCCTCCAGGCGGAAAGCCGCCGCGAGGCCGCCTTCCGCGACGCCGAGGCCCGCGAACGGGCGGCGGGCGCCGAGGCCGAGGCCACCAAGCTGGTGTCGGACGCCATCGCCAGCGGCGACGTCAACGCCATCAACTACTTCGTGGCCCTGAAATACGTCGAGGCCTTCGCCAAGCTGGCCGAGAGCCCGCAGCAGAAGACGGTGATCGTGCCGGCCGACATGGGCTCCCTGGTGGGCTCCATCGCCGGCATCGGCGAACTGGTGAAGTCGATCCAGTCCGACAGCCCGCCGCCGCGCCCGCCGCAGCCGGCGCCCCAGCCGCGTCCTCCGCAGCCGCCACGCGCCACGGCGGTTCCCAGGGCGGGGGGCTGACCCGATGGACGGCCTGATCCAACTGGTGGTCTCCAACCCGTTCTGGGTGTGGGCGGCCATCGGCGCCCTGATCCTGGCGACCGAGGTCTCCACCGGCTCGGGCTGGCTGCTGTGGCCGGCGGCCAGTGCGGCGGCCGTCGCCGTGGCGGCGCTGCTGTTTCCGCAGATGGGCTGGGTCGGGGCGATCGGCCTCTATGCCGGCCTGACCATTGTCACCACCCTGCTGGCCCGACGCTACTGGCGCCCGAGCCCGGCCGACGAATCGCAGGACATCAACGACAACATCTCCCGCCTGGTGGGCCACCACGGCCGGGCGGCGGCCACCTTCCACAACCGCGCGGGCCGAGTGTTCATCGATGGCAAGGAATGGGCGGCGGAGCTGGAGGAGGACGCGGTCCTCGCCCCAGGCGCGCCCATAGAGGTCACCGGGATCAACGGGGCGTTGCTGCGGGTGCGCCCAGCTCGCTGATCTCCGACAGAAAGACGCGCAGGGCCCTCAGGAACGGGGCCACCGCCCGGAACTCATCGTCGGTGAATCCGTCGCGCAGGGCCTCGGTCTTGGCCTTCATGTCCTTCATGATGGCGTTGGACACCTCGAGCCCCGCCCGGGTGATCTTCACCCGCTTCTTTCGCCGGTCGTCGCAGTCTGCCAGCACCACGACGAAACCCATCTTCTCCAGCTTCTGAAGGATGTTGGTGATGGCGCCCTTGGTCATCAGCATCATGCGGGCGAGTTCGGCCGGGGTCTGGCCGTCACCATAGCGCAGGAACCACTGCAGCATCTCGAAATGGGCGTGGGTCATGCCCTCAGGCAGGTGTTTGGTGACCGCGGCCCGCAGATAGTGCTCGATGGCCCCGATCTCGGTGAACACCTCGACATAGGGATGAGCCTGGACGGCCGGCACGTTGCGAGGGTCGGGTGTCAGCACGGGCGGCCTCCATATCGTTCAATCTTGAACGACATGGGTTGCCGTAACGGAAGCTTCAAGCCCTGAAGACCCGCGTTCTCTCGAATAGCGCGAGACTGTGACTTCAAGGCGACGCGGCTTTGATCGACTAGGCGCGCGCCTTCAGGGCTTCCTTCAACCCCTTGCCCGCCAGGAAGTCTGCGTGCTCGTTGAGCGCATGGCCGGCGTGACCCTTGACCCAGCGCCAGTCGACGGTGTGGCGGTCGCGG
>JAZKFM010000285.1:0-1847 GCA_040386415.1 Pseudomonadota bacterium
CGAGCGGAAAGCTCCGAGCCCGGTCTTGCCCCCTCCACCGGCTGCGCCGGTCCCCCTCCCCCGTAAACGGGGGAGGAAAAAGCGCCTTACGCCGCCTGGAACAACCCCATCTCCTCCTGCATCGCCCTCGCCACGTGCGGCCTTGCGGTGACGCGGGCGTAGTAGGCGGCCACATTGGGCCAGGTCTTCAGGTCGATGCCGACGAACTGAGCCCAGTTGAGCACGGCGGTCAGGTAGGCGTCGGCGACGCTGAAGCGGTCCAGCAGGTAGTCGCGACCCGTCAGGTGGGCGTCGAGATAGGCCAGGCGGTCGGGCGCGGCCTCCCGGGCATAGGTCTTGGCGCCGTCATTGGCCTTGGGGCTCAGCAGGGGCGTGAACACCGTCTTGTGCAGCTCCGAACCGATGAAGCTGAGCCACTGGGCGAGGCGCGAGCGCTCGATGCCGCCGGCGGGGGCCAGGTTTGCGCCCGGAAACTGATCGGCGATGAAGGGCAGGATGGCGGCGTTCTCGGTGAGGATGTCGCCCGCGGATGTCCGCAGCGCCGGGACCATCCCCTTGGGATTTATGGCGCGGTAGTGGGCGCCGTCGGCGGTTGTCTGAGTCTTGGTGTCCACGCGCTGAAGGGCGACGGCGCTCTCCGCGCCCGCCTCATAGACGGTGATGCGCGAGGCGAGGGAACAGGCGAGGGGCGAGAAATACAGGTCCATGACGGCCTCCGGTCGGTTGATTTACATACCGTCCGATACAAAATAAATGGCGTCAATAGTTTCGTACTGATTGGCACATAAATAGGCTCGCGCGGCAGGCGATTTACTCAACCGCCACGCGGTCGAAATACCCGCTGGCGCCAGCCATTAAAGTCCTTAACGGTAGTAAACTAATCGCCTCAGGGATTTGATTCGAAGTGGTACAGATAGAGCCCCGTCCGCGCGGCCGTCCGCGCACCTACGATCCCGCCGTGGCCCTGGACCAGGCCCGCGCCGCCTTCTGGAACACGGGATTCGCCGCGACGTCCCTGGATGATCTCTCCGCCGCCACGGGCCTGAACCGGCCCAGCCTGTACGGCGCCTTCGGGGACAAGAAGGCCATGTACCTCCAGGCCCTGGAGAAATCCCGGGCCGAGATCAACGTCAGCCTCGCCGCCGCCCTCGCCCCCGAGGACCACCTGCGCACAGCCCTGACCCGGGTCTATGAGGCCACCGCCGCCATCTATATGCGCGGCGAGGCGGGGCCCCGCGGCTGCTTCTTGATTGGAACGGCGGTGACCGAGGCGGTGGAGGATTCTGACGTCCGCGCCGTGCTGGCCGCCGCCCTGGCCGAGATCGACTCAGCCTTCGAGGCGCGAATCCGCCGCGCCATGGAGGTGGGCAACCTGCCGGGCTCCAGCGACGCGGCGGGCATGGCGCGGGTGGCGACCGGGGTGCTGAACGGCATGGCCGTGCGCGCCCGGGCCGGCGGCGACCTGGCGACGCTGCGGGCCATGGGGGCCTCGGTGGTGGACCTGATCTGCGGCCGGGCGGGGCGGTGACGGGTCAGGTCGCGCTTCCTGGTGACGATCGGGGATAGCGCCCCTATGAACACCCTGCAGCGCGCCCGTTTCGAAGAGGCGCCCAGGAACACATCATGAAGCTTTATTCCGCCGAACTCTCGCCCTTCGCCGCGCGCCCGCGGGTGGCCATCTACGCCAAGAACCTGCCGGTGGAGATCCTGGCCCATCCGGCGGACCTGAAGAGCCCCGAGTACCTGGCGATCAATCCCATGGGCAAGCTGCCGGCCCTGGTGCTGGACGACGGGACGGTGATCCCGGAGAGCGACACCATCGTCGAATACCTGGCCGACGCCTATCC
>JAZKFM010000286.1:0-1511 GCA_040386415.1 Pseudomonadota bacterium
TCCCCCCCGGCGACGCCCCGGCCTGGGCTGCGGCCATGTCCCACGCCATCGAGGCCGGGCCGGTCGAACTTCGCAGGATGGGAGAGCTGGCCTCGGCCCGCGCCCGCCAGCTCTATTCCGCCGAGGCCATGTGCGCGGCCACCTTGGGAGCCTATGAACGCGTGCTGGAGGCCAGAGCCCATGGCGCGTGAGATCAAGAAGATCCTGGTGATCAAGCTGTCGGCCCTGGGCGACTTCGTCCTGGCCCTGGCGGCGATGAAGAAGATCCGCGAGGCGCACAAGCGCGCCCACATCACCCTGCTGACCACGCCCCAGTTCGAAGGTCTGGCCAAGAGCTCGCCCTACTTCAACGCCGTGGAGACCGACGGCAAGCCCAACGGCCCCGGCGAATGGCTGGCCCTGCGCGGCCGGATCAAGAAGGCCCGCTACGACCGGGTCTACGACCTCCAGACCTCGGCGGCGTCCAACCGCATCTTCCAGATGCTGCGGCCCTTCCCGCCGGAATGGTCGGGGATCGCGCTGGGCTGCGCCCTGCCGCACAAGAACCCGCATCGCAATTCCATGCACACCCTGGAGCGGCAGGCCGACCAGCTGAAATATGCCGGCATCTATCCCGACGCCCCCACCGAGCCGGGCAGCGCCCCGCCGCCGGACCTGTCCTGGGTGCTGCGCAAGGCGCCGCAGGAACGTCCCGTGGCCGGCGGGGTCATGCCCCGCCCCTACGTCCTGTTCATCCCCGGCGGCTCGGCCCACCGCCTGGACAAGCGCTGGCCCGTCGACCGCTACGGCGAGCTGGGCAAGATCCTCTACGACCGCGGCTTCGACATCGTCATCCTGGGCGGCCCCCAGGAGAGCGCCGAGGCCCGGCAGATCCAGCGCTATGTGGGAAAGGCCCGCGACCTCACGGGCCGCACCGACTTCGCCCGCATCGCCATCCTGGGGGCCAAGGCCGCCCTGGTGGTGGGAAACGACACCGGACCGCTGCACCTGGCCGCCGCGACGGGCGCGCCGACCATCGTCCTGTTCTCCCGGGCTTCCGACCCCAGTCTGTCGGCTCCGCGGGGCCATGTGGCGGTGCTGCAGGCCGATAATCTGGGCGATCTGGCTGTGGCGAGCGTCGCACAGGCGGCGAATGCTTTGGCCCCAGCCCCCGGCGGCGCTTGATCGCGGGGGTCCGCAAGGTCATATACTGTCCGCACGACCCCGGAGCGCTTTGCGTGGCCGGTGCGTTCGCCTTGAAATAGCTCACGGAGCAAAAGCCTATTCGCCGCCCCATGCAGGCGCCGCCCGTTAAAGACGGACCGCGCATCAATGACGATATCCGCGTCCCAAAAGTTCTGCTCATCGATCAGCACGGTGAGAAGCAGGGCGTGATGCCGACCTCCTCCGCTCTGGAGGCCGCTGAAGAAGCTGGCCTCGACCTGGTGGAGATCGTGCCGAATGCTGATCCGCCCGTCTGCAAGATCCTGGACTACGGCAAGTTCAAGTTCCAGGAGCAGAAGAAGAAGAAC
>JAZKFM010000287.1:0-2807 GCA_040386415.1 Pseudomonadota bacterium
CGCCCTGGAAAAGGCCGGCGTGGACACGCGGGTGCAGTCGGCCATCCCGATGGACGCGGTCTGCGAGCCCTATATCCGCAGGCGGGCCCAGCGCCACATCGAGAAGGGCAGGGTGGTGATCTTCGCCGCCGGCCTCGGCGCCCCGTTCTTCACCACCGACACGCCCGCGGCCCTGCGCACGGCCGAGATGGGCTGCGACGCCCTCTTCAAGGGCACCAGCGTCGACGGCGTCTACACCGCCGATCCCAAGAAGGATCCCAGCGCCCGGCGCTACGAGACCCTCAGCTACCAGGACGTGCTGGCCCAAGACCTGCGGGTCATGGACGCCTCGGCCATCGCCCTGATGCGCGACAACAACGTCCCGATCGTGGTGTTCTCCATCCGCGAGCGGGGCAACTTCATGAAGGTGCTGCAGGGCGAAGGCGTCTTCACCACCATCGCCTGACCACGCCGACAACCTTTGACTTAAGGGAGACGCACCCATGGCCGACGCAGAAAAGCCGGTGCTTTCGAGCTACCGGGACCGCATGGACAAGGCGATCGCCGCCTTGAAGGACGAGTTCGCCAGCCTGCGCACGGGCCGGGCCTCGGCAGGCTTGCTCGATCAGGTGATGGTGGAGGCCTATGGCTCGACCGTGCCGCTGAACCAGGTGGCCGCCGTCAGCGTGCCTGAGCCCCGCTCCATCACCGTCAGCGTCTGGGACAAGGGCATGGTGGTCTCGGTGGAGAAGGCGATCCGCTCGTCGGGCCTCGGCTTCAACCCGGTCAACGAAGGCACCAACCTGCGCATTCCGATCCCGCCGCTCACCGAGGAGCGCCGCAAGGACCTGGCCAAGATCGCCGGCAAGTATGCCGAGCAGCAGAAGATCGCCGTCCGCAACGTCCGCCGCGACGCCAACGACGACCTCAAGAAGGCCGAGAAGAACGGGGCCATCAACCAGGACGATCTGAAGCGCATGGAGACCGAGGTCCAGAAGATGACCGACGAGGCCATCAAGCGCGTGGACGAAGCCTTGAAAACCAAAGAGCAAGAGATCATGCAGGTTTAGTCGTCCACACTGCCCCGAAGGACGAAACGGAAAACCTGATGGCCTCCGCTCCCACAGAGCCGCCCCCCAAGGACACGCCGCTGCACGTGGCGATCGTCATGGACGGCAATGGCCGCTGGGCGAAGCGCCGGGGCCTGCCGCGCAAGCTGGGTCATCCCAAGGGCGTGGAGGCCATTCGCAAGGTGGTGGAGGCCGCGCCCGACCAGGGTGTCCGCTGGCTCACCCTCTACGCCTTCTCCACCGAGAACTGGCGCCGCCCCGCCGGCGAGGTCGCCGAGGTCATGCGGCTGCTGAAGCACTATGTGAACAGCGACCTGGAGAAGCTGACCCGCGAGGGCGTGAAGGTGCGCATCCTCGGCCGCCGAGAGGGTCTTCCCGCCGACATCGCCGAGATTGTCGAGCGCGCCGAGGCCCGCACCGCCCATAACGACAAGTTCTTCCTGCAGGTGGCCTTCAACTATGGCGGCCGGGCCGACATCGTCGACGCCGCCCGCGCCCTTGTGGCCGACGCCCTGGCCGGCAAGATCGACGCCGCGGCGATCACCGACACCGACTTCGAGGCCAGGCTCTCCACCGGCGGCCTGCCGCCGCCCGACCTGGTGGTGCGCACCAGCGGCGAGCAGCGGCTCTCCAACTTCCTGCTCTGGGAGTCGGCCTATTCCGAGTTCGTCTTCCCTGACGTTCTCTGGCCCGACTTCACGCCTGATCATCTGCAGGCGGCGATCGACGAGTTCCACCGGCGTGAGCGCAGGTACGGCGCCGTCGCGGACGATGTCCTTGCCGCCGGCTAAGCGTTTCAACTGGACCAATCTGGGCGTGCGGGTGGCCTCGGCCACGGTTCTCGTGCCCACCGCCCTGGCCGCCGTGTGGTTCGACACCGGCCTCGCCGCCGGCGGCTGGCCGTTCCTGGTGCTGGTCGCGGTGGCCGTCGCCCTGCTGTCCATCGAATGGGGCGGAATGAGCGCGCCCCACGCGCCGATCCGGGTTTCCACCGCCGTCACCGTAGCCATCCTCGCCGGGGTGTTCCTGGCCCACCGCGACCACATGTGGCTGGCCTGGGCCGGATTGCTGCTGGGCGGGGTCGCCTCGGCCCTCGTGGCGCGGGGTGTCGCGGAGCGGCCGTCGGACGCCGCCTTCGGGGTCTTCTATATCGGCATCGCCTGCATCTGCCTGATCTGGCTGCGCGCCATGCCCCAGGGCCACTGGTGGACTCTCATGCTGTTCGCCATCACCTGGACCGCCGACATCGCCGCCTTCGCCGTCGGCAGCGCCCTGAAGGGCCCCAAGCTCTGGCCGCGGTTCTCGCCCAACAAGACCTGGTCGGGCTTCGTGGGGGGGCTGGTGTTCGCCATGGCCGTGGGCGCCCTGATGACCCTCATCCCGGCCTTCGAACTCAACATGGCCGCCGGCGCCCTGGTGGGCCTGCTGGGCGGACTGGCCACCATGGCCGGCGATCTCTGGGAATCGGCCCTGAAGCGACGCTTCGGGGTGAAGGACTCCGGCAACCTGATCCCCGGCCATGGCGGCCTGCTGGACCGGGTCGACGGCCTGTTGTTCGCGGTCGTGATCATCGCGGCCGCGCGCCTGGTGAACCACCTGGGATGGGGCCATTGAGCCTTCCGCGCCGCCTGAGCGTCCTGGGCTGCACGGGCTCGGTGGGCGTCTCCACCCTCGACCTCATCGAGAAGTCGGGCGCCGAGGTCGAGATGATCGCCCTGACGGCGGGCCGCAACGTGGAACGTCTCGCCGAACAGGCGC
>JAZKFM010000288.1:0-6431 GCA_040386415.1 Pseudomonadota bacterium
GGAGACGGGGCGGACACCGAGTTCGGCCAGGCGGGTGAGGTAGGTTTCCGTGCGCGCCATCAGTTCGCCGATGCCCATCAGCACCTGGGGCCGCGCGCTCACCCGCGCAGGGACGATGACGCCCGCGCCGGACTTCTCCAGCAGGCCCAGCTCCATCAGCCGGCGGACGTGGCGCCGCGTGGTCTCGTAGGGCAGGCTGAGGGTCTTGGCGACGGCATAGACCGAGACCGGCTCGCGTTCGCTGTCGCCGGGACCCACGGGCACATCGGGATAGGCGTCGGGCGCGTAGGCATGCTGCTCGACATTGACGAAGGAGACGGCGCGCATGACCAGGGCGCCCAGGGCGTCGACCTCCAGGGTGCGGCCGATCAGGGCGAGGACGTCGAGGAAATAGTCGACCCCCAGCCGCACCACCTGCCGGCTCACATCGCCCGGTGGCGGGTCGGTGGCCGGGGTGGCGTAGCCGCCGGCGCTGTTCACCAGGTCCTGGGTCAGGGCCCAGTGGGCGGTGACCGCCTCCAGCATGGTGGCGCTGAAGAAGGCGCGATTGGGGATGATCAGGCCGCCGGGAACGGCCTCGCAGAGGTCCTCCTTGCGCAGCTTGGCGGCGTGCCGGCGGACCGTCTCGTAGGGAATGCCCAGTTCCTTGGCGACGGCGTAGACTGTGACGGGCACGCGCTCGATGTCGGGCGGGACGGCGTCCATCGCGGCGTAGCGCATGGACCGGTCGGGGTCCTTGGTGAACTGGCGCATGTTGGCGCGCGCGATCGACAGGAAGGTGAGCGTGGTGACCAGGTCGCGGTCCACGGCCCGGTCGAGCAGGCGCACGATGTTGAGGAAGTACTCCGCGCTCTGCCGGGCGGTGAGCCGGCGGCTGTCGATCGCCGGGGACACCGAATCTTGAGCCGGGGGAATCATCGGCGAAGCTTATGCCGCCTCGCCGACCGGGTACACAATATGGGGATCGGGAGCTGCGACTATGGCGGCTTGCCAGCACCGGGCGGCGCTCACTACCACCACCCGACACCCGCGGAGGACACCCCCATGCCCCAGTGGCTCACCGACGGCGCGCCCCATGTCTGGCGGCCCTATTGCCAGATGAAGACCGCGCCTGCGCCCCTGGCCGTGGCGCGCACCCGGGGGGCGCGGATCATCCTGGAGGACGGGCGCGACCTGGTGGACGGCATCGCCAGCTGGTGGACCGCCTGCCATGGCTACAACCATCCCCACATCGCCGCCGCGGTCACTGCGCAGCTGGAGCGGGCGCCGCACGTGATGTTCGGCGGGCTGGCGCACGAGCCGGCCTATCGGCTGGCCTCGCGGCTGGCGGCCCTGCTACCCGGCGAGCTGGACCATGTGTTCTTCGCCGAGAGCGGATCGGTGGCCGTCGAGATCTCCATGAAGATGGCCCTGCAGTACTGGATCAACTGGGGCGTGGCCGGGCGGACCAGGTTCGTCAGCTTCCTGGGCGGCTATCACGGCGACACCCTGGCCACGATGACCATCTGCGACCCGGAGGAAGGCATGCACGGCCTGTTTTCCGGGGTCATGCCCGCCCAGCACGTGGTGGCCCTGCCCCGCGACGCCGACAGCGAGGCGGCGCTGGACGCCCTGCTGGCGGAGAAGGGCCCCGAGATCGCCGCCCTGATCGTCGAGCCCCGGGTGCAGGGGGCGGGCGGCATGCTGCTGCACGACGACAGCGTGCTGGCGACCCTGCGCCGGCTGGCCGACAAGCACGGCCTGCTGCTGATCTTCGACGAAATCTTCACCGGCTTCGGGCGGACCGGGGACCTGTTCGCCTGCTCGGGCTCCGGGGTGATCCCCGACATCGTGACCCTGTCCAAGGCCCTGACCGGGGGCACCCTGCCCCTGTCGGCGGCCATCGCCAGCCGCAAGGTGTTCGAGGCCTTCTGGTCCGACGACGCGGGCGCCGCCCTCATGCACGGGCCCACCTACATGGCCAATCCGCTGGCCTGCGCGGCGGCCAATGCGTCGTTGGACCTGTTCGAGAGTGGCAGCTGGAAGGCCGATGTGGCGCGGATCAACGCAGCCCTGGCCGACGGCCTGGAACCCTGTCGCGGCGCCTCCGGCGTCGTCGATGTCCGGACGCTCGGCGCCATCGGGGTGGTGGAGTTCGAGGAGGCCGTGGACGCCGGCGGCCTCTGCGCGAAGTTCGCCGAACTGGGCTGCTGGATCCGGCCGATGGGCAAGGTCGTCTACCTGACCCCGCCCTTCGTGACCTCGGACGCGGAGATGGCGCGACTGACCGGTGCGATCAGGGCGGTGGTGGGGGGCTAGCCGCATCACCTCCTCTCCCCCTCTTGCGGGGGAGAGGAGAAGAGGCCCCTAAGCCAGCGCCGTCTTCAGTTGCGCGGCGATCTCGTGGGCGGCGGTGTCGATGGCCGGGGAGACGTCGCCCATGATCAGGAAGTCGTGGACCATGTCGGGGTATTCCTTGTGGGTCGCCTTCACGCCCGCGGCGTTGAGCTTGGCGGCGAAGTCGCGGCCCTCGTCCTTCAGGGGATCGTAGCCGGCGGTGACCACCAGGGCGGGCGGGGTCCCGGCCACGTCGGCCGTTCCAAGCATGGCGCGGTGGGCCTGGGGGTGGCCGAGGACGGCCAGGCACTTGTCGAACCAGGCGAGCGCCGCCTTGGTCAGGACCGGACCGTCGAGGTCCTTGCGCGACTGGGTCTCCTGCTCGGGCCAGATGCCCGGATAGAGCAGCAGCTGGAAGGCGATCTTGCGCTTGGGATCATTCTTCATGTCGACGCTGATAGAGGCGGCCAGGTTGCCGCCCGCCGAGCAGCCGCCGACGGCGATGCGGGCGGGATCGACGCCGATCTCGGCGGCATGGTCGAAGGCCCACTTGGTGGCGGCCAGGCAGTCGTCATGGCCGGCCGGGAAGGGATGCTCAGGCGCCAGGCGGTAGTCGATGGCCAGGACCCGGATTCCGGCATAGGCGGCCATGCGGCGGCAGTGGCCGTCATGGGTCTCCAGGTCGCCGATGGCGAAGCCGCCGCCGTGATAATAGACGAGGCAAGGGGTGACGGCGGGTGCGCCGGCCGGAACGTACAGCCGGGCGGGGACCTGCCCCTCCGCGCCGTCGACCTGGATATCGGTGGCGGTGACGTCCTTGGGGGCGTTCAGGTTCTGGGCCTGGCGCTGCATGCGGTAGCCGGCCCGGATCATCTCCGGCGGGATGGCGTCCAGGGGCGGCGCTTGCTGACCCGCGGAGGCGGCCTCGGCGGCGTCGAGCATGGCTTTGATGTGCGGATCCATGGGTCTTTCCTTGAGCTAGCCGACCTGGCGGTCGCGGCCTTCCCAGTAGGGTGCGCGCAGTTCACGGCGCAGCACCTTGCCGGAGGGGTTTCGGGGCAGGACATCGACGAAGTCGACGCTTTTGGGAACCTTGTAGCCGGCGATCAGCGGGCGGCAGTGGGCGATGATGTCGGCGGGATTTCCGGCCGCGCCCGGGCGGAGCACCACCATGGCCTTCACCGCCTCGCCCCAGCGGTCGTCGGGCACGCCCACCACGGCGGCGTCGGCGACATCGGGGTGGGCGAACAGCGCGTTCTCCACCTCTGCCGGATAGACGTTCTCGCCGCCGGTGACGATCATGTCCTTCACCCGGTCGTGGATGAAGAGGTAGCCGTCGGCGTCGAAGAAGCCGGCGTCGCCGGAGCGGAACCAGCCGTCGGCGTCGATGGCCTGGGCGGTGGCCTCGGGGCGGTTCCAGTAGCCCTTCATGACGCCCGGCGAGCGGATCTCGATCTCGCCAACCTCACCCGTCTCAGCATCACGGCCGTCCAGGCGGATGCGGACCTCATAGCCTGGCGAGGGCTTGCCGCACGCGCGCAGCTTGCCAAGCTTGGGATCATGGGCCGAGGGCGGCAGGTAGGCCCCGCCGCCGATGGTCTCGGTCAGGCCGTAGAGCTGGGAGAACTCCGAGCCGAAGCGGTCTTGCGCGCGCTTGAGCACCTCCTCAGAGATCGGCGAGGCGCCGTAGTAGACGTGCTCAAGCGTGGTGAGGTCGGCGTCGGTCATGGCCGGATGCTGCAGCAGCATGTTGATCAGGGCCGGCGCCAGGAAGGCGTGACGGACCCTGTGCTCACCCGTCAGGCGCAGCAGCAGGGCCGGATCGACCTCGCGCATGACCACCGTGCGCGCGCCCTGCAGCAGGGACAGCATGCCGAGATTGGCGCCGGCCACGTGGAACAGGGGCATGGCCACCAGCACCCCGTCGCCGGGCTCGAACCGCGCCCAGACCTTGGTGGCCCCGTCGAAGCAGTGGGCGTAGTTGGTCTCGGTGAGCTGGACGCCCTTGGGCAGGCCGGTGGTGCCCGAGGTGTAGAGCTGGATGACGTCGTCGTCCGACGCCGGTGTCAGGTTGGGATCGACAGCCGGCTGCGCCCCGAGCCAGGCGCGGAAGGTCTCGCCGAACACCACGTTGGTCTTCAGGTCCGGCAGGTCGAGGCCGGCCAGCAGGTCGGCATAGTCCTGGCCCACCACGACGAGGCGGCAGCCGGCGTCCCTGAGGATGAACTCCACCTCCGGGGCGGCGAGCCGCCAGTTCACCGGGGTCAGGCAGACGCGGGCCTTGAGGCAGCCGAACCAGAGGACGAAGAAGTCGTCATTGCCCTTGGCGAGCGTTCCGATGCGGTCGCCCGGCCTGGCGCCGGCGGCGATCAGGGCCTGGGCGCACTGTGAGGACAGGGCGTCGAGCTGGGCGTAGGTGGTGGCGCGGTCTTCGAACCACAGGGCCTGGGCGTCAGGGCGAACGCGCCCATGATGACGCGCCACGTCGGCCACGCACGAGATGTCCTGGGACATCGATCCTCCCGGCTCGCCGGCCCCTCGAGACGGGGGCCCGGCCATCTGAATTCGCACCAGATGGCCGGGATGGCAACGCCGGGTTTGGGCGCCGTGACGTCAGGTGGCGGCGACGGGCGACAGCTCGTAGGGGGTGGCCTTGTTCTCGGCGATCCAGCGGGCCTCAGCCTCGGAGTTGGGGGGCGGCGGGCGCAGGCCCTGGATGGACCAGAGGTCGAAGGGGGTCTCGTCGATGTGGAATTCCCAGTCGAAACCCCGGTCGCGAATGAAGGGGGCCATCGCCTCGTCGCAGGACTTGATCCACCAGGCCTTGGCCTCGGGGGTCGGCAGGGTGCGGGCGATGTGATCGACCCAGATGCGCACGAACCCGTCGGCCGGTTCGCCGCCGACGAAGAAGGAGTCCGCAGGCACGGCCTGGAAGACCACGCCGACATAGAACCTGGGCAGGCGGCTATAGAGGGCGGTGATGGCCTGGGACAGGGCGTGCTTGTCCTCGACGGAGAAGGCGTCTTCAGGGTGGTAGATCTTCCAGAGCGGCATGGGTCCCTCGTCTGTTAATGATGATGCCTATCATCATAAGTGTATTGCGCCGGATTGATCAAGCCCCGCCGCGGTTCTATTGATGATGCTTGTAAGCAAAGAAGGAGCTCCGCCATGCGTATCAGCCGTGAGCAGGCGCAGGAGAACCACGACAAGGTGGTGGCCACGGCGGGCCGGCTGTTCCGCGAGCGGGGCTTCGATGGAGTGGCGGTGGGCGACCTGATGAAGGCCGCGGGCTTCACCCACGGCGGCTTCTACAACCACTTCAATTCCAAGGAGGCGCTGGCTGCCGAGGCCCTGGACCAGGCCTTCCGCCAGATGGACCAGCACCGCGCCGGCGTGGGGAGCCTGGACGACCTGCTGGCGCAATACCTGTCGGAGGCCGCCCGCCGCGCGCCGGGCAAGGCGTGCCCGGCCGCCGCCCTGGCGGGAGACGTGTCGCGGCAGGGCGAGCCTGTGAAGACCGTCTTCGCCGAGGGCTTCGAGCGGATGGTGGACTCGATGACGGCCCGCCTGCCCGAGGGACCGGAGGCGCGCGGCGAGGCCATCGCCCTGCTGTCGCGCATGGTGGGCGCGCTGGCCCTGGCGCGGGCCATGCCGGAAGGGTCTGACCTGGGTCAGGAAATCCTGGCCGCCGCCCTGGAGAGCTGCCGCAGGGACGTCGCGGGCGCCTGAATCCAAAAACCCCCGGAGCGAGGCTCCGGGGGTCTGGAAGGTCAGATTGTGACGCGGACTATTCCGCGGCGGGCTTCGGCGCGTAGCCGAGGATCGCCTTGGTTTCCAGGAACTCGTGGAAGCCGAAATCGCCCCACTCGCGCCCGTTGCCGCTCATCTTGTAGCCGCCGAAGGGGGCCATCATGTCGCCGCCGCCGCCGTTGATCGACACCTGGCCGGCGCGCAGCTTGCTGGCCACGCCGCGGGCCTTTTCGAGGTCCTCGGCCTGCACATAGGCGGCCAGGCCGTACTCGGTGTCGTTGCCGACCTCGATGGCCTGTTCGAGGGTGTCATAGCCGAGGATCGACAGCACGGGGCCGAAGATCTCTTCCTTGGCGATGGTCATC
>JAZKFM010000289.1:0-11814 GCA_040386415.1 Pseudomonadota bacterium
TGATTTTGCGCTTAAATACTACGTGCCGTTACGTGAACGCACACCCCCTGCTTAGCGCCCCCTAAAACCCCGTCTGCGTCTCCAGCTTCCCGTCCTTGAGCCCCAGAACCCGGTCCATGTGCCGGGCGAGTTCGAGGTTGTGGGTGGCGACCAGGGCCGCGACGCCGGTGGCTCGCGCCAGGGCGTAGAGGTTCTCGAACACCGCCGCCGAGGTGTGGGGGTCGAGGTTGCCGGTGGGTTCGTCGGCCAGCAGGAGGCGGGGCGAGTTGGCCAGCGCCCGGGCGATGGCCACGCGCTGCTGCTCGCCGCCGGAGAGCTGGGCGGGCTGGTGCTTGACCCGTTCGGCGAGGCCGAGCTGTTCCAGCAGGAAGAAGGCGCGCTCGCGGGCGGGTTTACGGGCGACGCCGGCGATCATCTGCGGCAGGGCCACGTTGTCCAGGGCCGAGAACTCCGGCAGCAGGTGGTGGGCCTGGTAGACGAAGCCGATGGTGTGCAGGCGAACCCGGGTGCGGACCCGGTCACTGAGGTTGGAGCAGTCGCGGCCCTCGATGAAGATCTGGCCGGCCGTCGGCCGCTCCAGCAGGCCCGCGGCGTGCAAGAGCGAGGACTTGCCCGAACCCGAGGGCCCGATCAGGCCCACGACCTCGCCCGGCATGACGTCGAGGTCGGCCTCGTTCAGCACCGTGAGGGTCTTGTCGCCGGTCTGGTAGGTGCGGGTCAGGCCGCGGATGGCCAGGACCTGGTCGACGTGGGTCTCACTCATAGCGAAGCGCCTCCACGGGATCGAGACGCGAGGCGCGCCAGGCCGAGGGCAGGCTGGCGATGAAGGTCATGACCAGGGCGCCGGCGACGATGCCGCCGACCTCGATCCAGTCGATCTTGGCCGGCACGCGGGTGAGGAAGTAGACGTCGGAGTTGAACACCTGGGCGCCGGTGGCCCACTCCACGAACTGCTGGATCTCGCCGATGAAGGTGCAGAACAGCACCCCGATCAGCAGGCCGGTGGCGGTGCCGAGGATGCCGATGGTGGCGCCGGTCATGAAGAAGATGCGCAGGATGCTCCCCTGCCCCGCCCCCATGGTGCGCAGGATGGCGATGTCGCGGCTCTTGTTCTTCACCAGCATCACCAGGCCCGAGATGATGTTCATGGCGGCGATGAACAGCAGCATGGTGAGGATCAGGAACATGACGTTCCGCTCCACCTGCAGGGCGCCCCAGTAGGAGGCGTTCTTCTGGGTCCAGTCGGTGACGATGGAGGCCGGGCCGGCCGCGCGGGCGACGGCGGGCTTCATGTCGACGGCCTGGTCGGGATCGGCGAGCTTCATCTCCACGAAGTCGACCCCGGTGTCGCGGCCGAAGAACAGCTGGGCCTGGGCCAGCGGCATGTAGATGAAGGCCTGGTCGTACTGGCTCATCCCCACCTTGAAGGTGCCGGCCACGGTGTAGGACTTGCGCTGCGGCGTGGCGCCGAAGGCCGTGGCCCCGCCTGTGGGGGAAATGAGCGTCAGGGCGTCGCCGGCCTGGACCCCCAGGTTGCGGGCCAGGTCGTCGCCCACCAGGATCATGTCGCCGCCATACTCGCCGTCGCCGAAGCCCTCCAGCGAGCCCGAGACGATGTTGCTGAAGATGATCTCGGTGGCCTTGAGGTCGGCAGGCGACAGGCCGCGCACGATGGCGCCGCTGATCTGGCCCATGCCGAGCGCCATGGCCTGGGCCTCGATGACCGGGGCGGCCTGGATCACGCCCGGCAGGGCGCGCAGGCGCACCACCATGGGGTCGCGCTCGGGGGTCTGCAGCACGCCGCCGGCCACATAGACGTGGCCGTTGAAGCCGAGGATGCGGTTCAGCAGCTCGGAGCGGAAGCCGTTCATCACGCTCATCACGATGATCAGCACGGCGACGGCGAGCGTGATGCCGATGAAGGAGATGATGGAGATCAGGGCGACGCCGCCCTGGCTCTTCTTGGCGCGCAGGTAGCGGCCGGCCACGGTGCGCTCCCAGACCCCGAAGGGTTGGCCGCGGCCTCCCAGGGTCGGGTTGCTCACGCGCAGATGACCTTCAGCGCCTGCTCCAGCGGCAGGGTCTGCTTCTCGCCGGTGGCGCGGCGCTTGATCTCCACCGTGCCGTCGGCGACGCCCTTGGGGCCGACCACCAGCTGCCAGGGGATGCCCACCAGGTCGATGGCGGCGAACTTCGCGCCAGGGCGCTGGTCGCTGTCGTCCAGCAGGGGATCCTTGCCCGCCGCGATCAGGGCCTTGTAGGCGTTTTCGGACACCTCATCGGTCCCGGCGTCGCCGGGCCGCAGGTTGATCACCGCCGCGCCGAAGGGCGCCACGGCGTCGGGCCAGATGATGCCGGCCTCGTCGTGGCTGGCCTCGATGATGGCCCCGGTCAGGCGCGAGACGCCGACCCCGTAGGAGCCGCCGTGGATGGGACGGTCCTGGCCGTCGGGCCCGGCCACGTTGGCCTTCATCGGCTTGGAGTACTTCTCGCCGAAATAGAAGATGTGGCCGACCTCGATACCGCGGGCCGAGAGGCGCTTGTCCTCGGGCACGGCGGCGAAGGCCGCCTCGTCGTGCATCTCCTCGGTGGCGGCGTAGAGGTTGGTGCGCTGCTCCACCAGGGGCTGGAGATCGCCGTCCCAGTCGACGTCGCCGGGCGCGCCCATCTCCACCAGGTCCTTGTGGCAGAAGACCTGGCTCTCGCCGGTGTCGGCCAGGATGATGAATTCGTGGGACAGGTCGCCGCCGATGGGGCCGGGGTCGGCCTTCATGGGCACCACGTTCAGGCCCATCCGCGCATAGGTGTTCAGATAGGCGATGAACATGCGGTTGTAGGACTTGCGCGCCGCGGCCTCGTCGACGTCGAAGGAGTAGGCGTCCTTCATCAGGAACTCGCGGCCGCGCATGACGCCGAACCGGGGACGGCGCTCGTCCCGGAACTTCCACTGGATGTTGTAGAGGTTCTTGGGCAGGTCCTTGTAGCTCTTCACATAGGCGCGGAAGATGTCGGTGATCACCTCCTCGGCCGTGGGGCCGTAGAGCAGGTCGCGCTTGTGGCGGTCGGTGATGCGCAGCATCTCGTCGCCGTAGTCCTCGTAGCGGCCGCTCTCGCGCCACAGGTCGGCGAGCTGCAGGGTGGGCATCAGCACCTCGATGGCGCCGGCCCGGTCCATTTCCTCGCGGACGATCTGCTCGATCTTCTTCAGCACCCGCAGGCCCAGCGGCAGCCAGGCATAGATGCCGGCCGCCTCCTGGCGGATCATGCCGGCGCGCAGCATGAGCTGGTGGCTGACCACCTGGGCGTCGGAGGGGGCTTCCCGAAGCGTCGGCATGAAGTAACGCGAAAGACGCATCTGGCGGAGATTCCCGGACGAGGTTCAGATCAACGGCCCTGATAGCCGCTGCGCTTGGACCTTGGCAACGAAGCTGGATGAAAAGAAGGCCGCCCAGGGAGGCGGGCGGCCTTCTCGTCGTCGGGGAAAACGCCACGAGCGGCCTTCGGCTGCCCGCGATGTGACTGTTGGTAACCTGGGTTACGCCGCCCGACGAAGGCGTTACGCGCGGCCTGGGCCACGGCATACGTTTCGCCCAAACTTTAAGCGCGCAGAGGCCGCGACGCTGAGGCTCTGGGCAATCAGCCCAGGCCGGAAGGCAGGCTGGGCAGCGGAATGACCTTGAAGTGCAGCAGCAGCCACAGGACCACGAAGACGATCGCCGAGATCCAGGTGGTGGTGATGAACTTCTTCTTGATCTTGGGATCCACCGGCGCGGCCGGATCGCCGCCGTCGCCCTTGTCGATCCCGGCCTCGGCGTGGCTGGTCACCCCGAGGGGCAGGATGGCGAATAGCACCACCCACCAGATGGTGAAGTAGATGGCGGTGCCGGTGAACCAGGTCATCCGTGGGCTCCCTTGGGGGTTTCCATGAGTTCGACCAGGACGCCGCCCATGTTCTTGGGGTGGATGAAGATCACCGGCACGCCATGGGCGCCCATGCGCGGCTCGCCGGTTCCCAGAACCGTGGCGCCCTTGGCGCGCATGTCGTCGCGAGCCACCAGGATGTCGGGCACCTCAAAGCAGATGTGATGCTGGCCGCCGGAGGGGTTCTTGGCGAGGAAGCCGTGGATTGGCGAAGCTTCACCGTAGGGCTCGATGAGTTCGATCTGGCTGTTGGGGGTGTCGACGAAACAGACCCAGACCCCCTGTTCGGGCAGGGCGAACTTCTCGCCGATGGACGTGGCGCCCAGCAGGTCGCGGTAGACCTTCACGGCCTCGTCGATGGAGGGGGTGGCGACCCCCACATGGTTCAGTTTTCCGATCATGCCGTCCGCCTCGCGCTTTGCGAGGGCGGTATAGACGACTTCCGCGAGGTTAGGGGAACGCTCTCTTGCGACGCGGTGTCGCCTTACTGGGTGAACAGCGCCGTGCCGCCGTCGCGCAGGTGGGCCAGGTTGGCGGCGGGACCGAAGATGGCGCCGGCGGCCAGCAGCTCGGCGATGCGAGCATGGGAGTAGCCCAGCTCCTCCAGGATTTCGCCGCTGTGCTGGCCGAGGTCCGGCGTCGGGCGCTGGAAGCCGCTGGCGCCGCGGGCGAAGTCGGCGTAGGCGCGCACGCTGAGCATGTCCCCCAGGCGCGGGTGCCGCCAGACCTCGAAGAAGTCATTCTCCCACCGCCAGTCGCTCTCGAAGGCCTCATAGCCGCGCAGAACCGGGGCGCAGGGCACGTCCTGGGCCAGCAGCTCCTCCAGGACGCCGTCGCGCATGCGGGTGGCGAAGGCCAGTTCCAAGGCGCGCGCCAGGTGACCGTCCCGCGGCGCGGTAAGGGCGTTGGCCGGCAAGGGGACGCGCAGAACCCCGCAGACGCTGTCGGCCTCTTCCTTTGTCTCGCAGACCACGGCGATCCAGCCGTCGGCGCACTGGTAGTAACGATGCAGGGCGCGGACCCCCAGGCAGTCCTGGGCGCCGACGTCGTTTGGCGGGCGGTCTTCGTAGGTGGTGACCTCGCCAAGCTGGAAGGTCAGGCTCTGGGCCATCAGGCTGGTGACCACCTCCTGCCCCTCCCCGGTCGTCTCCCGAGCGTTGAGCGCGGCGATGATGGAGAAGGCGACCACGGCGGCGGTGGCGACGTCATTGACCGGGATGGTGTGCAGGATGGGTTCGCCATCCCCGCCCTGGGCGGCCATCATCCCGCCTTCGGCCTGCAGCAGCGGGTCGAACCCCGGCAGGACGGCCCGGGGGCCCTTGTCGCCATAGGCGTTGATCGAGCAGGAGACGATGCGCGGATTGATCGCCTTGAGGGCGCCGTAGTGGATGCCCAGGCGCTCGCGCACGCCGAAGCGATAGTTGTCGAGGATCACGTCGGCGCCGCGCACCAGGTCGAAGAACATCTCGCGGGCGGCGGGCTGCTTCAGGTCGATGCCCAGGCCGCGCTTGCCCCGGCTATAGGCCATGAAGCCGCCGCCGTTGCTGCGGAAGGGGTCGCCCTCGATCGGCTCGATCTTGATCACGTCGGCGCCGAGATTGGCCAGGACGCCGCCGGCGTGGGCTCCGGCGATCACCGTGCCCAGGTCCAGCACCCTGATCCCCGACAGCGGCTGCGGCCGGTCATTGGCGCCGGTCGTCTGCGGCGCGGGACGCTCGGGCCAGGCGTGGCCGTTGAGGGGCTTGGCCAGGTGGCGCACCGAGCCGGGGGTCACCGACAGCCGCGAGGGCACATTGGGCATGTGGACCTGCCCCAGCTCCGGATGCTCCAGGGTGACACGGGCCTCGGCCGCCGCCACGGCCTCGCCCGCGAACCAGGGCTCGCGCGGGCCGACCGGCGCGCAGGGGACGCCGTTGGCCTGGAGGAGCTCCAGCCACTCGGCGCGCGGGCGGGTCTTGAACACCGCCTTGAGGGCCTCGCGGGCCAGCAGCGGGTCCGAGGCGAAGGTCTCCCAGTGGTCGCCGAGGCCCAGGGCCTGGATGGCGCGGTGGTAGAAGGCCACGAACAGGGTCGCCAGGAAGAACCACTGGCCATCCCCGCACTCATAGAGCCGGTAGCTGGGCGAGGCCCCCAGCGGCGCGCCGCGCGGCAACGGCGGGTCGGCCAGGACCCGGACCGGGCCGGTGACCTCGGAGACGCCGTGCAGGCCGCTGACGGTCACCGCCTGGCCCTTGCCGCTGTGGTGGCGTTCCAGCAGCGCGGCGCTGATGGCGGCGGCGCCCATCACCGCCTGGCCATAGTGGCAAAGCGGCAGGATCAGGTGGATCGGCTGGTCGGAATAGGCGCCCTGCCGGAAGGCGACGCCGCTCAGCGCGGTCAACAGGCTGTGGTGGGAGGGCAGCTGGCTCCAGGACCCGGTCGTGCCATAGGGCGGCATCCAGGCGTGGATCAGCTGGGGATAGGCCTGCGTGAGCGTCCGGGCGTCCAGGCCGAGGGCCTCGAGCTTGCCGGGGTGGTGGTCGAACAGGGCGACGTCGGCGCGCGCGATCAGGGCCCGCGCCTCCGCGATCCCGGCCTCGCTAGCCAGGTCCAGAGTGAGCAGGTGCTTGTTGCGGTTCCAGGTCAGGTAACCGGGATGCTCCTTCATCCGGTCGCCCTGCGGCGGCTCGACCTTGATGATGTCGGCCTCGAAGTCCCCCATCAGCATGGCGGCCGTGGGCCCGGCCAGCCCTTGGGTGAAGTCGACGATGCGCACGCCGGTGAATGCGGACATTTCAGACGCCCTCCCTGGTGCGGGGCGCGTCGTGGCGCGCGCCCTCGCGGGGCTCGCGGGCGGCGAGCCTGGGGACATCAAACCATAGCCAAGGCTCGAAACAAGTCCGAGCGGTCGGGAAGTTAGATCCGCAGCACCGTGGTCTCGACGACCGGACGACGGCCCCAGACCCGCTGGCTGGCCTTCTTCACCGCCCGCGAGATGGCCTTCTCGATGGCCTCGTCGTCGTCCCGCTCGGCGCCCTTCAGACGGTCCAGGGCGCGCTCGGCCTCGTCGGCCAGGTCGTCCATCATGTCTTCCATGGGGTAGTCTTCCTCGGCGGGAAGACCCAGCGCCCGGACCTGGGGCCCGGAAACGATCTTGCCGCGCGGGTCGAGGGCGACCGAGACGGCCAGCATGCCGTTGAAGGCGGCGTGCCGGCGCTCGCGCAGGGCGTCGCCGTTCTCCGGCGTCAGCATGCCGCCGTCGACATAGATGCGGCCGGCCTGGACCTCATCGATGATCTCGGCGCGACCGGGCGCCAGACGGACCATGTCGCCGTTGCGGGGCGAGACGGTCTGCGGGACCTGCAGGTCCTTGGCGAAGGCGGCGTGTTCCAGCAGGTGGCGGCGCTCGCCATGGGTGGGGACGGCGATCTCGGGCCGCGCCCAGGCGTACATCTGGGCCAGCTCATCGCGGCACGGGTGGCCGGAGACGTGGATGCCCGGGTGGTCGCGCTCGGTGTAGAGGCGCACGCCGCGGTCGGCGAGGCGGTTCTGCAGGGCGCGGATCGGCACCTCGTTCCCGGGGATGACGCGGGAGGAGAAGATGCAGGCGTCCCCCTGCCCCAGCTTCACGAAGGGGTGGGAGCCGTCGGCGATGCGGAACAGGGCCGCGCGGGCCTCACCCTGGCTGCCGGTGCAGAGATAGAGGATGCGGTCCTCGGGGAAGTCCCGGGCCTCGTTGTCGGCGATGAAGGGCTTGAGGTCGGCCATCATGCCGACCGACTTTGCCGCCGCCGACATGCGGTGCATGGAGCGGCCCACCAGGCAGACCCGGCGACCGGCGGCCTCGGCGGCGCGGATCACGGAGTCCATGCGCGCCACGTTGGAGGCGAAGCAGGCCACCGCCACCTTGTGGTGCAGGCCCTTGATCAGGTCGCCCAGGGCGTCGCGGACATCGGCCTCGGACCCGGCCGTGCCGTCGACGAAGACGTTGGTCGAGTCGCAGACCATGGCGAGGATGCCCTCGTCCCCGAGCTTCTTGATGGCGTCTTCGTCGGTGACGCCGCCCAGGACGGGGTCCGGATCGATCTTCCAGTCGCCGGTGTGCAGGATGGTGCCCAGCGGCGTGCGGATCGCCAGGCCATTCGGCTCGGGAATCGAATGGGTCAGGGTGATCAGGTCGATCTCGAAGGGACCGAGCGTCACCTTGCCGCCCAGGGGCACCTCGGTGATCACCGCGTCAGCGGCGGCCGGGTTCTCCCGCAGCTTCTCGCGCAGCAGGAAGGCGGTGAAAGGGGTGGCGTAGAGCGGCCCGCGCAGGCGCGGCCACAGGCGGGCCACGGCGCCGATATGGTCCTCATGGGCGTGGGTCAGGACGATCCCCAGGATGTCCTTCTTGTGCGCCTCCAGGAACGTCGGATCGGGCAGGATGATCTCGACGCCCGGCGTGGTTTGGTCGCCGAAGGTGATGCCCAGGTCCACCACGATCCACTTACGCGCATGCGGCGGGCCGTAGCCGTAGAGATTGAAGTTCATGCCGATCTCGTTCGAGCCGCCGAGCGGCAGGAAGACGAGTTCGTCGTCGGCTTTCGCCTTGATCTGGGCCATCAGGTCACCGCCGCGGGGCGCGGGTTGCGCCGTGAGATTTCCAGCATGCCGCGAATGGTCAGGTCCGGATCGAAATGGTCAATGGCCAGGGTCGCGCCATGGAACAGGCTGGCGACGCCGCCGGTGGCCACGACGGTCATGGGTTCGCCCCACTCAGCCTTGAGACGGGCGATGAGCCCCTCGATGAGGGCGACATAGCCCCAGAAAACGCCTGACTGCATGGCTCCGACTGTGTCCTTGCCCAGAACTCGCTGGGGCTTCTGAATGGCGACGCGGGGCAGTTTCGCCGCCGCACTGTGCAAGGCTTCCATCGACAGATTGATGCCTGGCGCGATCACCCCGCCCTCGAACCCGCCGTCTGCGGCGATCACGTCGAAGGTGGTGGCGGTGCCGGAGTCGATGACGATCAGCGTCCCCGGATAAACGATATGCGCCCCGATTGCGTTCACAAGGCGGTCGGCGCCGGCCTCGGACGGCTTGTCGATGCGGATCGGGATGCCCAGGTCGGCGTTCTCGCCGATCACCAGGGGCTCCACGTGGAAGTAGCGGCGCGAGAGATTGCGCAGGTTGAAGATCGACTGCGGCACCACGCTGGAGATGATGCAGGCGTCCAGGACGCCGAACTGCAGCCCCGCCATGTTCAGCAGCTGCGACAACCAGACGGCGTATTCGTCGGCGGTGCGGCTGGAATCGGTGGCCGCCCGCCACTGCGCGATCCAGCTGGTCCCATCATGGACCGCGAAGAGCGTGTTGGTGTTGCCCTGTTCGATGGCGAGCAGCATCTAGGCCTCTCCGAAGAAAACGTCGCCGGCGGTTATGCGCAGGACCGCGCCGTCGTCCAGCCGCAGGCGCAGCGCCCCATCCGCATCCAGCCCCTCGGCGACGCCGCGATGGGTCTGGTTGGGTAGTCGGGCTTCACAGGCTTGGCCCAGGCCGTGGGCGCGTTCGGTCCAGCCCTTGGCGATGGGGGCGAAGCCGTCCTGCTCCCAGGCCGCGCGCCAGAGCTCGAAGGCCTCGGCCAGGACATCGAGGGCCGCGCGCGGTGAGGGCGGCGGACCCGGCATGAATTCGGCGAAGGCCGCGGCCGGACGCTCCACATCCTGGGGGGCGTGGGCCAGATTGACGCCGATGCCGACCGCCAGCCAGACGCGGCCGTCCGGCAGCGGGCCCGACTCCACCAGGATGCCGACGGCCTTGCGACCGTGCACCAGCAGGTCGTTGGGCCACTTCACCGTGGCCGCGCCGGGGCCCAGGCAGGCCTCGGCGAGATCGGCGGCGGCCAGGGCGGCGACGAAGGAGATCTGGGCCGCCTCCCCCGCCGGCTTGTCGGTGGCGAACAGAAGGGTCGCAGCCAGATTTCCGACCTTGGTCTGCCAGTCGCGGCCCCGGCGGCCCCGGCCGGCGGTCTGGGTCAGGGCGGTGCTCCAGACGGGTCCGGTTTCACCGGCCTCGGCGCGGCGGCGCGCCTCGGCGTTGGTGGAATCGATCTCGTCGTAGGACTCGATCGGCGGAATCGTCACCTAGGCCAGGCCGAAGGCGGCCGCGGCGGCCTTGGCCAGCGGGTCGATGAAGACCAGGGCGCCAAGCACCAGCGGGAAGGAGAACAGGGCCGCGGCGATGGCGATGGTCTTGGCCTCGGCGGGCGGGGTGTCGGTCCCGCCGACGCCGCCGTCGAACCACATCACCTTGATCAGGCGCAGGTAGTAGTAGGCCGCCACGACGCTGCCCACGAGGCCGATCACGGCGGCCACGCCCAGGCCGGAATTGATGGCCGCCTTGAAGACGTAGAACTTGGCCCAGAAGCCGGAGAACGGCGGCAGACCCAAAGCCGACAGCGAGAACGCTGTCATGGCGAGCGCGATGCCGGGACGTTCCTTCATCAGGCCCGCCATGTCCTGGATGGTCTCCATCGGCTTGCCGGCCCGCGACAGGGCCGCCAGGCAGGCGAAGAAGCCGGTCACGTCGACCATGTAGAGGACCATGAAGACCAGCATGGCCTGCACGCCCTCGGCCGTGCCCGAGGCCAGGCCCAGGACCGCGTAACCGACATTGGCGATGGAGGAATAGGCCCAGAGACGCTTGAGGTTGCTCTGGGCGAGACCGGCGAAGGCGCCGACGCCGATGGACAAGAGCGCGATGATCACCAGCACCTGGCCCCACTGGGCCGAGGCGCCGGAGAAGCCTTCGCTCAGCGCGCGGGCGAACAGCACCATGGCGGCCAGCTTGGGCGCCGCGGCGAAGAAGGCCACGACGGGAGTGGGCGCGCCTTCATAGACGTCGGGAGTCCACATGTGGAACGGAGCGGCGGAGACCTTGAAGGCGAGACCGCAGATCAGGAAGACCAGGCCAAACAGCACGCCCGTCCCTGCCCCGGCCTGAACCGCGACGGCGATATCGTCGAACTTGGTGGACCCGGCGAAGCCGTAGATCAGCGAGGCGCCGTACAGCAGCAGGCCCGACGACAGGGCGCCCAGCACGAAGTACTTGAGGCCGGCTTCCGAAGCCTTGGCGTCATCGCGGTGCATGGCGGCCAGGACGTACAGGGCCAGGGACTGCAGCTCGACCCCGATATAGAGCGAGATCAGGTCGCCGGCCGAGACCATCATGGCCATGCCAAGCGCGGCCAGCAGGATCAGGACCGGAAACTCGAAGTTGCGGATGTTGCGCTGGGCGAACCACTTCTGGCCAAGCGGGATGGCGATGGCGCTGGCGATGAAGATCGCCACCTGGCTGAAGGCCGAGGCGTCGTCGGCCACCAGGCCGCCCGCGAATCCGCGTCCCTGCGTCCCGAAGGCCGCGTAGTAGGCGGCGATCGCCAGGGCGGCGACCGAGCCCAGGGTCATCACCGTGGTGGCGCGCGGCGCGAAGGCCCCGAACACCAGCAGCACCAGGGCCGCGATTGCGAGGGTCAGCTGGGGACCGGCAAGGGCGATATCGGCGGAGAAGGTCATGGAGAGGCCCCTAGGCGCCGATGGCCGCGCTGTAGAGCGCGACGAGGTTGTCGACCGACGCCTGGGTCAGGTCGAAGACGGCGGCCGGATAGATACCGAGATAGAGGGTCGAGGCGATCAGGGGCGCGAAGATGGCCACCTCGCGCCAGTCAAGGTCGCTGATCTCGGCCAGGGCCGGATTGGTCAGCTCCCCGAAGATCACGCGGCGATAGAGGCTGAGCGCATAGACCGCCGAGAAGATGACGCCGCTGGCGGCGAAGATGGCCGTCCAGGTGGAGACGCCATAGGCCCCGGTCATGGTGAGGATTTCGCCGACGAAGCCCGAGGTGCCCGGCAGGCCGACATTGCCCATGGTGAA